>NZ_JBHUUW010000061.1:0-45647 GCF_042670825.1 Streptomyces sp. NPDC057137 | reverse complement strand
CCCGGTTCTCCCCTCCATCTACGGCCGGGGCGGGCCGCACAACGCGGCCCCCCCGGCGATCGAGGTCCGACGATGTACTACGCGGTGGCCGAGCGGTAGCGCCGTACGGCCAGGGTGCGGAACACCACGATGATCAGGACCGACCAGATCAGCGAGGCCCAGACCGGATGCTCCATCGGCCACGCCCCGGTCACCGACGCCTCCCGGCCCGGGATCGTGTTGCCGAACAGCTCACGCGCCGCCTGCACGGTCGCGCTGAACGGGTTCCACTCCGCGACGTGTTGGAGGAACGCGGGCATGCCGTTGACCGGCACGAAGGCGTTGGAGATGAACGTCAGCGGAAAGAGCCAGATCAGCCCGCCGGACGTGGCGGCCTCCGGCGTACGGACGATGAGCCCGATCAGCGCGCCGATCCAGGAGAACGCGTACCCGAGCAGCAGCAGCAGCGCGAAGCCGCCGAGGACGCTGCCGATGTTCTCGTGCGTGCGCCAGCCGATGATCAGGGCGACGGCCGCGAGGACGACGAGCGTCAGGGCGGTCTGTACGAGGTCGGCGAGCGTACGTCCGGTGAGGACCGCGCCGCGTGCCATGGGCAGTGAGCGGAACCGGTCGATGAGCCCCTTGTGCATGTCGTCGGCGATGCCGGCGCCCGCGCCCGCCGTGGCGAAGGTGACGGTCTGCGCGAAGATGCCCGCCATCAGGAACTCGCGGTAGGCCTGGGCGCTGCCGGCGGGGGCGCCGGGGATGTTGATGGAGCCGCCGAAGACGTAGGTGAAGAGCACCACGAACATGATGGGCTGGATCAGCCCGAAGATGATCATCTCCGGGATGCGCATCATCCGGATGAGATTGCGCTTGGCCACCACGAGCGAGTCGCGGACGGACTGGACGATGCCGCCGCGCGGGTGCGGGGCGAGGGCCTTGGGCGAGGCCTCGGTCACGGCGCTCACTTGGCGCTCTCCTTCGGGTCCGTGGTCGTCTTCGGGTCCGTGGTCGTCTCGGTGTCGGACGGCTTGGCCGCTGTCGCGCCCGGTGCCGTGCCCGGTGTCTTGGCATCCACCGGGCCGTCGCCCTTCTCGCCGTTCTCGCCGTTCTCCCGGCCCTCCTCGGCCGCGTGGCCGGTGAGCGAGATGAAGACGTCGTCGAGGGTGGGGCGGCGCAGGCCGATGTCGTCGATCTCGACGCCGCGGGCGTCGAGTTCCCTGATGATCTCGGCGAGCAGCTTCGCTCCGCCGGTGACCGGGACGGTGAGCTTGCGGGTGTGGTCGGCGACCATCACGTCGCCCTTGCCGAAGCCGGCGAGCACGTCATGGGTCGGGGTGATCTGGTCGCGCTCGTGGACGACGACCTCGACGCGCTCGCCACCCGTGCGGGCCTTGAGTTCGTCGGCGGTGCCGCGCGCGATGACCTTGCCGTGGTCGATGACGCAGATGTCGTGGGCGAGGTGGTCGGCCTCTTCCAGATACTGGGTGGTGAGCAGCAACGTCGTACCGCCCGCGACGAGTTCCTCGATGATTCCCCACAACTGCTGGCGGTTGCGCGGGTCGAGGCCGGTCGTCGGCTCGTCCATGAACATCACCGGCGGGGAGACGACGAGCGCCGCGGCGAGGTCGAGGCGCCTGCGCATGCCGCCGGAGTAGGTCTTGGTGGTGCGGTCGGCGGCGTCGGTGAGGTTGAAGCGTTCGAGGAGTTCGACGGCCCTGGCCTTCGCGGCGCGGGCGCTCTGCTGGTAGAGCTGGCCGACCATCTGCAGGTTCTCACGGCCCGTCAGATACTCGTCGACCGCGGCGAACTGGCCGGAGAGGCCGATGTTCCTGCGGACCTCGTTGGGGTGCTTGAGCACGTCGATGCCCGCGACGAAAGCCTTGCCACTGTCGGGCTGGAGCAGGGTGGTCAGCACACGGACCGCGGTGGTCTTGCCCGCTCCGTTGGGGCCGAGCAGTCCCAGGACCGTGCCTTCGGGGACATCGAGGTCGACGCCGTCCAGTGCTCGTACGTCGCCGAACGTCTTGACCAGGCCTTCGGCATAGATGGCGCCTGGCATAGGGGTACTCCCAGAGTTGTGTCAGATGCTGTCAAATGGTGCAATCCGTGCTAACGGAGAGCTTAAGCCGACGGAAGCAGGCCCTGACGCTAACGCGATACATCGCGACAGGCAAGGTATTTAAGTAAGCTCTATGTAAAGGCGACTGGGCGGTGGTCAGCGGCTCGGACAAGGGGTCCGCCGAGGGGTGAGCCGAAGGCTCAGCCGAGGATCGTGTAACCCGCCTCGCGCAGCGCCGTGGCCACGTCCGCGCAGTGCTCGGGACCCTTGGTCTCCAGATGCAGTTCCACGTCCGCCTCGGTCAGCCCGAGCCGGGGATCGGTCCGTACGTGACTGACGTCCAGCACGTTGGCGTCCGCCACGGACAGCACCCCGAGCAGCGTCGCGAGCGCCCCCGGCCGGTCGGTGATCCGCAGCCGCAGCCCCAGATAGCGCCCGGCCGCCGCCATCCCGTGGCGCAGGATCCGCTGCATCAGCAGGGGGTCCACATTGCCGCCCGACAGCACGGCGACCACCGGCCCCCGGAACGCCTTGGGCGTGCTCAGCAGCGCGGCGACCGGGCTCGCCCCGGCCGGCTCGACAACCAGCTTCGCCCGCTCCAGACAGAGCAGCAGCGCACTGGACAGCTCGTCCTCGGAGACCGTACGCACCTCGTCGACCAGGTCCCTGATCATCGGGAACGTGATCTCGCCCGGCCGGCCCACCTTGATGCCGTCCGCCATCGTCTGCTGCTCGTCGATCGACATCGGCCGCCCGGCCCGCAGCGAGGGCGGAAACGCGGCGGCGCCCTCCGCCTGTACGCCGATCACCTTGATGTCCGGGCGCACCGACTTCACCGCGAGGGCGATGCCCGCGGCGAGCCCGCCGCCGCCGAGACCGACGAGGATCGTCCGTACCTCGGGGCACTGCTCCAGGATCTCCAGGCCCACCGTGCCCTGTCCGGCGATGATGTCCAGGTGGTCGAAGGGGTGGATGAAGACCGCGCCGGTCTCCCGCGCGTACTCCTGCGCGGCGGCCAGGGTCTCGTCGACGACCTGGCCGTGCAGCCGTACCTCCGCGCCGTACTCACGGGTCGCGGCGACCTTGGGCAGCGGCGCCCCGAGCGGCATGAACACGGTGGAGCGCACACCGAGCAGGGTCGACGCGAGCGCGACGCCCTGCGCGTGGTTGCCGGCGCTGGCGGCGACGACACCGGCCGCGCGCTCCTCGGGCGAGAGCCCGGCGATCCGCACGTACGCGCCGCGCAGCTTGAACGACCCCGTCCGCTGCAGGTTCTCGCACTTGAGGTGGACGGGTGCGCCGACCAGGTGCGTCAGATGCCTGCTGCCCTCCATCGCGGTCATCCGCGCCACACCGGTGAGCATCTTCTGCGCCCCGCGGATGTCGTCGAGGATCAGCGCGGGCACGGAGCCACGCGGCGAGGCGGAACTGAATGATCCGGAGGGACGAGACGTACCGAAGGTCATGACGGCCAGTCTCGCAGCTCATCGACCGGTCGGCCGCCCGGAAGAAGGCGGCGTCCACGGGTTTACGCGGGGCTGGTACGGCTACCGGCAGGGCCGCGTACTCTGTCCCCCACCATCCGACCACCGCACGAGAGAGCCCCAGCCATGCCCCCTACTCAGGACATGACTTCCGCTGTGTCGGCCTCCCCGGGCTCCGGCTCCGAATCCTCCGGTTCCGACCCCTCCGGCTCCGCACCTTTAGAGACCGCACCGGCATCTTCCGTCGGTACCGAACCCGTCGCCACCGAACCCGTCGCCGCGGCCGGCGACATCGCGGCTGACGACGCCGCACTTCTCGACGCCCTTCAGCACCAGGTGGCCGTCTTCGCCCGACGGGCGGAACAGACCCGCCTCGGCGGCGTCGGCCAGGTGCGCAACTCCATGGACCGCGCCGCCTACCTGCTGCTCAACCGGCTTGATCTGGAAGGCCCGATGGGCGTCAAGGCGCTGGCCGCGGGGATGGGGATCGACTCCTCCACCGTCACCCGCCAGGTCGCGCCGCTGGTCGACACCGGCCTGGTCAAGCGCACATCACACCCGGAGGACGGCCGCGCCGTCGTCCTCGAACTCTCGGTACGCGGGCTGAGCCGCCTCGAAGAGGTCAGATCCTCGCGCCGTGAGCTGATGTCACAGGTCACGGACGGCTGGACGGAGGACGAACGAGAATCGTTCTGCACCCTCCTGACCCGGTTCAACTCCGCCCTGTCCGCACGGCAGTCGGGCCCCGCGTCGGCCGAACCGCCTCCGCACCGGGCCCCGGTGGACGAACCCTCCGGCACGGAGCCACCGCCGGCCTCTTGACCTGGGCCCGGGTCTGTCCTCATATGAGGTGTGCGAGAGCGACGGCAGGCGAGTACGGATCGCCGTCGCGCCCGGGAGTTCGAGGCGTTCGTCGCGGGCGCGGCAGGCCGGCTGCTGCACGCCGCCACACTGTTGACGGGTGAGCCGGCCGACGCCAAACCACGCGCGGAGCAACTGCTGACGGCCGCCCTGGCCCGTACGTACGCGGACTGGGACCGGCTGCGCGACGGGGACCCGTACGACCGCGCACGCCAGGAGCTGGTCACCCGCTACGCGCGGGGTGCCTGGCGGCACCCCCGGACGGGTGAGGGCCTGCTCGGCCGGCTCAGCCCGCAGGAGCGCCTCATTCTGGTGCTGCGCCTGTACGAAGGGGTGGCCGAGGAGCAGACGGCGGCGCTGCTGGGGCTGCCGGTCGATCGGGTGCGCGCGATCTGCGCGCGGGCGGTCGCCGCGATGCGGCGGCCCGCGCCGCCCCGCCGGCCGGCGGGGCACTGGCCGCTGTCGCTGCTCTCGGCGCACTCCCGGCAGGCCGCGCGATGAGCGGCCACAGCCGTAAGGAGGACGAGGTCCGCCGGATGCTCGACCTGCCGCATCCGCCGGTCCCCGTCGATCTGCCGGCCCGCGCGGCCGCCCGTGGCGTCCGCGCCCTGAACCGCAGGCGCACCGCGCGCCTGCTGTTCTGGTCGTTCGTCGTGGTGGTCGTGATCGTCTTCGCGGTGTGGGCGTGGGTCGTGGAGCCGTGGACGGTCCCGCCGTCCGAGAAGACCCCGCCGCTGGAGGGCTGGTGACCGCCCCCGGCGCCCCCGCGCCCAACTGGCTCTAGGCGAGCGCCTGCTGAAGGTCCGTCAGCAGATCGTCACCGGACTCGATGCCGACCGACAGCCTGATCAGGTCGTCCGGCACCTCCAGCGGGGAGCCCGCCACCGAGGCGTGCGTCATCCGCCCCGGGTGCTCGATCAGCGACTCGACACCGCCGAGGGACTCCCCCAGCGTGAAGACCTTCGCCTTGCCGCAGACCTCGATGGCCGCCTGCTCGCCGCCGACGACCTGGAAGGACACCATGCCGCCGAAGGACTTCATCTGCTTGGCCGCGACCTCGTGCCCGGGGTGGTCGGGCAGGCCCGGGTAGTAGACCTTCGAGACCTTCGGGTGCCGGACCAGCATCTCCGCGACGCGCGTCGCGTTCTCGCTGTGGCGGTCCATCCGGACGGCGAGCGTCTTCACACCGCGCAGCACCAGCCAGGCGTCGAACGGGCCGGAGATCGCGCCCATCGCGTTCTGGTGGTAGGCGAGTTCGTCGCCGAGCGTGTCGTCCGCGGTGACCAGCGCGCCGCCGACGACGTCCGAGTGACCGCCCATGTACTTGGTCGTCGAGTGCACGACGACGTCGGCGCCCAGGGCGAGCGGCTGCTGGAGGTAGGGGCTCGCGAAGGTGTTGTCCACGACGAGCCGCGCGCCGGCGCCGCGCGCGACCTCGGCGAGAGCCACGATGTCGCTGATGCCGAGGAGCGGGTTCGACGGGGTCTCGACCCAGATCGCCTTCGTACGGGGCCGGAGAGCCGCCCGTACCGACGCCGGGTCCGAGGTGTCGGCCACCGACCACTCCACGCCCCAGCGCGAGACGACCTTCGCGAAGAGCCGGAAGGTGCCGCCGTACGCGTCGTTGGGGATCACGACGTGATCGCCCGGCGACAGCAGCGTACGGAGCAGGCAGTCCTCGGCGGCGAGGCCCGACGCGAAGGCGAGCCCGCGCCGGCCGCCCTCCAGGGCCGCCAGGTTCTCCTCCAGCGCGGAGCGCGTGGGGTTGGCGCTGCGGCTGTACTCGTAGCCGCCGCGCAGTCCGCCCACGCCGTCCTGCTTGTACGTGGACACCTGATAGATGGGGGGTACGACCGCGCCGGTGAGGGAATCAGGTGTGTTCCCCGCGTGGATGGCGATGGTCTCGAAGCTGTGCTGGTCGCTCATGAGCCCCGAGGGTAGCGGGCCGGGGCCCGGCGGAGAGCGCCGTCCGCGTCCGGGACAATGGAACGTATGGAGATTCTCTGGTTCCTGATCGCGATGGGCCTGGTGGCGGCGGCCGTCGGCCCGTTCGTACGGCGCCGCCGCGGTGGCATACGCCAGGTCGCGCCCGGCTCGCCCGACGCCGCCGACCCGGACGCGTACGAATTCGTCCGGCAGGAGGACCTCGACGTCCGGCTGCCGGGGCCTGACCAGGACCTTCTCGACGTACTCGACGTCGTGCAGCGCACCCAGGACTGGCGGGCGGCGGCGCAGCTGCTCGCCGGGACGGCCAAGGAGGGCGAGGTGCGCTGGCAGCGCGTGCAGGCGTTCGCGGGCGCCGCTTCGCTGGAACTCCAGCAGAAACCGGGCGTCGGCGGCGCGTGGCTGCGGGCGTGGCGCGCGGACTCGCCGAAGGACGCGGGCGGCGCGCAGGTTCACGCGGAATTCTTGGTTCAACAGGCATGGCGGTCGTCGGCGGCGGGCACGGACGAGTTCCGGATCATCCTGGAGGAGGCGCGCTCGGTCTGCGGCGACGCGGCGCTGCTGTCGCCCGGCGACCCCGTGCCGTACATCGTGGAGCTGGCCGTGGCCCGCGGGCTCGGCTATCCGCACGAGCGGTTCGACCAGCTGTGGGCGAAGATCATCGACCGCGCGCCGGACCACATGGGCGCGCATCTCGCGGCGCTGCACTACTGGTGCGAGAAGTGGCACGGCTCACGCGAGGAGGCGGACCGGTTCGCGACGGCGTCGGCGGCGCGGGCCCCGAAGGGCTCGCTGCTCGCCGCGCTGCCGCTGTTCGCGGTGTACGAGCATCTGCCGGAGGTCGCGCTGGTGCGGGACTTCTACGGCAGCGCGGTGGTCTCCAAGGCGATGGAGGGCGCGCTCTACGCGGTGCACGCGGCCCGCCCCGACGACCCGATGCTCGCGCACGTACGGCATCTGCTGATCCACTTCCTGGTGGGCGGCGGTCGCTGGTCGGAGGCGATGCACCAGCTCGTACGGGTGGACGGCTACGTCGGCGCGCTGCCGTGGACGGTCGACGAGGACCCGGCGGCGCAGTACGCGACGTACCGGGCGCTGGCGGTGGCGGGTTACGAGGCGAACGGCGGCAATCCGGCGACGCTGCCGCGGTAGCGGCTCCGGCCCTTCGGCCGCCGCACCAGGGAGCGCGGCCGGGACCGGACAGCGAGAGGCACCATTGCCCGGCTGACCTGCGGTGGTGCATACTCCGCAGATCCCCCACACCATCTCTTCACCTGTTCTCCGTACCCCTGGGGGCCATCCCATGGCACGCGTTCTGCCCTTCGTCCTCTTCGCGTTCGGCATCTGGTTCTGGCTGAAGGCCCGCCGGAGTGTGTCCTCGCTCGTCGGTACGGAGGCCGAGCTGGGGCTGCTCCCCAGAGACCGGCAGAACACGGAACTGGCGGGCGCGGACGCCGCCCTGGAGCATGCCCTCGCCGAGGCGCGGGCGGACCGCTGGAGGCCGGCGGCGGAGCTGCTGGCCGCGACGGGCAAGGACCGGGACTGGGAGCGCCGCGCGCTCTACGTCCGGGTGCTGGGCGAGGCGGCGGCGCAGGAGGACTCCTGGCTGCGGGCGTGGCGCGCGACGGGCTCCGACGGCTCCCCCGACGTGGACGCGGAGCTGGTCCAGGCATCGGCGACGGTCTCGCGCGCGTGGCTGCTGCGGGGCTCGCCGTACGCCAAGCACACCACGCCGGAGCAGGCGGACAGCTTCCACGAGCTGCTGCCGGGCGCCCGCGCCGACACCGCCCGCGCGGCGGCGCTGGGCCCGGACGACCCGTCGCCGTACATCGTCGAGATCCGTACGGCGCTGGGCGTCGGCTACGGCCCGGAGCAGATGCGCGAACTGTGGGCGGAGATCACGGCCCGTACGCCGCATCCCACGTCGGCGCCGCTGTACGGGGCGCACGAGGCCGCGATGGAGTACTGGAGCGCGCGGTGGCACGGCTCGGCGGAGCTGGCGGAGGAGTTCGCGGCCCAGGCGACGGCCGACGCGCCGCTGGGCACGCTGATGACGGCGTTCCCGCTGATCGCGTGGTTCGACCACCACGACGCGACGGCGAGCGCGCGCGACTACACGACCCAGCGCCTGATGGCCCTGGTCGACGCGGCCCTGACGGACACGGAGACGGCGCCGCAGGACCACCCGCGCCTGCCGGAGCTGCGGCATCTGCTGGCGTACTTCCTGACCCGGCAGGGCCGGCACGAGGAGGCGCTGGAGCAGTTCCGCCTGATCGACGGCTATGTGAACGCCCTGCCCTGGCGTACCCGCCGCGATCCGGTGGAGTTCTTCACATCGACGCGCACGACGGCGATACGCGGCACGGACGCGCGCACCCGGATCCGTAACGGGGTATGACGGGGTGCGGCCGGGGCCGGCCCCCGGCCTGTTGAGGCGGCTGCCCCGAGCCGGACGGAGCGGGGGCCTGGCATCGTGGGGGTATGGAAGAGACTCCTCTGCCCGGCGGGTTCGTCAATCAGGTCGTACGTGTCGGGGACACCGTGCGCCGCTCCCGCACGCCGTCTCCCCAACGCGCCGCTTTCACAAGCGAGTTGCTGGGGCTGTTCGAGGAGCGGGGCTGGGGCGGGGCGCCCCGGTACCGGGGTGTGGACGAGCAGGGGCG
Organism: Streptomyces sp. NPDC057137; assembly: GCF_042670825.1. NCBI lineage: Bacteria > Bacillati > Actinomycetota > Actinomycetes > Kitasatosporales > Streptomycetaceae > Streptomyces > Streptomyces sp. NPDC057137. The sequence goes on along the minus strand of NZ_JBHUUW010000061.1, from coordinate 36,651 downwards.
CGAGGTGCTCGGTCATATCGAGGGGGAGGTCGATCTGCCCGTGTCGGACGCGCGGCTGGCGCGGGTCGCGGAGCTCGTACGGGAGTTCCACGATCTGACGGCCGGATCACCGCTCGCCGACGGGCGCGAAGTGGTGTGCCACAACGACCTGTCGCCCAGGAACACGGTCTACGCCGACGGGCTGCCCGTGGCCCTCGTCGACTGGGACCTGGCCGCCCCCGGCGAGCGTATCCACGACGTCGCCCATGTCTGCTGGCAGTATCTGGACCTCGGCCCCCGCATCCCCGACGTCGCCGACGCGGCCCGCCGCATCACCCTGGTCTGCGACGCCTACGGCCTGGACGACCGGGACGGCATCGTCCGCACGATCCTCTGGTGGCAGGACCGCTGCTGGCGCGGCATCGACGAGGCCGCCGACCGGGGCGACCCGGCGATGACCGCGCTGCGCGAGCGGGGCGTGGTGGACGAGGTGCGGGCCGCGTACACGTGGGTGTCGGCCCACGCCTTCGAGCTGGCCTCGAAGCTGTAGCCGGAGGGGCGGGCGGGGCGGGCGTAAATTCCGGGCGCCTTCCGGCGTCCCTCGTTACACTCGCCCGCATGGGTGTGTACTCGTACTACTTCTTCCGCTGATTCCGGGCACGGACGCCTAGGCCCAGGTCCTCCTCAGGACCGCCGGCGTCCCCCTCTCCGCCCGTCCGACATCACGCAGCCTCGCCGTGCGCCGACGCGCGCACGCTCGCGGGCATGTCACTTTCAGGGAAGAATCATGCGCGAACGCGCCCAATTGTCGATGAAAGACGTCTCCAAGTCGTACGGCGACCGGACCGTCCTCGATCAGGTGTCACTCTCCGTCCGGCCCGGCGAGAAGGCCGGTGTCATCGGGGAGAACGGCTCCGGCAAGTCCACCCTGCTCCGGCTGCTCGCCGGGGCCGAGGTGCCGGACGGCGGAGAGGTCACCGTCCAATTCCCCGGCGGGGTCGGGCATCTCACCCAGACCCTCGGACTCGACCCCCGGCGGACCGTCCAGGCCGCCGTCGACGCCGCCCTCGCGGACCTGCGGGACCTCGAACGCCGGATCAGGGCCGCCGAGGCCGCGCTCGCGGACGCCACCGACGCCGAACTGCTCGCGTACGGCGATCTGTTGACCGCCTACGAGGACCGCGGCGGCTACGAGGCGGACGCCCGCGTCGACGCCGCCCTGCACGGACTCGGGCTCGCCCACGTCGGCCGGGACCGCCCGCTCGGGTCGCTCTCCGGCGGCGAGCAGTCCCGGGTGGCGCTGGCCTGCGTCCTCGCGTCGGCGCCCGAACTGCTGCTGCTCGACGAGCCGACCAACCATCTCGATCTCCGGGCCACCACCTATCTGGAGGAGCAACTCCGGTCGCACCGCGGCACGGTGGTCGCCGTCACCCACGACCGCGCGTTCCTGGAGCGGGTCGCGACGACGATCCTGGAGGTCGACCGGGACACCCGCGCCGTGACGCGGTACGGCGACGGCTGGACCGGCTACCGCACGGCCAAGGCCGCCGCCCGCCGCCGCTGGGAGCAGGACCATCAGGAGTGGCTGGACGATCTGGCCCGCACGAAGGAGCTGGTCACGGCCGCCGGGCAGCGGCTCGCGGCCACCGGGAAGGACCCGCAGCAGGGCTTCGGCAAGCACCGCCGCTCGCACGAGGCGAAGCTGTCCGGGCAGGTCAGGGCGGCGCGCGTACGGCTGGAGCGACTGGAACGGGAGCCGGTACCCGCCCCTCCCGAACCGCTCACGTTCGCCGGTGTCCCGGCCACCTCGGGGGCCGACGGCATGCTGGCCGAGCTGTCCGGCGTCGTGGTCGGGGACCGGCTGCGGCTGGACTCGCTCCAGGTGAAGGCGGGGATGCGGCTGCTGGTCGACGGGCCCAACGGCGCCGGCAAGACGACGCTGCTGCGGGTGCTCGCCGGGGATCTCGCGCCGGACGCGGGCACCGCGCGCCGTACGGCCGAAGTCGGCTATCTGGCACAGGAGTTGGCCACCGCGTCCACACACTCACGGCTCTCGCTGCTGGGCGCGTTCGCGGCGGGCCGCCGGGGCCTGCCCGAGGAGCACACCGACGAGCTGCTGGCTCTCGGGCTGTTCCGTGCGGAGGATCTGGCCGTGCCCGTCGCCGGACTCTCGGTGGGGCAGCGGCGCCGGCTCGAACTGGCGCGGCTGCTGACCCGGCCCGCCGATCTGCTGATCCTGGACGAGCCGACGAACCATGTGGCACTGAGCCTGGTGGAGGAGTTGGAGCGGGCGCTCGTCGGTTACGAGGGCGCCGTGGTCGTGGTCTCGCACGACCGCCGCTTCCGGAGCGAATTCACGGGCGCCCGGCTGGAGTTGCGGGCGGGAAGGATGGTGTCGGAGAGCTGAGACGGGCCAACGCGCCCCGCCCGTCTGGGTCCTGTCCGGCGGACAGGACCTAGAGCTTGGCCTGGAAGATCCCGGCCGGCCGCTCACGCCGGTAGCCGAGCGCCGCGTTCACGGCCAGCATCGGCGCGTTGTCGTCGGCGACGCTGGTGCTGATCTCCCGTACTCCGGGGTGGCGTTCGGCGAGCGTGCCCAGCAGATGGCGTTTGACCGCCCGGCCGAGTCCGCGCCCGCGGTGCTCCGGGACGACCACCGTGTCGTACTGGAGCGCCCGGGTGTGGGACGGGTCGCGCAGGACGAGTTCGGTGTACGCGGCGACGCTCCCGGCTCCCGTACCGTCCGCGTCCGCGAGCACCACCGAGGTGAGCAGGATGCCGCCCCGGTCGTCGACGAGCCGGGCGGCGCCCCGTACCCGCTCCCTGTCCCAGCTCGGCGTCCGCTCGTCCATACCACCGCTGGGGGCGTCCTCCATGACCTCGTGCGCCCGCGCGAACTCGTCCGCCAGCGCGTCCGGCACGACGCCCTCCCAGTCCACGAAGCGATAGCCGTCGGGCAGCCGCGCCTCGGGCAGCTCCGCGTTCGCCTCCGGGACCCGCTGGACGTACCAGGCCAGCGGCAGCACCTTGCTGAAGCCGAGCCCGTCGACGAACGCCTCACCGGCGCCGCCCAGTTCGAGCATCGTGGAGACCGAGCTGCGCCCGTCGGCGGTCAGTTCGGCCCGTATCGCACCCCACAGCTGTGCGCCCACGCCGCGGCGTCTGGCCTCGGGGCGGACGACCAGGGCGTCGAGAAAGGCCGTGTGCCGATTGCTCTCCTCGGTGAACAGGAGCAGCGTGGCGACACCGTCGTACGACCCGTCGGGGGCGGCCCACACCAGATGCAGCATCCGCCCGTTGGGCGACTGCACACGCAGCTTCCCCGCGGTCTCGGTGCGGCCGGGTTCCGGGACGGACGCGGGCACGTCCTGGAGATGGGCAGCCGCGATCACGTCATGCCAGGCGTCTGTCTCCGCCTCGGACGGCGGGGTTCCCAGAGTCATCAGCATGATCCGAACCTACGCTCACTACCCGCCCCGCGCCCCCGAGTTGTGCGGGCTTTCCGGACAGTGAGACACACTTCCCACGCCATCGGTTGCGCGGGAAGCCACACAATCCTCATAAGCCCCGGTAAGCGGCTCGGTGAACGCACTGCGGCGGCACCCGACCGGGGTGCCGCCGCAGTGGAGAACGGGAAAAGCAGGGAACGGAGAGGAATCAGGCGGCGGAGCCGGCCTGCCAGTCCGCCCAGCTCAGGTTCCAGCCGTTGAGGCCGTTGTCGGGCTGGATGGTCTTGTCCGGGGAGTTCTTGACGATGACCACGTCACCGACGATCGACTGGTTGAAGAACCAGGCGCCCATCTGGTCGGGGTCGTTCGCGCCCTTCGCGTCGTTCAGACCGACGCAGCCGTGGCTCGTGTTGGACGAGCCGAAGATCGAGTCGGCACCCCAGTAGTTGCCGTGGATGAAGGTGCCCGACGTGGACAGCCGCATGGCGTGCGGCACGTCCTTGATGTCGTACTCGCCCTTGCCGTCGTCGTCCGTGAAGCCGACCGTCGCACCGTTCATCCGGGTCTCCTTGAACTTCTCGGAGATCACCATCTGACCGTTGTACGTCGGGTTGTCCGGGGAGCCGGCGGAGATCGGGATCGTCTTGATCGTCTTGCCGTCCCGCTGGACGGTCATGGTCTTGGCCTTGGTGTCGACCGTGGAGACCTGGTTACGGCCGACCTTGAAGGTGACCGTCTTCTGCTGGACCCCGAAGACACCGTCCGCGCCCTCGACGCCGTCGAGCGCCAGCTTCAGCGTGACGGTGGAGCCGCCCTGCCAGTACTGCTCGGGGCGGAAGTCGAGGCGCTGCGAGTTGAACCAGTGGCCGACGACTTCCTGGCCGCTGCTCGACGTCACGGTGATCCCGCCCTGCACGGCGGCCTTGTTGGTAATCCCCTTGTCGAAGTTGAGCGAGACCGGCATGCCGACGCCGACGGTCGAGCCGTCCTCGGGCGTGAAGTTGCCGATGAAGCTGTTGTTCGGCGAGACGGTGGTGAAGGACGAGTTCTCGTGAGCCTCGCGGTTCTTGGAGTCCTTCGCCGTCGCGGTGATCTTGTACGTGGTGGAGCGCTCCAGCTGGCCGTCCGGCTTCCAGCTCTTCGCGTCGGCGGCCAGTGTGCCCTTGACGACGGCCCCGTCGGCGGTGGTCATGTCGACCTTGGTGAGCGTGCCCTTGGTGACGGTGACCTTCGCGTCGTTGTTGATGCCCGCGTTGTCGGCGCCGTTCTTGGGCGAGATGGCTATCTGGGCCTCGGAGGTGTCCTTCGCCGCGGCCTCGTCCACCTGCGCCTGCGAATCCTTCGAACGCTCGGCTCCGGAGTCTTTATCACCGTCGCCACTGCTGCAGGCCGAGAGCACCAGCACTCCGCCGAGCAGTGCGGACGCGGCCGTCAGGCCCTTGCGCCGCTTGCCGTTCGTCATCACACGCTTCTCCATCGTTGCCGATTCCCTGCCTACTGACCTTTAAGAACACCCGTACCGGTTCGTCCGGTTCCACATCGGACGAAGATGTGGGCAACGCCACTCGTACTCCGGGATGTACACGGGCAGCACATGTGTAAGCCCCGGTCCGCTTTCGACGGCGTCCCGGGGCCAAGGGTGTCACGCTCGTGAGCTAAACCACGCCGGGCCGCCCGAGATCCCCGCTTCCGACGGCGTCCGCGCCGCCCTCCTCGTGCTCCCCGTCCTCCTCGTCCAGATCCCATTCCACGGCTTCCGGGTCGTAGTCGATCTGCTGACTGCTCCACGACGCCTGGGCGAGTTCCACCCCGGGCACCTCGCTGACCAGCTCCGACGGCTCGACGAGATAGGCGAGGGCCTCCGCCTCGTCCTCCCGTACCGCCGAGCGGGCATGGTCACGTTCCTCGTCCGGCATCGAATCGTCCGAGGCGATACGGGTCAGGGCGGCGGCGGTCAGCTGTTCCGGGTCGCTGATCTCCAGCACCAATTCAACGTGCAGCCGTACAAAACGGGAGGTCTCAGGAGTGCTCATAACCGGAGAGTAAGCCTCTACCCCCGGGCGACTTTCCCGCGACCCGCTGCTTTCACTAGCATCAGCGCACCCAGCCAATTCGGCGTTTTCCCAAGGGAGATCGATTACGTGTACGTGTCCGTCGTACGCCGACCGCTGCTGACGGCCATAGCCGCCGGAATCCTGCTCTGCCTCATGTGGTTCGTCCCCTCGGCGAACGCCACGAACGAGCAGAGCGCCGGTCAGCAGCAGTCCGCCGGCACCGCCCAACAGGGCTCCCCCGAGTCCCCCTGACCCGGCAGCACCACCGGAGGGGGCCGCCCGGCAGCCGGGCGGCCCCCTCCGCGTACACCCCGGACGTCAGGCCAGCGGACCGGTCACCGGCTCCACCGCGGCCACCAGCCGGCCCTCGTGCACGAACGTGTCCGCCGCCGCGAGATCGGGCGCCAGGAACCGGTCGGGACCCGGCCCCTCGATCCCCGCCGCACGCACCGCCTCGATGGCGGCCCGCGAGGCGGGCGCGGGCACCAGGCCCGTACGCAGCTCGATCGCACGGGTCGCCGCGTACATCTCCACCGCGACGATGCGCGTCAGATGCGCGACGGCCGTACGGAGCTTGCGCGCCGCCGACCAGCCCATCGACACATGGTCCTCCTGCATCGCCGACGACGGGATGGAGTCGACGGACGCCGGGACGGCCAGCCGCTTCATCTCGCTGACCAGCGCGGCCTGCGTGTACTGGGCGATCATCAGGCCCGAGTCGACACCGGGGTCGTCCGCGAGGAAGGCGGGCAGGCCGTGCGAACGGTTCTTGTCGAGCAGCCGGTCCGTACGGCGCTCGGCGATGGAGCCGAGGTCGGCGGCGACGATCGCGAGGAAGTCCAGGACGTACGCGACGGGGGCGCCGTGGAAGTTGCCGTTGGACTCCACGCGGCCGTCCGGCAGCACGACCGGGTTGTCCACGGAGGACGCCAGCTCGCGATCGGCCACGATCCGGGCGTACGCCAGGGTGTCCCGGCCCGCGCCGGCGACCTGCGGGGCACAGCGCACGGAGTACGCGTCCTGCACCCGGGGCGCGGCGTCCTCCTGGAAGTGCCCGGTCAGCCCGGACCCGTCGAGCACCCGCAGCATGTTGTCGGCGCTGGCGCCCTGGCCGGGGTGCGGGCGGATGGCGTGCAGCTCGGGGGCGAGGACCTTGTCCGTACCGAGCAGGGCCTCCAGGGTCAGCGCGGCGGTGATGTCGGCGGAGGTGTAGAGCCGCTGGAGGTCGGCGAGGGCCATGACCAGCATGCCGAGCATCCCGTCGGTGCCGTTGAGGAGCGCGAGGCCCTCCTTCTCGCGCAGCTCGACGGGCGCGATGCCGTGCGCGGCGAGCAGCTCACCGGCGGGCTTCAGGACCCCGTCCGGGCCCTCGGCGTCGCCCTCGCCCATCAGCGTCAGCGCGCAGTGGGACAGCGGCGCGAGGTCGCCGGAGCAGCCGAGGGAGCCGTACTCGTGGACGACGGGGGTGATCCCCGCGTTCAGTACGTCCGCCATGGTCTGCGCGACCTGCGGGCGTACGCCGGTGTGCCCGGACGCGACGGTCTTGAGCCGCAGGAACATCAGCGCCCGCACGACCTCACGCTCGACGCGGGGGCCCATCCCGGCGGCGTGCGACCGCACGATGTTGCGCTGGAGCCGCCCCCGCAGGTCCGGGCCGATGGCACGGCTGGCGAGCGCGCCGAAGCCGGTGGAGACGCCGTACACGGGCTCGGGCTTGGCGGCGAGCGCGTCGACGATCTCGCGGGCGGCGGCGAGCGCGGCGAGGGCGTCGGCGGAGAGCTCGACGCGGGCGTTGCCGCGGGCGACGGCGACGACGTCTTCGGCGGTGGTGCCGGAGGTCCCCACGACGACAGTGTGCATATCCATATTCAGGAGCGTACGTATTGAAACTCAACGTGTCACTAGCGGGGGTTTCGTTTGCCGGTGCCGCGCGTGCGGGCCGGTGGTGGGGTTGTCCTCAAGCGCCGGACGGGCTGGGTGGTTGCGGTGGTGGCCGGGTGCCGCTCCGGGGCCATGGCCGGACGGCATGACTTACGCCGCGTGCAACGCTCGTTGGACCCGACGACCCGACTTGTCCACGCGGCACAAGTCAGCCTGAGTGTCCGACCACGACCCCTGCGCGTCCCCCTTCCAACCCGCGGGCGGGAGTGGGGTTCGAACAGCCCGCGGGGGCGGCGTGAGGGGGGCGGGGCCGCAGGAGGGGTGTGTCCGGACACTCAGGCTGATTTGTGGCGCGTGAGAAACCCGGCTCCCTCGGGTCCAACGAGCCCTGCACGCGCCGTAAATCATGCCGTCCGGACATACCCCTCCGAAGGACCCGCCCCCCGACCGCCAGCCGACAACCGCAACCCACCCGACCACCGGGCGGCAACGAAACCGCACCGTTCACCCACCACCCCCGGAGGACCCCCTCATCCCCCGGAACCGCCTCCGCTCCCCACCCTCCGGCGCCCGCGGCGGCTCGTCCGCCAGTCGCACCACTCCCCCGTCCCGCCCCGCCACCACCGGCCCCACCGACCGCGCCGCCTTCGCGCGGTACTGCGCCGCGTCGGCCAGACGGAACAGGCGCCGGGCGGACTTCAGCGGCCCGATCGCGTCCCCCGTCGACGCGACCCCGCACGCCACCCCCTCACCCAGCTCCAACTCCGCGGCCCGGCGGCACAGTTCGTCGGCGACCGCGACCACCTCGTCCGAGGTCGGCCCCACCGTCAGCAGACAGAACTCGTCGCCGCCCAGCCGCGCCGCCAGCGCCCCCGGCAGTTGCGCGCCGGACACCGAGAGCAGCGAGCCGAACCGTTCCAGCAGCCGGTCACCGACCGCGTGCCCATGCGTGTCGTTGACCCGCTTGAGGCCGTTGAGGTCGCAGACGACGAGGCTGACGACCGACCCGTCCGTACGGTGCAGCGCGACCGCCTCGTCCAGGTGCATGTCCACCGCGCGGCGATTCGCCAGCCCCGTCAGCGGATCCGTGAACGCCAGCCGGCGGACCTCTTCGAGCCGTTCCGTCTGCGCGATCCCCGACGCCACGACGGACGCGATGACGGTCGCGAAGTCCGCGTCGGCTCGCGCGAAGACCGGCACCCCGAGCGGCCTCGCCACGTACAGCTCCCCCCAGGCCCGCCCGTGCAGCACGATCGGCGCGACGACGCAGCACCCCCGGCGGCGCCTGCGCAGCGCCGCGACCCGCTGGTGGCAGTAGCCGGGCGCACCGGCCGCGGCGGCCGGGCCGTCGACCGTCTCGACCCACGCGTTGGGCTCACCCCCGCCCGCCCACCGCTCGTGCAGGAACTCCGCGATCTCGGGGAACCGGTGCACCGGATACGACTCGTCCTCGGGGAATTCCTCCTCCCCCTCCGCCAGATCCCCCGCGTTCACGAGGACCTTGAGCTGCCCGAGGTCCCGCTCCCACACGGACAGCGCGGCGAAGCTGCCGGCCAGCGCGTCGCGCGCGCCGAGCGCGGCGGCCCGCCAGGACTCGTGCGGGGTGTGCGCCGAGGCCATGGCCTGGGCAAGCTCCACCACGGCCCGTAGCCGTACGTCCTCTCCCATCACCCCACCTTAGGGTGTTTTGGGGTGATTTGATCACTCGGAGCGAGGGGGCGTCACTCTCCGTCCACCACGCGAGCGGCCTGCGTACGTCCTACTCGCCCGGCCACTCCGGCTTCCGCTTCTCGTTGAACGCCGCGACACCTTCCGTACGGTCCCCGGAGAAGGCCACCGACCGCCACGCCGCGTCCTCGACCTCCAGGCCGGCCCGCAGGTCGAGCCCGTGCCCGAGCCGCAGGGCCCGCTTCGCCGCCCGGAGTCCGACCGGCGAGTTCGCGGCGATACGGGAGGCCAGCGCCAGCGCCTCGTCACGGTCGGCCGCCTCGCCCACCAGCTGGTCGACCAGGCCCAGCTCGTGCGCCTCGGCCGCCGCCAACCGCCGTGCGGTGAAGATGAGTTCGGCGGCGCGGGCGGCTCCGACCCGGCGCGGCAGCAGTTGCGTACCGCCGCCGCCGGGGATCACGCCCACCGACACCTCGGGCAGCCCGACGACCGCCGTCGGGTCGGCGACGATCAGGTCGCAGGAGAGCGCCAGCTCGAATCCGCCGCCGAGGGCGAAGCCGTGCACGGCCGCGACGGTCGGCATCGGGAGTTCCAGTACGCCGGTGTACGCGGCGCGGGCGGTCGGCCGCTGCCGTACCAACTCCGCGTCGCTCAGCGAGTTCCGCTCCTTGAGGTCCGCGCCGACGCAGAAGGCGCGTTCGTGGGTCGAGGTGAGGACGGTGACGCGTACGTCCCGGTCCGCGCCGAGCGCCGCACAGGCCGCGCCGATGGAGCGCGCCATCTCCGTCGAGACCGCGTTCATGGCCTTGGGCCGGTCGAGCACCAGCTCGGCCACATGACCGTGCCGCCGTACCGCGACGAACTCCCCGAACCGCTGGTCGCCCTCTGCGCCCACCGCACCCACCCGCTTCCCGGTCAACGATCGTTGACCGGGATCATAGGCGGCGGCCCGGACCGTCAGGCCTCCGGCTTGGGCCGCCTCGTGAGCAGCCAGGGCTCCACCACACCCAGGCCACGCACCGGCCGCTGCCACATCGGCTGTATGCCGAAGCGGTACGAGTGCGGCTCCTCGCCCGCCTTCTCGGCCGCCGCGGCCTGCTCCACCGCCTCGGCCTCGGACGCGGGGGTGTCACCCGTCCGGATCAGCTCCTCCGCGAGCGCCCCGTCGACCAGGACGGCGTCCTTGGGAGCTATCGAGGTGAGCCGGCTCGCGAGATTCACCGTGTTGCCGAAGACGTCACCCATCCGGGTGGTCACGGTGCCGAACGCGATGCCCACGCGCAGCGCGGGCATCGACTCGTCGTGCGTCATGGTCTCGATGAGCCGCAGCGCGATCTCCGCGGCCGTGCCCGCGTCGTCGGCGGCGTACAGGACCTCGTCACCGAGGGTCTTGATGAGCCGGCCGCCGTGCGCGGCCACCATGTCGGCGCAGGTCGTCTCGAACGCCTCGACCAGCTCGCCCAGCTCCTCCTCCTCCAGGCGGCGGGTCAGCCGGGTGAAACCGACGAGGTCGGCGAAGCCGACGGCGAGACGGCGGTCGACCATCTCCTCGTCGTCGGCTGCCTGGACGACACGCCCGGTGGCGGCGGCGAGCTGGCGCCGCCACACGTACACCAGGAACTCCTCCAGCTCCGGGAGCAACAGCTCGACCAGGGGATACGTGACCTCGGTCCGTGTCATCCCGGGCTCGGGCGGCTCCGTGAGACCGGCGAGGAAGGAATCGATCTGCCACTCCGCCAGGCGGGCGGTGGTCTGCCCGGTCGACCGGGCGACCTGGATCGACATCGCCTCGCTCAGCAGGCCGGCCTCGACGAGACCCGCGAGACGCCGCAGCGCGAGGACGTCGGCCTCGGTGAAGGCCCGTGCCTGGCCGACGTCCGCGAAGCCCATGGCCCGCCAGAAGCGGGACGCGAGGTCCATCGACACACCGGCGGTACGGGCGGCCTGGAAGGGGGTGTAGCGGCGCTCGGCGCCGAGGATCAGCTGTTCGAGCCGGATGGCGAGGGGGTCGTCGGTGGGCTCGGCCGTGTGGTCGACGGCGTGGTGCGGGTTGGGGTGACCGGAGGAGTCCGACGGCGGCTTTTCGTCCCCACCGGAGGTCGTGTCGTCGACCGTCACCAGCCGCCTCCTGCCCGTTCCCTGCGCACTGCCCCTGCCGATCTGTCGTGGGTCGCCTCAACGATACGGCAGGTCGGGGCTGTCGGGGTCGCCGTTGCGGGTAGTCGCGGAACGCGGGCCGGAGGGACCACGGAGGGGCACCGGAAAGCGGACACCACCGGGCCCCGAAGGTCCACCGGACCCGCCCTAGACCGCGCGCAGGTGCACCACGTCGCCCGCGCCCACCGCCTCCCGTCCGCCGCCTTCCGTCGCGATCACCAGCCGCCCGTCCCCGTCGATCGCCACCGCGTCCCCCACCAGCTGCCGCTCCCCCGGCAGCTCCGCCCGCACCGCGCGCCCCAGCGTCGCGCAGCCCGCCACGTACGCCTCCTGGAGCCCCGACGCGGCCGGGTCCCCCGCGGCGTCCCGCCACGCGCCGTACCACCGCTCAAGACCGCGCAGCACCGCCCGCAGCAGTGGGTCGCGGTCGACGGACACCGCGTTCGCGAGCGCGAGCGAGCCCGCGCCGGGGACGGGCAGCTCGGACTCGGTGAGGCTGACGTTCAGGCCGATGCCGACGACCACCGCGTCGGCCCCCGCGCGCTCGGCGAGGATCCCGCCCGCCTTGCGCTCCTCCTTGTCCGCCTCGTCGCCCTCCTTGCCGCCGACCGTCACCAGCAGGTCGTTGGGCCACTTCAGCGCCGTGTCCACGCCCGCGGCCCGCGCGACGGCCGTCGCCACCGCGACGCCGGTGAGCAGCGGCAGCCATCCCCAGCGCGCCACGGGTACGTCCGGTCCCGGCCGCAGCAGTACGGAGAGGAACAGCCCGGACCGGGCGGGCGCCGACCACGCGCGGTCCAGCCGCCCGCGCCCCCGGGTCTGCTCCTCGGCGACGAGGACCGCGCCTTCCGGGAGGCTGTCCGCGCGGGCGGCGAGGTCGGAGTTGGTGGAACCCGTGGCCGTGACGACGTCGAGCGACGTCCACAGGCGCCCCGGCACGATCAGCCCGCGCCGTAGGGCGACGGTGTTCAGCGGCGGGCGTTCGAGGTCGGTCCAGCGGCTGCCCGCGGCATTCTGCTCGGTCATACGGGCAAGCGTAGGTGTGGTCAACGACGCACTGCCGAACGCCAGGCCCGCCGATACGCTACGGATCAGTAGCCACACGCCGAGCCGCAGAACACCAGATCCGACAGAGCAACAGATCCGCAGACCCGCAGGGAGCCGCATCCCCATGTCCGAGCCGGAAACCGCCCGCGGAACAGAGCACAGCCACACCACCGCGGGCAAGATCGCGGACCTTCAGCGCCGTATCGAGGAGGCCACGCACGCGGGCTCCGCGCGGGCGGTGGAGAAGCAGCACGCCAAGGGCAAGCTGACGGCCCGCGAGCGGATCGACCTTCTTCTGGACGAGGGGTCGTTCGTCGAGCTGGACGAGTTCGCCCGGCACCGCTCCACCAATTTCGGCATCGAGAAGAACCGTCCGTACGGAGACGGTGTCGTGACGGGTTACGGCACGGTCGACGGCCGCCCGGTCTGCGTCTACTCGCAGGACTTCACGATCTTCGGCGGTTCGCTGGGCGAGGTCTACGGCGAGAAGATCGTCAAGGTCATGGACTTCGCGCTGAAGACCGGCTGCCCGATCGTCGGTATCAACGACGGCGGCGGCGCCCGTATCCAGGAGGGCGTGGTCGCGCTCGGCCTGTTCGCCGAGATCTTCCGCCGCAATGTGCACGCGTCGGGTGTGGTGCCGCAGATCAGCCTCATCGTGGGCCCGTGCGCGGGCGGCGCCGTCTACTCGCCCGCGATCACCGACTTCACGGTGATGGTCGACCAGACGTCGCACATGTTCATCACCGGACCGGACGTGATCAAGACGGTCACCGGCGAGGACGTCGGCTTCGAGGAGCTGGGCGGCGCGCGTACGCACAACACGACGTCGGGCGTCGCGCACCACATGGCGGGCGACGAGAAGGACGCCGTCGAGTACGTGAAGTCGCTGCTGTCGTACCTGCCGTCGAACAACCTCTCCGAGCCGCCCGCCTTCCCGGAGGTCACCGAACTGGCGCCCACCGCCGAGGACCTGGAGCTGGACACCCTCATCCCGGACTCGGCGAACCAGCCGTACGACATGCACACCGCCATCGAGCATGTGCTGGACGACGCCGAATTCCTGGAGACGCAGGCGCTGTTCGCGCCGAACATCATCACCGGCTTCGGGCGGGTCGAGGGCTATCCGGTCGGCATCGTCGCCAACCAGCCGATGCAGTTCGCGGGTTGTCTGGACATCAACGCCTCCGAGAAGGCGGCGCGGTTCGTACGGACCTGCGACGCCTTCAACATCCCGGTGGTCACGTTCGTGGACGTGCCCGGCTTCCTGCCGGGTGTCGACCAGGAGTACGGCGGCATCATCCGGCGCGGCGCCAAGCTGATCTACGCGTACGCGGAGGCGACCGTCCCGCTGATCACGGTGATCACCCGCAAGGCGTTCGGCGGCGCGTACGACGTCATGGGCTCGAAGCATCTGGGCGCCGACCTCAATCTGGCCTGGCCCACCGCGCAGATCGCGGTGATGGGCGCGCAGGGCGCCGTCAACATCCTGCACCGCCGTACGATCGCCGCCGCCGAGGACCAGGAGGCGACGCGGGCCGGCCTGATCGCGGAGTACGAGGACGCGCTGCTCAACCCGTACGTCGCGGCCGAACGCGGCTACGTGGACGCGATCATCATGCCGTCCGAGACCCGGGCGCACCTGGTGAAGGGGCTGCGGCAGCTGCGTACGAAGCGCGAGAGCCTGCCCCCGAAGAAGCACGGCAACATCCCTCTTTAGGAGGTCGCGATGATCAAAGTCGTACGAGGCAACCCGACCCCGGAGGAGCTGGCCGCCGCACTCGCGGTGGTCCGGGCCCGCGCGGCGGCCGAGGCGGAGCCCACGCCGGGCGCCGCGCCGCCCGCGCCGAACTGGTCGGACCCGGCGCGCATCGCACGCCGCGAGACCCACCGCGCGGGCCCGCGGGCGTGGGCGCGCACGTACTGGCCCGGCTAGGACGTGCCGGCCGTGTGACGGACGGACGGGGTCGCTTGAGTACGGGTACTCAGGCGTCCCGGCCGCCGCGGCCGCAGGATCGATTGCATGCTCTGGTCGGATCCTGAGAACGAACCTCCCAAGGAAATGCGGGACATGCAGGCGATGATGCGCCGCGCCGGCATCATCCTCGCGCTGGCCATGGTGCTGGCGATGCTCGTCTCCGGCGTTCGCTGACGCCCCGGCCCGGTGGCCCCCCGCGCGTGCCCGGACGGGTGTCGCGTCGTTGAGCGGGGCGTACGGGCCCGGTACCGCCTCCGGGTGTGAGCTGCCCTCCCCGGAGAGTCCATGACTGTGTCCCAGATGATCGTCGTCTCGCTGCCCGGCAGCGGCACCCCGCTGCTGGCCGACCTCACGTCCGCCCTCGGCCATCTCTCGTACGGCACGATGAGCGCCGTCCCGGCCGTCGGCGACCGGCCGGCCGGCACCCCCGAGCTGGTGGCGATGCGGCCGCTGCTGACGGCCGCCCACGGCGCCGACGAGGCCGAACTGCTGCTCAAGCGCGGCGTCGAGGACCGGGAGGCGCTCGACACGGCCTTCCGGGAGGCGGCCGGCGCCCTGTGGCGGGTGTGGTGGATGCGGCTGGGCCAGCCGGTCGCCGTCGCCTCGCCCGCCGATCCGGGACTTGAGGGCCGGCTGGCCCGGCTGCCGGACGCCGAACTGCCCGCTCTGCTGCCGGGGCGCGGCTGCTGGTACGTGGACAGCCTCGACCTCCGGCGGGCGGACGCTGGCCTCCTGCGTGCCTGGCACAACGGCGGGCAGCCGCCGGTCGTCTTCCACCACCGGGACGTGCGGGACCGGATCATCAGCCAGCTCCGTTCGCTGTCCCGACCGGGCGACCCGGCGGGAGCCCCGCCGGAGCAGCTCATCTACCGCGACATCGTCGGCGCGCTGCCGACGATGGAGGCAAAGATCACCTTCGCGCTGACGGACCCGGGCTTCCCGGGGATGGAGGAGGCGCGGCGCTGCCAGTGGCTGCTGCACCACCCGGCGGTGACGGTGATCACCCACGAGGATCTGGCCGGCCCCGCCCACGGGGGTACGGCGGCGGGCCGCGAGCGCGCCGTGGCCCAGCTCCTGGAGGTCACCGGGCTGACCCCGGCCGCCGTCGGTCCTGCGGCCACCGCCCAACTGGCGCGCGAGGACGAGGACTTGACGGTCGGCCAGTGGCGGGGGCTCTTCACTCCCGCCCATGAGCGGCTGCTCGACCAGCGCCACGGCGATCTGCTGGCCACCGGGGCCGCGTCGATCGGGTCCACCGACTGAGTCCGGCGGCCGAGGCCGGCGACCGAGGCCGGCGGCTGAATCCCGCGATTGGGTCCGGCGATTGGGGACGTACGCGCGGCCGGGCCCCGGGTGGCTACCCTTCTCGTCATGACCGCTCAGCGCCGCCTCGTACTCGCCTCCGCATCGCCCGCCCGCCTCGGACTGCTCAAGCAGGCCGGCCTCGCACCCGAAGTGATCGTCAGCGGGGTCGACGAGGACGCCCTGTCCGCCGCCACCCCCGCCGCCCTGGCGCGGGTGCTGGCCGAGGCCAAGGCCGCCGCCGTGGCCGCCCGCCCTGAGGCCGCCGGGGCGCTGGTCGTCGGGTGCGACTCGGTGCTGGAGCTGGACGGCGAGGCCCACGGCAAGCCCGGCGACGCCGAGACCGCGACGGCGCGCTGGAAGGAGATGCGTGGCCGGTCGGGGGTGCTGCAGACCGGGCACTGCGTGATCGACACGGTGACGGGGCGCAGCGTGTCGCAGACCGGCTCGACCGTGGTCCGTTTCGGTGAGCCGACGGACGCGGAGATCGCGGCGTACGTGGCGACGGGTGAACCCCTGCAGGTGGCGGGGGCGTTCACGCTGGACGGTTTCGGAGCGCCGTTCGTCGAGGCGATCGACGGCAACCACGGGAACGTGCTCGGGCTGTCGATGCCACTGCTGCGCGCCCTGCTGGCCGAGCACGGCGTCGCGATCACCGACCTCTGGACCTGAGCGTTCAGGCGGCGGAGGGACCCGTCCCGACCGGCGGCGGCAACGACCCGGCCTCGACAGGCCGCGCCTCCCGCTCGCCGTACGCGACCAGCGTCAGCACGATCAGCCCCAGCACGACCATCATGAACAGGAACGCCGTCCACCCCACCAGGCCGACCGCCAGCGCGCCGAGCAGCCCGTGCAGGATCGCGCAGCTGATCAGGACGGGCCGCGCGAGCCGGCCGAACCCCCGGTCCGTGATCGCCGCGCGCACCAGCAAGGCCGCGCACGCGACCAGGTAGAGGCCGAGGCCGAAGCCCGCCGCCCAGGTCCCGGTGGACATGGCGTCCGGGTCGAGTCCGGCGAGTGACATCTGCTGGTTGTCGACAACGGTGGCCATCAGACCGTTGACGAAAACGAAGCCGACGGCTTCCACGAGCAGCACGATCGCCGCCACCCATGCCACCGGTCTGCGCACCACGGCACCCACCTCTTCCCCTGTTACCCCAAGTACGTACGGCATCGGGAAGGCTACTCATCGGTAAACCCCCGGACAAGGGCCCGGACAGAGGCAAAGAATCCGGCAGGCGTTAGTAGGAAATCAACAAAGAATCGTGAGACGCGCCGGGGCGCCCTGACAGAGACCTCGACCACATACGGCGATTACTGTGCGGTGCGGAGTCCCGGCGTACCCTTGCGTCACAAGGGATTTCGCGACTTGAGCGGGCCTCGGACCACACCGCGTGTGGGCAAGCTCACCACTAGGGACGGGTCGATGGGTCGTGTCGGCAGTCCCTAAACTCAGCTTGTTTCCAGGAGGGAGCCATCGTGCGCAAGGTGCTCATCGCCAATCGTGGCGAAATCGCTGTCCGTGTTGCTCGTGCGTGCCGGGATGCCGGGATCGGTTCGGTGGCTGTGTACGCGGACCCGGACCGGGACGCGTCGCATGTGCGGGCGGCCGATGAGGCGTTCGCGCTGGGTGGGGACACCCCCGCCGCCAGCTATCTGGATGTGGCCAAGGTCCTCCAGGCCGCGAAGGACTCAGGTGCCGACGCGATCCACCCCGGCTACGGATTCCTGTCGGAGAACGCGGAGTTCGCGCAGGCGGTGCTCGACGCGGGTCTGACCTGGATCGGTCCGCCGCCGCAGGCGATCCGCGATCTCGGTGACAAGGTCGCCGCCCGGCACATCGCCCAGCGCGCGGGCGCCCCGCTGGTCGCGGGCACCCCCGACCCCGTCTCCGGCGCCGACGAGGTCGTGGCGTTCGCCAAGGAGCACGGCCTGCCGATCGCGATCAAGGCCGCCTTCGGCGGCGGCGGACGCGGCCTGAAGGTCGCCCGCACTCTCGAAGAGGTCCCCGAGCTGTACGACTCCGCCGTCCGCGAGGCCGTGGCGGCGTTCGGGCGCGGTGAGTGCTTCGTGGAGCGCTATCTGGACAAGCCCCGGCACGTGGAGACCCAGTGCCTGGCCGACACCCACGGCAACGTGGTCGTCGTCTCCACCCGCGACTGCTCGCTCCAGCGCCGCCACCAGAAGCTGGTCGAGGAGGCCCCGGCGCCGTTTCTCTCCCCGGCGCAGAACGAGCAGCTGTACGCGGCGTCGAAGGCGATCCTGAAGGAAGCCGGCTACGTCGGCGCCGGCACCGTCGAATTCCTCGTCGGCACCGACGGCACGATCTCCTTCCTGGAGGTCAACACCCGCCTGCAGGTGGAGCACCCGGTCACCGAGGAAGTCACCGGCATCGACCTCGTACGGGAGATGTTCCGCATCGCCGACGGCGAGGAGCTGGGTTACGGCGACCCGGCCGTCCGCGGCCACTCGATCGAGTTCCGTATCAACGGCGAGGACCCCGGCCGCGGCTTCCTGCCCGCCCCCGGCACCGTCACCCTCTTCAGCCCGCCGACCGGCCCCGGCGTGCGCCTGGACGCGGGCGTGGAGACGGGTTCGGTCATCGGCCCCGCCTGGGACTCCCTGCTCGCCAAGCTGATCATCACCGGCGCCACCCGCGAGCAGGCCCTGCAGCGCGCCGCGCGTGCGCTGGGCGAGTTCCGGGTCGAGGGCATGGCCACGGCCATCCCCTTCCACCGTGCCGTCGTCACCGACCCGGCGTTCACCTCGGCCCCGTTCACGATCCACACCCGCTGGATCGAGACCGAGTTCGTCAACACCATCCCCGCCTTCACCATCCCCGGCGACGCGGACACCGAGGACGAGCCCGGCCGCGAGACGGTCGTCGTGGAGGTGGGCGGCAAGCGCCTGGAGGTCTCGCTGCCCTCCAGCCTCGGCATGAGCCTGGCCCGCACGGGCCTCGCCGCCGGGGCCCGCCCCAAGCGCCGCGCCACGAAGAAGGCGGGCTCGGCGGCGTCCGGCGACACCCTCGCCTCACCGATGCAGGGCACGATCGTGAAGGTGGCGGTCGAAGAGGGCCAGCAGGTCGAAGAGGGCGATCTCGTCGTCGTCCTGGAGGCCATGAAGATGGAACAGCCCCTCAACGCGCACCGCGCGGGCACGATCAAGGGCCTCACCGCCGAGGTCGGCGCCTCGCTCACCTCGGGCGCCTTGATCTGCGAGATCAAGGACTGACGACGCGCGTCCCGACAGCCGCGCGGAGTGGGCCCCGGTACCCCTGGCAGGGGTGCCGGGGCCCACTCGTGCGCGGCGGCCGGTCCCGGCGGGATCCGCAGGCAGGTCCTTGGGCCGATCCACGAGGCCGGCCCGGCCCGCAGTGGCATCCTGGAGCATCAGAGCAGGGCCCACGGCCCCACCCGTAGCGACAGGAAGGACCGCGATGGCGAGCACCAGTGACGCGCCGCCCCGGCCCATGCGTGCCGACGCGCGCCGGAACTACGAGCGGGTGCTCGGCGAGGCCCGTTCCGCGTTCGCCGAGCACGGCACGGACGCCTCGCTGGAGGATGTCGCGCGCCGGGCCGGAGTCGGCATCGGCACGCTGTACCGGCACTTCCCCACCCGCCAGGCCCTGATGAACGCGGTCTTCCAGGAAGCGTTCGCCGATCTGCTCGACCGCTCGCGCGAGCTGGCCGACGCCGACCGGCCCTGCCGCGCGCTGGTGGACTGGCTGCGCGCGCTCATCACTCACGCGGGTGAGTACCGTGGCCTCTCCCGCGCGCTCATGTCGGCTTCGCACGACGCGAGTTCGGCCCTGACGCAGTGCAGCGCGGGTCTCCGTACGGCGGGCGAGTTGCTCCTCGTACGGGCGCAGCTGAGCGGGGACGTACGGGCGGACACGTCCATCGACGACCTGATGCAGCTGACGAACGCCATCGCGCTCGCCGCCGAACAGGCGCCGGACGACCCGGAGTTGGCCGACCGGCTACTGACGCTGACGCTGACCGGGCTGAAGGGCCCCCACGAGACCGCCTCCGGCGCCGGCTGAGCGGACCTGGGAACGGACACGGCCCGGGGCCCGCCACACGGACCCCCGTCCGGCGGCAGCCCGTCCTCGGGTGCCGGACGGAGTGAACCCGCCCGGCGAGTGACGGCAGAAACACCTGTCCGCCCGGCCCGACCGGTCAGCGGCGGCGCAGATCCGCGACCCGCGCGCGCTCCCCCGGCTGCTCGGCGAGCGCCCCGGCCGACGCCGCCGCGCTCCGCAGCGCCTGCGGTCCGGGACCGCCGCCGTGCGTCCGGCGCTGGCCCGGCAGCGGCGTGTCCCGTCGGGGCTGACGCCCCGGCGGGACCGCCTCACCGCCCGACCCCGACCCGGTGGCGCCCGCCACCGTGATCTGTACGCCCTGGTCGGCGAGGGCCTGCAGCTCGGTCCCCGCGCGGTCGTCGTGCGCCGGCGGGTCGTCGGTGACCAGCCGGGTGATCACATCGGTCGGCACGGTCTGGAACATCGTGTCGGTGCCGAGTTTGGTGTGGTCGGCGAGGACCACGACCTCGGCGGCTGCCTGGACCAGCGCGCGATCGACGCTGGCCGAGAGCATGTTGGAGGTGGACAGGCCGCGCTCCGCGGTGAGCCCGCTCCCGGACAGGAACGCGCGGGAGACCCGCAGCCCTTGGAGCGACTGCTCGGCACCACTGCCGACCAGCGCGTAGTTGGAGCCGCGCAGGGTGCCGCCGGTCATGACGACTTCGACCCGGTTGGCATGGGCCAACGCCTGTGCGACCAGCAGGGAGTTGGTGACGACGGTCAGTCCGGGGATCCGCGCGAGCCGGCGGGCCAGCTCCTGCGTGGTCGTACCGGCACCGACCACCACGGCTTCGCCTTCTTCGACGAGGCTCGCGGCGAGATCGGCGATGGCCGTCTTCTCTGCCGTGGCGAGATGGGATTTTTGCGGAAAGCCGGATTCTCGCGTGAATCCGCCCGGCAGTACCGCACCGCCGTGCCGGCGGTCGAGGAGTCCTTCGGCCTCCAACGCCCGCACGTCCCGCCGTACGGTCACTTCGGAGGTCTGGACGACGCGGGCGAGCTCACGGAGCGACACGGCTCCGTTGGCGCGCACCATTTCGAGGATTAACTGGCGACGTTCTGCAGCGAACACGAAACTGACAGTAACCCCAACGGCCGCCCGCTTTCAGCGGTTCGCGCCGAAATACGGAAGGTGTACGTACGGGGTCGCGCCAAGTGGTATGGGAGCGCGGCCTACGGCTCGTACACGCCCATGACCTCGGTCAACCCTCGTCCTCGCTCTTACGGCTGTGCAACTGCCGTGCCACCTCGGCGATCGAGCCCGACAGAGAGGGGTACACAGTGAAAGCGTTTGCGATCTGTTCGACGGTCATATTGTTGTCGACCGCGATCGAGATGGGATGAATCAGTTCGCTGGCGCGCGGTGCCACGACCACGCCGCCGACGACGATCCCGGTGCCGGGACGGCAGAGGATCTTGACGAAACCGTCCCTGATGCCCTGCATCTTGGCGCGCGGGTTGCGCAGCAGCGGCAGCTTGACGACCCGCGCGTCGATCTTCCCGCTGTCCACGTCCGACTGGCTGTAGCCGACGGTCGCGATCTCCGGGTCGGTGAAGACGTTGGACGAGACGGTCTTGAGGTTGAGCGGGGCGACCGCGTCGCCGAGGAAGTGGTACATCGCGATCCGGCCCTGCATCGCGGCGACCGAGGCGAGCGCGAAGATACCGGTCACGTCGCCGGCCGCGTAGACGCCGGGCGCGGACGTACGCGACACCCGGTCGGTCCAGATGTGGCCCGAGTCCTTGACCCGGACCCCGGCCTCCTCCAGGCCCATGCCCTCGGCGTTCGGGATCGCGCCGACCGCCATCAGACAGTGCGTGCCGGAGATGACCCGGCCGTCGGCGAGGGTCACCTCGACGCGGTCGCCGACGCGCTTGGCGGACGAGGCGCGGGAGCGCGACATCACGTTCATGCCGCGGCGCCGGAAGACGTCCTCCAGTACGGCGGCGGCGTCCGGGTCCTCGCCGGGCAGCACGCGGTCGCGGGAGGAGACGAGCGTGACGCGCGAGCCGAGCGCCTGGTAGGCGCCGGCGAACTCGGCGCCGGTGACACCGGATCCGACCACTATCAGCTCTTCGGGAAGCTCCGTGAGGTCGTACACCTGCGTCCAGTTGAGGATGCGCTCACCGTCGGGCAGGGCGTCGGGGATCTCGCGCGGGTGCGCGCCGGTCGCGATCAGCACGGCGTCGGCGGTCAGCGACTCCTCCGTGCCGTCGGCCGAGGTCACGATCACCTGGCGGGAGCCGTCGGTGGCCTGCCGGCCGTCGAGCCGGCCCCGGCCGCGCAGCACGCGGGCGCCGGCCCGGGTGACGGACGCGGTGATGTCGTGCGACTGGGCGAGCGCGAGGCGTTTCACCCGTCGGTTGACCTTGCCGAGGTCCACCCCGACGACGCGGGCGGCCTGTTCGAGCGGCGGGGTGTCGTCGGCGACGATGATGCCCAGCTCCTCGTAGGAGGAGTCGAAGGTGGTCATCACCTCGGCCGTCGCGATGAGGGTCTTGGACGGTACGCAGTCGGTGAGCACCGAGGCCCCGCCGAGGCCGTCGCAGTCCACGACGCTCACCTCGGCGCCGAGCTGTGCGGCCACCAGGGCCGCCTCGTATCCGCCGGGTCCGCCGCCGATGATCACGATCCGGGTCACGAAAAAGTCCGCCTCGCGTTGTCGACCCGACCCGTCTGCCGTCCCGGCCGGGAGTCCGGGGAACCCCCGGAGGATGCAGTACGTACGCCATTGTCCCGCACTCTTCAAGCTGCTTCGCCCCGGGTCCCTCCCCGGGGGCCCCGAACGGCCCGTGGACGGGCCGCGTCCACGGGATTCGCCGGGCACGCGCGTACCTCCCGTACCCTCGTCCCCATGTCGCTCTACGCCGCGTACGCCGGCAACCTCGACGCGCGGCTGATGTCCCGCCGCGCCCCGCACTCCCCGCTGCGAGGCACCGGCTGGCTCAACGGCTGGCGGCTCACCTTCGGTGGGGAGCAGATGGGCTGGGAGGGTGCGCTGGTCACCCTCGTGGAGGCACCCCGCTCGCAGGTCTTCGTGGCGCTGTACGACATCGCGCCGATGGACGAGGACTCGATGGACCGCTGGGAGGGCGTCGGCCTCGACATATACCGGCGGATGCGGGTGCGCGTGGACACGCTGGACGGCAAGGAGCCGGCCTGGCTGTACGTCCTGAACGGGTACGAGGGCGGGCTGCCCTCCGCGCGCTATCTCGGCGAGCTGGCCGAGGCGGCGGAGTCGGCCGGGGCGCCGCACGACTATGTGATGGAACTGCGAAAGCGCGCGTGCTGAACCGGCACCCCACCCGCACGGTGAGGGTCGTCACGGTCCTCGCGACTGCGACAGGCGGCTGACCGGCGCGTTTGTCGGAAACGACAACACAACGATCCGAAGACCGTACGCTCGATCATCTACGCGCGTAGGGCAGGAACGGTTACCCTCTTCCGCGTGAACGCATCTGTTATCCCGGCCACGGCCGACGGATCTGCCGACCCCCACGCCGCCGCCTCCGCAGCCGCGGTGCGCCTGCGCGAGCTCACCGGCGCCGAGACCCATGACGTGGCCCTGGTGATGGGCTCCGGCTGGGCACCCGCCGTCGCCGCGCTGGGAGCACCCGAGGCCGAATTCCCGGTGACCGAGCTGCCGGGCTTCCCCCCGCCGGTCGTCGCCGGCCACGGCGGGACGATCCGCTCCTACGAGATCGCCGAGAAGCGCGCGCTGGTCTTCCTGGGCCGTACGCACTACTACGAGGGCCGCGGCGTCGCGGCCGTCGCGCACGGCGTCCGTACGGCGGTCGCCGCCGGCTGCAAGACCATCGTCCTGACGAACGGCTGCGGCGGGCTGCGCGAGGGCATGCGCCCGGGGCAGCCGGTGCTGATCAGCGACCACATCAATCTGACGGCCGCGTCCCCGATCGTCGGCCCGAACTTCGTGGACCTCACCGACCTGTACTCGCCGCGGCTGCGCGCGCTGTGCAAGGAGGTCGACCCCGGCCTCGAAGAGGGTGTGTACGTCCAGTTCCCCGGCCCGCACTACGAGACGCCCGCCGAGATCAACATGGTCCGGGTCATGGGCGGCGACCTCGTCGGCATGTCCACCGTGCTGGAGGCCATCGCCGCGCGTGAGGCGGGCGCCGAGGTGCTGGGCATCTCACTGGTGACGAACCTGGCGGCGGGCCTGTCGGGCGAGCCGCTGAACCACGAGGAAGTCCTGCAGGCGGGCCGGGACTCGGCCACGCAGATGGGTGCGCTGCTGGCGCAGGTGCTTGAGCGCATCTGAGGCGGGCATCCGAGCGGACACCGGATCCGGCCGCTCATGTACGACCCCGCGTACGACCCCGCGTGACGCGTGCGCCGGCGCGCCGAACCGGGCCCAGGAAGGGAAACACAGTGCAGCAGGACCTCATCGCGCGGGCCGAGGCGTGGCTGGCCGAGGACCCGGACAGCGACACGCGCAGCGAGCTGCGGAAGCTCATCGACTCCGGTGACCCGGACGCGCTCGCCGAACGGTTCAGCGGCACGCTCCAGTTCGGCACCGCCGGGCTCCGCGGCGAACTGGGCGCCGGGCCGATGCGGATGAACCGGTCGGTGGTCGTCCGCGCCGCAGCCGGACTCGCGGCGTACCTCAAGGCCACGGGCCAGGGTGGCGGCCTCGTCGTCGTCGGTTACGACGCCCGCCACAAATCGGCCGACTTCGCGCGCGACACCGCCGCCGTGATGACCGGTGCGGGGCTGCGCGCCGCCGTACTGCCGCGTCCGCTGCCGACGCCGGTACTGGCCTTCGCCATACGCCATCTCGGCGCCGTGGCCGGGGTGGAGGTCACCGCCAGCCACAACCCGCCGCGCGACAACGGCTACAAGGTCTACCTGGGCGACGGCTCCCAGATCGTGCCCCCCATGGACGGCAGGATCGCGGCCGAGATCGACGCGGTCGGCCCGCTGGACTCGGTGGCGCGCCCGGAGGACGGCTGGGAGGTCCTCGGCGACGAGGTGCTGACGGCGTATCTGGAGCGCACGGACGCCGTTCTGAGCGCCGGATCGGCCCGTACGGCCCGCGTGGTCCACACCGCGCTGCACGGCGTCGGTACGGAGACGCTGAACGCCGCGTTCGCGCGGGCCGGCTTCCCCGCGCCCGTACCGGTGGCCGAACAGGCCGAGCCCGACCCGGACTTCCCCACCGTCGCCTTCCCGAACCCGGAGGAGCCGGGCGCGATGGACCTGGCCTTCGCCACGGCCCGCCGCGCCGCCCCCGACATCGTCATCGCCAACGACCCGGACGCGGACCGCTGCGCGGTGGCCGTCCCGGACGCGGAGGCCGGGAGCGGCTGGCGGATGCTGCGCGGCGACGAGGTGGGCGCGCTGCTCGCCGCGCACCTGGTGAACAAGGGCGCGACGGGCGTGTTCGCGGAGTCGATCGTGTCGTCGTCGCTGCTCGGGCGGATCGCGGAGGCGGCGGGGGTCGGTTACGAGGAGACGCTCACCGGCTTCAAGTGGATCGCCCGCGTCGACGGCCTGCGGTACGGCTACGAGGAAGCCCTCGGCTACTGCGTCGACCCCGACGGCGTACGCGACAAGGACGGCATCACGGCGGCACTGCTCGTCGCGGAGCTGGCGTCCGAGCTGAAGGAGCGGGGCCGGGGTCTGACGGACCTCCTGGACGACCTGGCGCTCGCCCACGGCCTGCACGCCACGGACCAGCTCTCGGCGCGCGTGCGGGACCTGTCCCTGATCACCCGGGCGATGGACCGCCTGCGCGACCACCCGCCGACGACCTTGGCGGGCCTGACGGTCACCTCGACCGAGGATCTCTCGGAGGGCGCGTCGGGCCTCCCGCCGACGGACGGCCTGCGCTACCACCTGGACGGCGCCTACCGGGCCCGGGTGATCGTCCGCCCGAGCGGCACGGAACCGAAGATCAAGTGCTACCTGGAGGCGGTGATCCCGGTCCCGAACGCCGGTGACCTGCCGTCGGCACGGGCCCGGGGCGCCGAACTGCTGACATCGCTGAAGCGGGACCTGTCGGAGGCGGCGGGCATCTGAGGGCCCTGGCTTCGACGGCCGACCGGGCCGCGCGGGCGGTCCATCGCCCGGGTGGACCGCGGGTGCGGCTCGCCCGGCGATGGTCTCAGGCCCTCCGCCGGGTGCTGCAATCCCGCCCGGCGGCCATTTCAGGCCCGCCCGATGGGCGCTTCACCTCCACCCGACGGCCGTTTCAGGCCCGCCCGATGGGCGCTTCACCCCGCCCTGGCGGGGGTCTCAACCGCGCCCCACGGCCGTTCAACCGCGCCGCAGGCGCCTCACCCCGCCCGGCGGGCATCTTCAGCCCGTCCGGCGATTGAGGACAACACCACCCACCGGCCGGAACCCATCTCAGCCCGTCCGGCGTTTGAGGACGAACCGGCCCCCGGACGGACCCGGGAAAACCAACCCGCCCAACCCCCGCCCGCGTCACCCCGTCGCGAGCAGTACCACCAGCACCACCAGACCCGCCAGCGCCGGGCCCATCACCTCGTACGCCCACCGCACCTGCGGCTCACCCTGCGCCTCCGGGCGCGACGCGCAGCGCTCCGCCTGCTCGCGCAGGCCCGCCACGGTGTGGTCCGCGCCGGCGGTCCGCGCGTGGGTGTCGGTCACGTCCGCGCTCACCGACGTCCGGCTGTTCGGGTCGTCGTGCGCGCGCTGCGACTGCCGGCGCGCCGCGCGCTTGCGCTTCCTCAGCGAGACCGGCACCGCCCACAGCTGGAACTTCGCGCCGCCCTGGGTGAACACCTCGCTCGAATACCCGGCCCGCACATCGGCCACGGACGCCCACGGCACCACGACCGTGCGGAACGGATTCCTGATCCGCAGCCGGTCGTCGTTGGCGAACACCGCCGGCCGCATGGTGAAGGCCACCAC
This sequence comes from Streptomyces sp. NPDC057137, assembly GCF_042670825.1. Taxonomy (NCBI): domain Bacteria; kingdom Bacillati; phylum Actinomycetota; class Actinomycetes; order Kitasatosporales; family Streptomycetaceae; genus Streptomyces; species Streptomyces sp. NPDC057137. The sequence goes on along the minus strand of NZ_JBHUUW010000061.1, from coordinate 10,154 downwards.
GAGCGGCACGGCGAGCAGCAGACCCGCGAGCGCGAGCCACGGCGTCCTGCCGTGGCCCCGGACCACCGCGTCGATCCCGATCCACGCGCCCAGCGCGAGCAGCAGCGCACCGCCCGCGATGGCGGCGGGCGACCGGAAGACGCGCTCTGCGTACGTCGGCTCGGAGGGCTGCTCGGGACTCGTCATGGTTTCGATTCTGCCGTACGCCACCGACACCCCCGGCACGACTCCCGCCCGGCAGGCCCCCGCCTCGGCCCGGTCGCCCGGTACCCGCCCCCCTGTACATGCTGCTACGCGCGTAGATATGCTCATGTGGTGACCATGCCCACGACTGCACCCTCGCCCACAGGCTCCGCCGTGGGCGGTGCCCCCCTCGCTGACGTGACCGCGTCCGACAGCTCGCTGCGCCGGTTCCTCCACGGGCTGCCCGGCGTCGACGCCGTCGGCCTGGAGGCGCGCGCCGCCTCGCTCGGTACGCGCTCGATCAAGACGACGGCCAAGGCGTACGCCATCGACCTGGCCATCTCGATGATCGACCTGACGACCCTCGAAGGCGCCGACACCCCGGGCAAGGTCCGGTCGCTCGCCGCCAAGGCCCTGCATCCGGACCCGACCGACCGCACCGTCCCGACGACGGCCGCGCTCTGCGTCTATCCGGACATGGTGGAGACCGCCGTCGCCGGGCTCGCCGGGAGCGAGGTGAAGGTCGCCTCCGTCGCGACCGCCTTCCCGGCCGGCCGCACCGCCCTGGCCGTGAAGCTCGCGGACGTACGGGACGCCGTCGCCGCCGGTGCCGACGAGATCGACATGGTGATCGACCGCGGCGCGTTCCTCGCGGGCCACTACCTGAAGGTCTACGAGGAGATCGTGGCCGTGAAGGCCGAGTGCGGCGCCGCCCGCCTCAAGGTCATCTTCGAGACCGGCGAGCTGTCCACGTACGACAACATCCGCCGCGCCTCCTGGCTCGGCATGGTCGCCGGCGCGGACTTCATCAAGACGTCGACCGGCAAGGTCGCCGTCAACGCCACCCCGGCCAACACGCTGCTGATGCTGGAGGCCGTCCGCGACTTCCGCGCCCAGACCGGCGTCCAGGTGGGCGTGAAGCCCGCCGGCGGGATCCGTACCAGCAAGGACGCGATCAAGTTCCTCGTGCTGGTCAACGAGACCGCGGGCGAGGACTGGCTGGACAACCACTGGTTCCGCTTCGGCGCCTCCAGTCTCCTCAACGACCTGCTGATGCAGCGCCAGAAGCTCTCCACCGGCCGCTACTCCGGCCCCGACTACGTGACGGTGGACTGATACACCATGGTCTTCGAATACGCACCGGCCCCAGAGTCGCGCTCGGTCGTCGACATCGCGCCGAGCTACGGCCTGTTCATCGACGGCGAGTTCACCGACGCCGCCGACGGCAAGGTCTTCAAGACGGTCAGCCCTTCTACGGAGGAAGTGCTGTCCGAGGTCGCCCAGGCGGGCGCCGAGGACGTCGACCGCGCCGTGCGGGCGGCCCGTAAGGCGTTCGTGAAGTGGTCGGCGCTGCCGGGCGCCGAGCGCGCCAAGTACCTCTTCCGGATCGCCCGGATCATCCAGGAGCGCTCGCGCGAACTGGCCGTCCTGGAGACCCTCGACAACGGCAAGCCGATCCGCGAGACCCGCGACGCGGACCTCCCCCTGGTCGCCGCGCACTTCTTCTACTACGCGGGCTGGGCCGACAAGCTCGACCACGCAGGCTACGGCGCGAGCCCGCGCCCGCTGGGCGTCGCCGGCCAGGTCATCCCGTGGAACTTCCCGCTGCTGATGCTCGCGTGGAAGATCGCCCCGGCGCTCGCCACGGGCAACACCGTGGTCCTGAAGCCCGCCGAGACCACCCCGCTCAGCGCTCTGTTCTTCGCGGACATCTGCCGCCAGGCCGGACTCCCGCGCGGTGTCGTCAACATCCTTCCCGGATACGGCGACACGGGCGCCGCCCTCGTCGCGCACCAGGACGTCAACAAGATCGCCTTCACCGGCTCGACCGCCGTCGGCAAGGCCATCGCCCGGCAGATCGCGGGCACGGACAAGAAGGTCACGCTCGAACTCGGCGGCAAGGGCGCCAACATCGTCTTCGACGACGCCCCGATCGACCAGGCCGTCGAGGGCATCGTCACCGGCATCTTCTTCAACCAGGGCCAGGTCTGCTGCGCCGGATCGCGCCTGCTGGTCCAGGAGTCGATCCACGACGAGCTGCTGGACTCGCTGAAGCGCCGCCTGTCCACCCTGCGTATCGGCGACCCCCTGGACAAGAACACGGACCTCGGCGCCATCAACTCCGCCGAGCAGCTGACCCGGATCAGGACACTGGCCGACGCGGGCGAGGCCGAGGGCGCCGAGCGCTGGTCGCCGGAGTGCGAACTCCCCTCCTCCGGCTACTGGTTCGCACCGACCCTCTTCACGAATGTCACGCAGGCGCACACCGTCGCGCGCGACGAGATCTTCGGCCCGGTGCTCTCCGTACTGACGTTCCGCACACCGGACGAGGCGGTCGCCAAGGCCAACAACACGCAGTACGGCCTCTCCGCCGGCATCTGGACGGAGAAGGGCTCCCGCATCCTCGCCGTCGCGAACAAGCTCCGCGCGGGCGTGGTGTGGGCCAACACGTTCAACAAGTTCGACCCGACCTCGCCCTTCGGCGGCTACAAGGAGTCGGGCTACGGCCGCGAGGGCGGTCGCCACGGCCTGGAGGCGTATCTCGATGTCTGAGTCCGAGCGACAGTCGGAACGGCTGTCCGTCTTCAAGACCTACAAGCTGTACGTCGGGGGCAAGTTCCCCCGCTCCGAGAGCGGCCGGGTGTACGAGGTGACCGACCACAAGGGCAGGTGGCTCGCCAACGCGCCGCAGTCCTCCCGCAAGGACGCCCGTGACGCGGTCTCCGCCGCCCGCAAGGCGTTCGGCGGCTGGTCGGGCGCCACCGCGTACAACAGGGGCCAGGTGCTCTACCGCGTCGCCGAGATGCTGGAGGGCCGTCGCGACCAGTTCACCGCCGAGGTGGCCGCCTCCGAGGGCATCTCGAAGGCGAAGGCGGCGGCCGTCGTGGCCGCGACCGTCGACCGCTGGGTCTGGTACGCGGGCTGGACGGACAAGATCGGCCAGGTCACGGGCGGCGCCAACCCGGTCGCGGGCCCGTTCTTCAACCTGTCGACGCCCGAGCCCACCGGCGTCGTCACGGTCCTCGCACCGCAGGACTCGTCGTTCCTCGGCCTGGTCTCGGTCCTCGCCCCGGTGATCGCCACCGGCAACACGGCGGTCGTGATCGCCAGTGAGCGCTCCCCGCTGCCCGCCCTGTCGCTCGGCGAGGTGCTGGCCACCTCCGACCTGCCGGGCGGCGTCGTCAACGTCCTCTCGGGCCGTACGGCGGAACTCGCCGCGCCGCTCGCGTCGCACCAGGACGTCAACGGCATCGATCTGTACGGCGCCGACGAGACCCTGGCCAAGGAGCTGGAGATCGCGGCGGCGGACAACCTCAAGCGGGTGCTGCGCCCGCACCCGGTGGACTTCTCCGCCGACCCCGGCACGGGCCGGCTGACGGCCTTCCTGGAGACGAAGACGGTCTGGCACCCCACGGGCAGCCTGGGCGCGTCGGGCTCCGGCTACTGAGCCGTCGCTCGCTTATGTAAGGAGGCCCGGCCGTCACGACGACGGCCGGGCCTCTTCACGTATGCGCGCTCCGCCACGCCGCTCAGCCGGGCAGCAGCCCCGTCACCGGCCCGACCAGCGGCAGGTCCTTCAGACCGCCGCCCTGGGTGACCGAGTCCGTCACGGACGCCGTGGACAGCGGCTTGAAGTCCGCCACCTGCGTGCCGACCGCGTTGTCCAGCGGATCGACGCCCGTCTTGGCCAGCGGGTTGAGCTGCAGGTTCTTGACCGGCCCGACGCCCCCGGCCAGGGTGTGCCCGAGCCCGCCGGCGAGCCCCTCACCGGCCGCCGCACCGGCCGCGGCCAGCTCGCTGTCGGGACCCGAGGCGGGCACGGGCGCGGCCGGTGCCGCCTGCGCCGCGGCGCCGCCGAGCCCGATGACCGCGCCCGCCGCGGTGAGCGTCAGCCCGGCGCGCAGCAGTGCGCCGCGCCGGGGGGTGGGAGCTGAATGACGTGCCATGGGATTCCTGCCTGGGCGAGGGAGTTGAGTAACCGGAATAACACGCACAGTAGTTGAGATGTGACTCTCGATACCAACACCGCAGGCGGGGGTCCCCTGCGCGGGTGTATGCCTCAGACTGGTGTCCCGTGAGTCCCCACCGAACCGCCTCCGCGCGCGTCGTCCTGCTCGCGGGCCCCTCCGGCTCCGGCAAGTCGTCGCTCGCCGCCCGCGCGGGCCTGCCCGTGCTCCGTCTCGACGACTTCTACAAAGAGGGCGACGACCCGACGTTGCCGCTGGTCGAGGGCAGCTCGGACATCGACTGGGACTCCGCGCTGTCCTGGGACGCGGACGCCGCGGTCGCCGCGATCCTGGAGCTGTGCCGTACGGGCCGTACGACCGTCCCGGTCTACGCGATCGCCACCAGTTCCGTCGTCGACACCGAGACGCTCGACATCGGGCGTACGCAGTTGTTCATCGCCGAGGGCATCTTCGCGGCCGATGTCGTCGCTCGCTGTGAGGAGCTGGGCGTCCTGGCCGACGCGCTCTGCCTGCGGGGCCGCCCGTCGACGACGTTCCGCCGCCGGCTGCTGCGGGATCTGCGCGAGGGCCGGAAGTCGGTGGCGTTCCTGCTGCGGCGCGGCTGGCGGCTGATGCGCGCGGAGCGCCGCATCGTCGGCCGGCAGGCGGCGCTGGGGGCGTATCCGTGCGCCAAGGCGGAGGCGCTGGGCCGGATCGCCAACGCGGCGGCGGGCAGCACCCGCCCGCGCAAGTCGGAGACGTCCGACCCGTCCGTACCGGTACGCCAGGCGAACAGCGGCCGTTGAGCGTCGGGGACCAAGCCCGCCGGGGACCAAGCCCTGGGGCCGTCTCCGAATAAATCCCCCGAATCCCCCTGAAACGCGCGAAGACCGGACAGGCCCCCCAGCCTGTCCGGTCCTGCTCCGGTGCACCCCCGTGCCCCCGTGCTTTCTGCCGTCTCCCCCGAGACGGCAGTCCCTCCCCCGGTCCCCCCACTTTCCCCCGGTGTTGCTCCCCCCCCAGGGTGTTTCTCCCCCTGCCTTCAGGCCACCAGCTCGCCGAAGGACTCTTCCTCGTCACGTCCGAAGCTGAGGACGTCGTCCTCGCGCAGCCGGCGGAGCGACCGCCAGATGCTGGACTTCACCGTGCCGACACTGATGTTGAGGATGTCCGCGATCTCGGGATCGGTGCGGCCCTCGTAGTAGCGCAGCACCAGCATCGTGCGCTGCGTCTCGGGAAGGCGCGAGAGCGCCTGCCAGAGCACCGTGCGCAGCTCCGTGCCGCGCATCGCGTCGGTGTCGCCGACCGTCTCCGGCAGCTCCTCCGTCGGGTACTCGTTGAGCTTGCGCCTGCGCCACGCGCTGATGTGCAGGTTGGTCATCGTGCGGCGGAGATAGCCGCCGACGGCCGCCTTGTCGCTGATCCGGTCCCAGGCGCGGTAGGTGGAGAAGAGCGCGCTCTGGAGCAGGTCCTCCGCCTCGAAGCGGTCGCCGGTCAGGTGGTAGGCGGTCGCGTACAGAGAGGCCCGGCGCTCCTGGACGTATGCCGTGAACGCCGTCTCGGCGTCCGTGGCCCCCGTCGTCCCGGTGCGCTCCCCCGTGGCCTCTCCGTACGCCGCGCCCTTGCTCCCCCGCGCCTCGGCGTTGTCCGCCGTGGGCTGCTGCGCCGCGTCGACCGCCGCGATGTACGGCGGTCGGTGCTGACGCCCGGCGCCGCGAACGCACCCCCGCCCGTTCACGGCGCCGGACTTCTCGGTGCTCCGCGCGACGTCGTGGAGACGCGTGATTACTGCGCTTGAGGTCGTGCTGTGCAGTGAGTTCATCTCGCGCCCCCCGTCGGCTGGAGTCTGTTTCTTCCGTCTGCCCAAGAGATTGCCGGGCCAGTTTCATGGGCCTGTCCGCCGACTGTCACAGGCCTGTCACAGGGGTTCTGGATCTTGGCGGGAGATGTGGTGGAACTGTGGGAGCGCTCCGACTGTCGAACTGTGGTCCCCCCATGGGCCAGAATGACCTCTGTGCCTTTCCTGTTGCTGATCGAGGACGACGACGCCATCCGCACGGCCCTCGAACTCTCGTTGTCACGCCAGGGCCACCGAGTGGCCACCGCGGCGACGGGAGAGGACGGCCTGAATCTGCTGCGAGAACAGCGGCCAGACTTGATCGTTCTGGATGTGATGCTGCCTGGTATTGACGGTTTCGAGGTGTGCCGTCGTATCAGGCGGACCGACCAGCTGCCGATCATTCTGCTGACCGCGCGCAGTGACGACATCGATGTGGTCGTCGGACTCGAATCCGGTGCGGACGACTATGTGGTCAAGCCGGTGCAGGGCCGGGTGCTCGACGCCCGTATCCGGGCCGTACTGCGGCGCGGGGAACGGGAGTCGACCGATTCGGCGACCTTCGGGAGCCTGGTCATCGACCGTTCGGCGATGACTGTCACGAAGAACGGTGACGACCTCCAGCTCACGCCGACCGAGCTGCGGCTGCTCCTGGAGCTGAGCCGGCGGCCCGGACAGGCGCTCTCCCGGCAGCAGTTGCTGCGGCTGGTGTGGGAGCACGACTATCTGGGCGACTCGCGGCTGGTCGACGCCTGTGTGCAGCGGCTGCGCGCGAAGGTCGAGGACGTGCCGTCGTCGCCGACCTTGATCCGTACGGTACGAGGCGTGGGCTATCGGCTGGACGCCCCTTCGTGAGCAGCGAGGAACCCACGGCCGGAAGAGCGGCGGACGGACCGGACGGAACGGACAGACCGGACGGGATGGACGACGCCGACGGGGAAGCCGCGGACGGAACGGCCGGGCGGCGTACGCGTAAGAGGGCACTCCTCGCCGGGCTGCGCTGGACGAGTCTGCGGCTGCGCCTCGTCGTCGTCTTCGGGGCCGTCGCGCTGACCGCCGCCGTCTCGGCGTCCGGTATCGCGTACTGGCTCAACCGCGAGTCGGTGCTGAACCGTACGCAGACGGCCGCGCTCAAGGAGTTCAAGCAGGAGATGCGGGACAAGGCCGCGCAGTTGCCGCTGCGGCCGACCCAGGCCGAGCTGGAGGACGCGGCGCAGCAGATGGCCAAGAGCAGCGCCGGGTTCAGTGTGGTGCTGATAGGTGAGCGTGACGAGGACAAGCCGATGGCCGGGGTCTCCGACCAGGACACGTTCACGCTGGACGACGTGCCGCAGTCGCTGCGGACGGCGGTGAACGACCGGCAGAAGGTCACGTCGGGCAACAAGTCGCCGTACCACGTCTTCTGGCAGCGCACGCAGCGCGGCCAGACTCCCTATCTGGTCGGCGGCACCCGGATCGTCGGCGGTGGACCGACGGGATATGTCTTCCTCTCCCTCGAACAGGAGCGGGAGGACCTCAACGCCCTGGCGTGGTCGCTGGCGATCGCGACGAGCCTGGCGCTCGTCGGGTCCGCGCTGCTCGCGCAGGCGGCGGCCACGACCGTCCTGAAGCCGGTGCAGCGGCTCGGTCACGCGGCGCGGCAGCTCGGCGAGGGGAAGCTCGACACCCGGCTGCGGGTGTCGGGGACGGACGAACTGGCCGATCTGTCAAGGACGTTCAACAACGCCGCCGCCTCGCTCCAGAAGAAGATCGACGACATGAGCGCGCGTGAGGAGTCGAGCCGCCGCTTCGTCGCCGACATGTCGCACGAGCTGCGCACCCCGCTCACCGCGCTGACGGCCGTCACCGAGGTGCTTGAGGAGGAGGCGGACACGCTCGACCCGATGATCGCGCCCGCCGTGACGCTGGTCGTGAGCGAGACCCGCAGGCTCAACGTCCTGGTGGAGAACCTGATGGAGGTCACCCGCTTCGACGCGGGCACCGCCCGGCTCGTCCTCGACGACGTCGACGTCGCCGACCAGGTCACCGCCTGTATCGACGCACGGGCCTGGCTGGACGCGGTGGAACTGGACGCGGAGCGCGGCATGATGGCCCGCCTCGATCCGCGCCGGCTCGACGTGATCCTGGCGAATCTGATCGGCAACGCGCTCAAGCACGGCGGTTCGCCGGTGCGGGTCTCGGTGCGCTCGGTCGGCGGGGAACTGGTCATCGAGGTACGGGACAACGGTCCGGGCATCCCGGAGGCCGTACTGCCGCACGTGTTCGACCGCTTCTACAAGGCGAGCGCGTCCCGGCCGCGGTCCGAGGGCAGCGGTCTGGGTCTGTCCATCGCGATGGAGAACGCGCACATCCACGGAGGCGACATCACCGCGGCCAACGCGCCCGACGGCGGCGCGGTGTTCGTGCTGCGGCTGCCGCACGAGGTCTCGGAGGACTTCGACGACGAGGACGGGCCCGGCGACGTACGGGGAGAGGGAGGCGAGGCGCAGTGAGGTCGAGGACTCGGGCCGGCCGGTCTCTCGCCGTAGTCGCGGGCGCGCTCGCGCTGGCGGGCGCCGTGGGCGGCTGCGGCATCAGGACGACCGCGGTGCCGGTGAACGCGGGCGCCGCGCCCTCACGGGTGCCGTGCGAGGTGTCCGAGAGTACTCTGACCACCCAGGCGCAGCCGGGCGGGACGGCGGTCAGGGTCTATCTGGTGTGCGGGTCGGAGCTGGTGCCGGTGGAGCGCACCGCGTCCATACCGGCCGAGAAGGCGCTGGGTGACCGGGTGCAGGTGGTGCGGGCGCTCGTGGACGAGTTGCTGGAGCAGCCGTCGTCCACGGAGCGGGAGGCGGGCTTCACGACGGACGTACGCGGGCCGCTGCGGGTCTCCGAGGGGCGCGCGGGCGATCCGCCGGGCACGCTGCGGCTGAGCCGCCAGCCGGAGGACCTGCCGACGGCCGCGCTGGCGCAGATCGTGTGCACGCTCACCGAGGGCGCGGCGACGGACGGTTCGGTGGTGCTGGGCGGGCCGGGGGCGTACGGCGCGCGCGGGTACCGGTGCGACGACGACACCAAGCGCCGCCCCGAGGCGGCCGTTCCGACGACGGGTCCGCTGCCGTCCGCTTCCTGATGAGGCGGGCGTCGCGCGGCCGGGTGCGCCCGGTGTACGGAGCGCGTCGGGGCCTTCCGGGTGACACCCGTCTCACGTGGGCCTCCATTTGGAACTCCCCGGAACCGTTCCCGGCGGTGGCCGCGTCTTGGGGATCGTGCAGCGCCAAGGTTCGGGCGGCAGTGCCGCTTTCCGCTTCCGCGTGGCGGGGGTCATCCTCCTCCTCGTGCACTTGGTGCTCGTCGCGTGGCTGACGTTGCGCCCGCTGGACGTCGTGTGGATGACCGCGGCGAACTTCGAACCGCTGGCGGGCATCAAGGCCGATCTCGCCCTCGGGCCGCTCCAGGCGGTCCGGCGCATCGGCGAAGGACTCCTGCTGCTGGCCCCTCTCGGGGTTCTCCTCCCCATGGCGGGCGGCAAGCTGGCCGTCTCGCCGCTGGCCTCGCTGACGCGGACCCTGGCCGCCGGGGCGTTCATCTCGCTGGGGATCGAACTGCTGCAGACCGGGATCCCCGGGCAGGTCGTCGACGTGGACTCGCTGCTGCTCAACACGGTGGGAGTCGGTCTCGCGCATCTGCTGGTCGTCCCGGCGGGACGGGCGAGGCTGCGGCGCGTACGCACCGGGCGGCGCGGTCCGGCGCCGGTGCCGGCCCCGCGTGGCACCCGGGTCGTACGTGAGGGGGACCTGCGGGAGGAGTCTCCTCAGGGGACGACCCCGACGATTACCAGGGTCGGTATCGCACCGTAGAGCGACGCTTTGTCCGGTGTCCGCGGGCCACCATTGAGTCATCGGGAGCACACGGAGAGGCTCCCGGAACGGACTCACGAAGGAGCCCACCATGTCCGCGATTGCCCGTCCCCGTGAGGGTCGCATGATCGGTGGAGTGTGCGCGGCGCTGGCACGGCGCTTCGGCACCTCCGCGAACACGATGCGAGTGATCTTCCTGGCCTCGTGCCTGCTGCCCGGCCCGCAGTTCCTGCTCTACATCGCGCTCTGGGTGTTCCTGCCGAGCCGGCAGAGCGCGACGCAGACCGCCTGGTAGGCGGCGGCCGACGGCCACAGATGTACGGCGGGGCCCCACCCGGATTGCCGGGT
>NZ_JBHUUW010000060.1:0-47751 GCF_042670825.1 Streptomyces sp. NPDC057137 | reverse complement strand
GTGGTGCGGCCCTCCTTCGTACGTAAGCCCCTTGTCTCAGTCCTTGTCCAGTCGGATCGACGTCTGGCCCTGCTTCACCGTCGCGCCGGGCGCCGCCGCCTCCACCAGGTAGGTGCCGGGCTTGGCCTTGCCGGGCGGCGGTGTGGCGCACTGCGGGGCGCTCTGCGTGAGGTCCCAGGTGACGGTCCGCGTGACCGTCCCGCCCGCGGGCACCTTCAGCAGCAGCTGGCTGATCCTGGGGCAGTCCTTCGAGGACCAGATCTCGTCGCTCTCGGAGTCGGTGACGGTCAGCACCACGGACTTCGGCCCGAGGTCCGCCTTGCAGTCCTTGCTCGACCCGTTGGTGGCCACGATCTTGAACGAGGGCTTCTCGCCGGGCTCGTAGGCGACCTTCCGGCTCTCCAGCTTCAACGTCAGCGCGCTCGCCACGCAGTTGGGGAGGCTCGATCCGACCGGCACCTGCTCGCCCGTACTGCTGCCGCCCGCGCCGTCACCGCCGCCGCTCGCCGCGCCGCCGGAGCCTGCGGAGCCGCCCGAGCCCGCGGAACCGCCCGTACCGCCGCTGCCGGTGTCACCACTGCCGCCGCCGTCGGCGCCCGCGTCCGTACCGCCCTGGTCGCCGCCGCCGCTCCCGCCGGTCTCGCCCGACTCGTCGCGCCCGCCGGGCTGTTCACTGATCGCGGGTCCGGAACTCGACGGTCCGGGGGTGATCGAGGGGGCGGGCGCGTCGCCGTTCGCGCCGTCGTCGCGCTTCTTTCCGCCGTCGTCACCACCGGATGTGACGACCCATACGACGAGCAACGCGAGCAGCGCGATCAGAGTCGCCGCTACTGCCCTCCGTCGCCAGTAGATGGAGGAGGGAAGCGGCCCGACCGGATTGCGCATAGATCCCACGGCGCAACTCTACGAGAGTTCAGGACCAACTCCCGCCCCACATGCCGCTCGTCTCGCAAGTTTTACGGATCATCATCACGCTACGGCCACCCGTGTGACCCCACTTGCCACTTTCGTCAGGGGTTCGGCCGCCGATGGCGAGGTGCGTGAGACGGAGTGAGGAAGGTACGGTCCGTGACCATGGACCCCTCCGTCACCAGCGGCCTTTACCGCGACATTACTGATCTCGCCGCCCAGTCGCCTTCCTGGGTGCGGCACTTCGTCGAGATAGGGACGGAGGCCGTGATCGTGATCCTCGGGTTTCTGTTCCTCGTCAGCTGGTGGCGGACCCGGTCCGCGGACTCACGCGCCATGGCCGTGGCGGTAGTTGGGCCGCTGGCGACCGCCGTCGCGTACGTGGGCAGCGAACTGTTCAAGAGCGCCGTGCAGGAGGAGCGGCCGTGCCGCGCGGTCGCGGGCGCGGCCGCGTCGCTGGCGACCTGCCCGCCGGTCGGCGACTGGTCGTTCCCCAGCAACCACTCGACCATCGCCGCGGCCGCCGCGGTGGCGCTCGCCATCGCCTGGCGGGCGATCGCGTTCCTGACGATCCCGCTGGCGATCTTCGCGGCCTTCTCACGAGTCTTCGTCGGCGTGCACTATCCGCACGACGTGGCGGTGGGGCTGCTGCTCGGCGGGCTCGTCGCGACGCTCGTCGTCCTGGCGCTGACGCGACCCGCGCGGGCGCTGATCGACACGATGCGGACGAGCCGTACGGGTGTGGTGGTCTGGTTCGCGGGACGTGGACCGGCCTCCCCGCAGCCGGCCTTCCCGCAGTCGGCGGGCACGGGGCCGATCCACGGATCGGAGCACGGGGCGGTCCACGGATCGGTCCACGGCGCCGGACCCGCACCTGAGCCGGCGAACGGGGCGGGGCATGGGGCGGGGCACGGATCGCTCTCGGCCCGCGTCGCGGAGTCCCGCCGCCTCCGCCGGGAGAAGCGCCGCCACAGCTCGCGCCTCTGAGCAAGCGCGATCAGCGGGCGATCTGCGCGCGATCCACGCGCGGTTCGCCTCGGCCGGCCGCGTACGGCTCCCAACGCGCCCCCTTCACGCCCCCGGCACCCCCCTGCGACGCCCGGCGCACAGCGGCCGGCTGCACCACCCCCACCCCGGAACGTGCCAGGATCGGTACTGCCATGACTGCGACTTCTGCGACTACGGCGCCGGCTACCGACCCGGCCGCCCTCCACGACCCCGTCATCGCGTGGTTCGACGCGCACGCCCGCGACCTGCCCTGGCGCCGCCCCGACACGGGCGCCTGGGGTGTGATGGTCAGCGAGTTCATGCTCCAGCAGACCCCGGTCGCCCGGGTGCTCCCGGTGTACGAACAGTGGCTCGCGCGCTGGCCGCGCCCGGCCGACCTGGCCGCCGAGGCGCCCGGCGAAGCGGTACGCGCCTGGGGCAGACTCGGCTATCCGCGCCGAGCGCTGCGGCTGCACGGGGCGGCCCTGGCGATAACGGAGCGGTTCGGCGGCGACGTACCGCGCGAGCACGGCCAGTTGCTCGCGCTGCCCGGCATCGGCGAGTACACGGCGGCGGCCGTGGCCTCGTTCGCGTACGGACAACGGCACGCCGTCCTCGACACGAACGTGCGCCGGGTCTTCGCGCGCGCCGCCGCCGGCATCCAGTACCCGCCGAACGCGACGACGGCCGCCGAGCGCAAGCTGGCCCGCGCGCTGCTGCCCGTGGACGAGCCGACGGCGGCCCGCTGGGCCGCCGCCTCCATGGAACTCGGCGCGCTCGTGTGCACCTCGAAGAACGAGGACTGCGCGCGCTGCCCGATCGCCTCGAAGTGCGCCTGGCGGCTGGCCGGCAAACCGGCGCACCAGGGTCCGGCCCGGCGCGGCCAGACGTACGCGGGCACGGACCGCCAGGTGCGGGGCAAGCTGCTCGCCGTACTGCGCGAGGCGGTGGCGCCCGTACCGCTCGCGGTGCTCGACGCCGTGTGGGAGGAGCCGGTGCAGCGGGCGCGGGCACTGGACGGGCTGGTGGCCGACGGGCTGGTCGAGCCGATGGCCGACGACCTGTACCGGCTGCCGCTGAGCTGACCGCGCCGCCCGACCCGCCCCGACCTCGTACGACTTGGTCCGTACGACCCGCACCACCCGCACCAGCCGCACCACCCGCTCCTTGTCGGCCGGCCCCTCCGGGCCGGCCGTTCGTCTGCGCCCGGCAGGCCTGCCCCGTCGCTTCGCCCGCCGCTTCCCCGCCACTACGCCCGTTGCTCGTTCGTCCGTTCCGTCCCCGCCGTTACACAACCGATGGATGTCCGTGCGCCCGCCGAGGGCTGGCGCGCACGGCCTCGTGACAACGCCTCCGTAATTTCTGAGACGTAAGCGAAGACCACAGCAACGCGGTACACGGTGCAGTTCACGGGGTGGGAGGCGGTTGGCATGGCGCACGGCGAGGTGCTCGAATTCGAGGAGTACGTACGCACCCGGCAGGAGGCTCTGCTGCGGAGTGCCCGGCGGCTGGTCCCCGACCCCGTCGACGCCCAGGACCTGCTCCAGACCGCCCTGGCCCGTACGTACGGCCGCTGGGACGGCATCGCCGACAAGTCGCTCGCCGACGCCTATCTGCGCCGCGTCATGATCAACACCCGTACGGAGTGGTGGCGTGCGCGCAAGCTCGAAGAGGTGCCGACCGAGCAGTTGCCCGAGCCCTGCGTCGAGGACGGCGCCGAGCAGCGCGCCAACCGCGCCCTGCTCATCGACATCCTCGGGGTCCTGGCGCCGAAGCAGCGCAGCGTCGTCGTACTGCGGCACTGGGAGCAGATGAGTACGGAGGAGACGGCGGCGGCGCTCGGCATGTCTACCGGTACGGTGAAGAGCACGCTGCACCGGGCGCTCGCCAAACTCCGCGAGGAGCTGGAGGCCCGGGAGCTGAGGCGCCGCGACGCGGAGCGCCGGGCGCCGGGGAACCGGCGGCCCGAGCCCCGCACACCGCGCGCCCATGCTCCGGAGCGTGCGGATTATCGTCGCGACGGACGGGGGCAGGAGCGGTGCGCGGCCTGAAGCGCGACGGAGACAGTACGCCTGCCCCGAGAACGACCGGCCGTCGGACACCGGCGGCCCGGAGCACCAACGGCACGTCGCCGGCCGACGACGGCACAACACCCGGCCGCATCCGGAAGCGGGTGACCCTGTCGGCGACGACCGCCACCGGCGGTGTGGCGCTGGCCGCGCTCCTCGCCTTCGCCGTGTTCGCCATCGGCTGCTCCACGAGCACGACCGGCACCAGGGACGAGGGCGCCGCCGTCGTCGCCACCGCCGAGCCCGTCTCGCCCCCGACCTCCGAGCCGTCGGCCCTGCCCGCCCGTGACATCGACCCGGTGGCCCTGCTCCGGCGGGACCCCAAGGTGAGCGGGCAGGTCAAGGCCGACCTCAAGCCGTGCTCCGAGGACGCCTACCCGGTGGACACCTCGTACGGGAATCTGACCGGCGCCGCCGCGCCGGACGTGGTGGTCAACGTGATGACGTGCGACGACGCCGTGGGTCTGGGGACGTACGTCTACCGCGAGTCCGACCAGAACCACCGGTACGAGAACGTCTTCGTCGCCGAGGAACCCGCCGTGTACGCGACCATCGACCGTGGTGAGCTGGTGGTGACCCGCCAGGTGTACGCGAAGGGCGACCCCGTGGAGTATCCGTCCGGCGAGGACGTCGTGACCTACACCTGGGCCGACACGAAGTTCACCGAGCGCTACCGGGTGCGCAACAACTACAGCGGAGCGGTCGGCAACGGCCCCGTGGACGCCCCCGCGCCGTCCGCGCCGAGCGAGAACTGACTGAGAGAGCTGAGAGCTGCCGGATGGTGGAGACCCATGTCCTGTTCGTCGAGGACGACGACGTCATCCGCGAGGCCACCCAACTCGCGCTGGAGCGCGACGGCTTCGTGGTGACGGCCATGCCGGACGGCCTCTCCGGACTGGAGGCGTTCCGGGCCGACCGGCCGGACATCGCGCTGCTCGACGTGATGGTGCCGGGCCTCGACGGGGTCAGTCTCTGCCGCCGGATCAGGGACGAGTCGACCGTCCCCGTGATCATGCTGTCGGCGCGCGCCGACTCGATCGACGTGGTGCTCGGCCTGGAGGCGGGGGCCGACGACTACGTGACCAAGCCCTTCGACGGCGCGGTGCTGGTCGCGCGGATCCGCGCCGTACTGCGCCGCTTCGGGCACGCGGGCGGGCCCGCCGGGGAGCGCGGCGGACAGGAGGCGGAGGAGCCCGGCGCGCGGTCCTTCGGCGATCTGGAGATCGACACGGAGGGCATGGAAGTACGCAAAGGGGGTGAGCCGGTGGCGCTGACGCCGACCGAGATGCGGCTGCTGATCGAGTTCTCGGCCGCGCCCGGCACCGTCCTGTCCCGTGACAAGCTGCTCGAACGCGTCTGGGACTACGGCTGGGGCGGTGACACGCGAGTGGTGGACGTCCATGTGCAGCGGCTGCGCGCGAAGATCGGACAGGACCGGATCGAGACGGTCCGCGGCTTCGGCTACAAACTCAAGGCATGAAACGGTTCGCCCTGCGCACCGGCGTCCGGTGGAAGATCAGCATCGCGATCGCCGCGGTCGGCGCCCTCACCGCGATGGCGCTCAGCCTTGTCGTGCACAACGCCGCTCAGCTCTCGATGCTGGACAACGCCCGCGAGGTGCAGCTGGAGCGGCTGCTGTTCGCGCAGCGCATGTACGACTCGACGCACGAGCTGAAGTTCGGTACGAAGCTGAACGACCCCGCGCTCCCCGACGACCTGCGGGAGAAGGTGCAGGAGGGCAGGCGTGCCACTTTCGTGCGTGACTCGGCGGACGGCACGCCCGACGTCTGGGCGGCCGTACCGGTGGAGAGCGGTGTGCTCTCCCTGAGCAGCAAGTTCGCCGACCGCTCCGCGACGATCATGAAGGATCTCGACCGGGCGCTGCTGATCGGCTCGGTCTGTGTGGTCGTCGGCGGCTGTGCGCTGGGTGTGCTGATCGGCGGGCAGCTCTCGCGCCGGCTGCGCAAGGCGGCGGCGGCCGCGGGCAAGGTCGCGCAGGGCAATACGGACGTGCGTGTACGGGAGGCGGTCGGCGGAGTCGTACGGGACGAGACCGACGAGCTGGCCCGCGCGGTCGACGCCCTGACGGACGCGCTGAACGAACGCATCGAGGCGGAGCGCCGGGTCACCGCCGACATCGCCCACGAGCTGCGTACGCCCGTGACGGGCCTGCTGACGGCGGCCGAGCTGCTGCCGCCCGGCCGCCCCACCGAGCTGGTGAGGGACCGGGCACAGGCCATGCGGACGCTGGTCGAGGACGTCCTCGAAGTCGCCAGGCTCGACAGCGCGTCGGAACGCGCCGAGCTGCAGGAGGTCGCGCTCGGCGAGTTCGTCAGCAGACGGGTGGCCCTGCTCGATCCCGATGTGCGGATCCATGTCGTGCACGACTCGTGGGTGAGCACCGATCCGCGCCGGCTGGAGCGCATCCTCGGCAACCTGCTGGCCAACGCGGCCAAGCACGGCGGCACACCGGTGGAGGTGACCGTCGAGGGCCGGGTGGTGCGCGTACGCGACCACGGTCCGGGCTTCCCCGACGCGCTGCTGCGCGACGGGCCGAGCCGGTTTCGTACGGGCGCGAGCGACCGCGCGGGGCACGGCCACGGTCTGGGCCTGACCATCGCCGCCGGTCAGGCGCGCGTCCTGGGGGCGCGGCTGACCTTCCGCAACGCGGCGCCGGAGAGCCTGACGCCCGGCCCGGACGAGACGGGCGGCGCGATCGCGGTCCTGTGGCTTCCCGAGCACGCCCCGACGACGACCGGCAGCTTCCCGATGATCAAGTTCCCGGACTGACGGCGCGCCGACGCCGGGACGGGCGGGGACGGACGGGACCGGCGGGGACGGCCGACCGTCGCGGCGAGGGTCAGGACGCCCATTCCTTCTCCAGGTCGAGGTCACCCTCCTTGGTCTGGGTGAACGAGAACCAGTTCCCCGAGTCGTCGCGGAAGATCGCCTCCGTGCCGTACGGACGCTCCTGCGGCTCCTGGAGGAACTCCACGCCCTTGGCCTTCAGCTTCTCGTAGTCCCCGTGGATGTCGTCGGTGGCGAGCACGCCCGCGCCGAGCATGCCCTTGCTGACGAGCGTCCTGATCGCGGCCGCGGACTCCTCGTCCGCCGCGGGCCCGCCCGGCAGCATCAGGGTCAGCACCACATCGGGCTGGTCCTTGGCGCCGACCGTCAGCCAGCGCATGCCGCCCTCGCCGAGAGTCATGTCCGTGCGGACCTCAAGGCCCAGCTTGTCGACGTAGAACTCCTTCGCCCGTTCCTGGTCGAGCACCCAGACGGTGGAGATCGCGAGACCCTTGATCATGACGTGCTCCTCGGAGAGATGTGCCGTACGCGGCCCACTCGTGGGGCCCGTGCTTGCGCTTCCACCGTAGACACGGGCGCCGTCAGCGGGCTTCTCCAGAATTGCGGTCCTCACCGGGCAGGTCAGGGGCGGTAGCGCCGCTGTTCCGGGGCGGGAAGCCACCGGCCCACAGCATCGCGAAGCACCCCGGTATGAGCGCGGCCCCGCGCCCCGCGTGCTTGGCGCGGTACGCGCTCGGGGTCATGCCGGTCTGCTCCTTGAAGCGCTTCGAGAAGGTGCCGAGGCTACTGAAGCCGACGAGGACGCAGATCTCGGTGACGGTCAGATTCGCCGAGCGCAGCAGCTCCTCGGCGCGCTCTATGCGTCTGCGGGACAGATAGCGGCCGGGCGTCTGCCCGTACACCGCCTTGAACGCCCGCACGAAGTGGTAGCGCGAATACCCGGCGTGGGAGGCCACCGCGTCCAGGTCGAGAGGGCCGGCCCAGTCTCGATCCATCGCGTCCTTGGCGAGACGCAGCTGCCGCAGGTGCGTGAGAGGCACCTGCGGCGGCGGCTGATCTGCTTGCGTACTGTCCACGTCTTCGATGCTGGCACGCCCCACTGACAACGGCCCCCCGCCGTCCACAGCACGCCGGACACCGGCCACGGACGCTCTAGGCGTGCGCGTCGGCCTTCTCGGGACCGGCGCCCCGCAGCGGGACCTCCTTGACGAAGAACGCCGCAACGAAGGCGATCACCGCGACCGAACCGGCCAGCAGGAAGGCCACGTGCGTACCGGACGACACCGCGATCTGGTACGCCTCGCGCGCCGCGTCGGGCAGCTTGGCCAGACTCGCCGCGTCGAGCTGCGCGGACTGCTGCGTCACCGCGTCACCACCGCGCGCCGTCATCTCCTCCTCCACCTTGCTGGTGAACAGCGCGCCCATGATGGCGACGCCGAAGGAGCTGCCGAGCGTACGGAAGAGGGTGGTCGAGGACGAGGCGACGCCCATGTCCTTCGCCTCGGCGCTGTTCTGCGCCACGAGCATGGTGATCTGCATCAGGAAGCCCATACCGGCACCGAGGACGGCCATGTAGAGGCCGGAGGTGACCCGGGAGGTCCCGACGTCCATCTGCGCGAGCAGGAAGAGACCGGTGACCATCAGGGCGCTGCCCACGATGGGGAAGATCTTGTACTTGCCGGTGTTGGTGGTGACCCGGCCCGCGAACAGCGAGACGACCATCATCGACAGCAGCATCGGCAGGAGCAACAGACCGGAGTTGGTCGCCGAGGCGCCCTGGACGGACTGCTGGTAGAGCGGCAGGAACAGGACGGCTCCGAACATGACGAAGCCGGTCAGGAAGCCGATGACCTGCATGAGGGTGAAGTTGCGGTTGCGGAAGATGTGCAGCGGCAGGATCGGCTCGGCCGCCTTGGTCTGTACGTACACGAACGAGACGAGGGTGACGACGCCGATGGCGATCAGCTCCATGATCACCGCGGAGCTCCAGGCGTACTCCGTACCGCCCCAGGTGGTCACCAGCACGATCGAGGTGATGCCGACCGTCAGCAGGGCGGCCCCGAGATAGTCGACCTTGTTCTTGGTCCGCTCCACGGCGGGCAGGTGCAGCACGGTCACGATCATCGCGAGGGCGACGGCGCCGAGCGGCAGGTTGATGTAGAAGCTCCAGCGCCAGCCGAGGTGGTCGGTGATGGTGCCGCCGACCAGCGGTCCGCCGATCATGGCGAGGGCCATCACGCCGGCCATCATGCCCTGGTACTTGCCCCGCTCACGGGGCGGGATGAGGTCACCGATGATCGCCATGACGCCGACCATGAGGCCGCCGGCGCCCAGGCCCTGGATGGCGCGGAAGCCGATGAGCTGGCCCATGTCCTGGGCCATGCCGCTGAGCGCGGAGCCGATCAGGAATATGACGATGGAGAGCAGGAAGATCTTCTTCCGCCCGTACATGTCGCCGACCTTCCCCCAGATCGGGGTCGACGCGGCGGTGGCGAGGGTGTACGCGGTGACCACCCAGGACAGGTGCTCCAGCCCGCCCAGCTCGCCGACGATGGTCGGCATCGCGGTGCCGACGATCATGTTGTCCAGCATGGCGAGCAGCATCGCGATCATGAGCGCGAGCAGCACCACCCGCACGCTTCGCGGTTGTGGCTCCGCCTTCTTCTTCTGTTCCGGCCCCGCTGCCGTGTCGAGCGACATGGCCCCCACTCCCCTGTTTCCTGGTCTGATTCCTGGTTCCGTATCACTACTTACTTGCCGACCGGCAAGTAAGTACACTGGGGAAAGTAGACCTGCCACTAGCCGGTCGTCAAGTAAGTACTTTTTTCGGGAGAGCAGCCATGGGCAGCACAGCGCAGCCGCGTCGGGGAGACACCCGCCAGCGCATCCAGGACGTCGCGCTGGAACTCTTCGTCGAGCAGGGGTACGAGAAGACCTCGCTGCGCGAGATCGCCGAGCACCTGGACGTCACCAAGGCCGCGCTCTACTACCACTTCAAGACCAAGGAAGACATCGTGGTCAGCCTCTTCCAGGACCTGGCCCGGCCGATAGACGAACTGATGGCCTGGGGCGAGGCGCAGCCGTCGACCCTGGAAGTGAAGAAGGAGATCCTGCGCCGCTACAGCGACTCGCTCGCGGCCGCCGCGCCTCTGTTCCGCTTCATGCAGGAGAACCAGGCGACGATGCGCGACCTGAGCGTGGGAGAGACCTTCAAGAGCCGCATGCACGGGCTGATGGAACTGCTCCAGCAGCCCGACGGCACGATGACCGACCGCGTGCGCTGCTTCGCCGCGATCTTCACGATGCACGCGGGCCTGTTCGCGCTCAGGGACGTCGAAGGCGACCCCGAGGAGAAGCAGGAAGCCATCCTCGAGGTCGCCACCGATCTGATGGTGCGGTCTCAGGGGGTCACAGAGTGACGTCGGCGGAGCGCAGGAAGCTCACCGGGTTGATCGCACTGCCGTAGTTGGGGGTCGTACGGATCTCGAAGTGCAGGTGCGGGCCGCTCGAATTGCCGGTGTTGCCGGAGAGCGCGATGCTCTGGCCCTTGTCGACCTTCTGGCCGATGTGCACCTTCACCTTGGACAGGTGCGCGTACTGCGAGTACTTCGCACTCGGGCCGGTGCCGTGCTTGATGACTATCGCGTTGCCGTACGCGGGACCGTCACCGGCGCCGTTGGGTCCGGCCTTCACGACGGTGCCCGCGTGGGCGGACTTCACGTTCGTGCCCACGGGGACGGCGAAGTCCTGGCCCGAGTGCTTGCTGGCCCACATACCGCCGCCGCGGCCGTAGGTGGCGCTCAGCGTGTACTTGGAGACCGGCTTGACCCAGGTGGGGTTGATCTTCTTGGCCTTCTTGTCCTTGTCGGCGGCCTTGACGGCGCTCGCCTTCTCGGTCTGGGCCTGCTTGTCGACGGCCGCGGTGGCCGACGCTCGGGGGGCGCCGGCGTCGCCGCTGCTGTTCGCGGCGAACGCGACGCCCGCACCCAGCGCCGTCGTCACTCCGAGTCCGGCGGCCAGGACGGCGGCACGGGTACGGAGCGTGGACTGGCGGGGCGTGGTGCGCTGCGACATTGAGAAACCTCCGGGCATCAATGGACCCGGCACTCAGGCACCGGGCGGGCTTGCCTCCCCTTGGTAACCCGACCGCCCATCACACCCCAAACCACCCATCTACGACATACGGTCGTAGCCGCCGCACCGGCAAGTTGACCCCTTGACGACCCGCAGCATCCCTCCAGCTCGATCCGAAATGCCCGAATTAGATACTGTTTCTTCGCACATCAGGCGGGCGCGCATCCGATGGGCGACCGGGCCGCCGCCCCCTCACGAGGCCTCGGGACCAAGGTCCCGAGGCCGACCTTTCCGAAGGTCCCACCGGAATCACCCGCTTCACCACTATTCCTGGTCGTAGGCCGGGAAACGGGTGTGCGGCTTGTCACGACGGCGGCCGCCCCGAGGGCCGGGGAGGGTGTCGGCCGGGGAGCGAACAGAGGCCCGGAGAGGGCCGGACGGAAGCCGCCGCGGGGCATGGCAAAGGGGTGGCCCGGGACCAGTTACGGTCCCGGGCCACCCCTTCGGACTGGGCTCAGCCTCGCCTCAGCCTTGGTTCAGCGTCGGCTCACGCTTCCTTCGTCAGGTTCGGACCGGCGCCGCCGCCGGCCGCCTGCTCGATCGGCGGGACGTCGGGCAGTGCCGACTTCTCCTCGCCGCGGAAGCTGAACTTCTTCTCCTCGCCCTCGCCCTCGGTGTCCACGACCACGATGTGACCGGGGCGCAGCTCACCGAAGAGGATCTTCTCGGAGAGGATGTCCTCGATCTCGCGCTGGATCGTCCGGCGCAGCGGCCGGGCGCCCAGAACGGGGTCGTAACCCTTCTTGGCGAGCAGCGCCTTGGCGTTCGGGCTGAGCTCAAGGCCCATGTCCCGGTCCTTCAGGCGCTCGTCCACCTTGTCCACCATGAGGTCGACGATCTGGATGATGTCTTCCTCGGTGAGCTGGTGGAAGACGACCGTGTCGTCCACACGGTTGAGGAACTCGGGCCGGAAGTGCTGCTTGAGCTCTTCGTTGACCTTGTTCTTCATCCGCTCGTAGTTGGACTTGGTGTCGCCCTGGGCGGCGAAGCCCAGGTTGAACCCCTTGGAGATGTCCCTGGTCCCGAGGTTGGTCGTCATGATGATGACCGTGTTCTTGAAGTCCACGACCCGGCCCTGGGAGTCGGTCAGCCGACCGTCCTCCAGGATCTGCAGAAGGGAATTGAAGATATCGGGGTGGGCCTTCTCGACCTCGTCGAAGAGGACGACGGAGAACGGCTTCCGGCGCACCTTCTCGGTGAGCTGGCCGCCCTCTTCGTACCCCACGTATCCGGGGGGAGAACCGAAGAGACGCGAAACCGTGTGCTTCTCGCTGAACTCCGACATGTCGAGGGAGATCAGTGCGTCCTCGTCGCCGAAGAGGAATTCGGCGAGCGTCTTGGACAGCTCCGTCTTACCGACTCCGGAGGGGCCGGCGAAGATGAACGAGCCACCGGGACGCTTGGGGTCCTTCAGACCCGCCCGCGTACGCCGGATGGCCTGGGAGAGCGCCTTGATGGCGTCCTTCTGGCCGATGACGCGCTTGTGGAGCTCGTCCTCCATACGGAGCAGCCGCGAGGACTCCTCCTCGGTGAGCTTGAAGACCGGGATGCCCGTGGCGGTCGCCAGGACCTCGGCGATCAGCTCCTCGTCCACCTCGGCGACGACGTCCATGTCGCCGGCCTTCCACTCCTTCTCCCGCTTGGTCTTCGCGGCCAGCAGCTGCTTCTCCTTGTCACGGAGCGAAGCTGCCTTCTCGAAGTCCTGGGAGTCGATGGCCGACTCCTTGTCGCGGCGGACGTTCGCGATCTTCTCGTCGAACTCGCGGAGGTCCGGCGGAGCGGTCATCCGGCGGATGCGCATCCGTGAGCCGGCCTCGTCGATCAGGTCGATCGCCTTGTCCGGCAGGAAGCGGTCCGAGATGTAGCGGTCGGCGAGCGTCGCGGCTGCGACCAGCGCGGAGTCCGTGATGGACACGCGGTGGTGCGCCTCGTAACGGTCCCGCAGGCCCTTGAGGATCTCGATGGTGTGCGGCAGCGACGGCTCGGCCACCTGGATCGGCTGGAAGCGGCGCTCCAGCGCGGCGTCCTTCTCCAGGTGCTTGCGGTACTCGTCGAGCGTCGTCGCACCGATGGTCTGGAGTTCCCCACGGGCGAGCATGGGCTTCAGGATCGAAGCCGCGTCGATCGCGCCCTCGGCGGCGCCCGCACCCACGAGGGTGTGGAGCTCGTCGATGAACAGGATGATGTCGCCGCGGGTGCGGATCTCCTTGAGGACCTTCTTCAGGCGCTCCTCGAAGTCACCTCGGTAGCGGGAGCCCGCGACCAGGGCGCCGAGGTCCAGGGTGTAGAGGTGCTTGTCCTTGAGGGTCTCGGGCACCTCGCCCTTGACGATGGCCTGGGCCAGTCCCTCGACGACCGCCGTCTTGCCGACGCCGGGCTCGCCGATGAGGACCGGGTTGTTCTTCGTACGGCGGGACAGCACCTGCATGACCCGCTCGATCTCCTTCTCGCGCCCGATGACCGGGTCGAGCTTGGACTCACGAGCTGCCTGGGTGAGATTCCTGCCGAACTGGTCCAGGACGAGGGAGGTCGAGGGCGTGCCCTCGGCCGGGCCGCCGGCGGTGGCGGCCTCCTTGCCCTGGTAGCCGGAGAGCAGCTGGATGACCTGCTGCCGCACCCGGTTGAGATCGGCGCCCAGCTTCACGAGGACCTGGGCGGCGACGCCCTCGCCCTCGCGGATCAGGCCGAGCAGGATGTGCTCGGTGCCGATGTAGTTGTGGCCGAGCTGAAGGGCCTCGCGGAGCGACAGCTCCAGGACCTTCTTGGCACGGGGCGTGAAGGGGATGTGGCCGGACGGAGCCTGCTGGCCCTGCCCGATGATCTCCTCCACCTGCTGGCGGACCGCCTCGAGCGAAATCCCGAGGCTCTCCAGGGCCTTAGCGGCGACACCCTCACCCTCGTGGATAAGGCCCAGGAGGATGTGCTCGGTGCCGATGTAGTTGTGGTTGAGCATCCGGGCTTCTTCCTGAGCCAGGACGACAACCCGCCGCGCGCGGTCGGTGAACCTCTCGAACATCGTTAATCGCTCCTCAGAGCGGTCAGGCAGTAAAGGGGTCGGTCCCCTCCCTGTCCTTCCGCAGCTTAGTCCCGCAAGCGGGGACCGCTCATTCCAACTGCCGACATCCGCCGTGATCACCCCGCCGTCGGCGGCGAACTTTCCTCACGAACAGCCGACACCTGCTCCAACCTGATGGTGCGAGACGATGTTCCCGCAGGCCAGACAGATACCCCCGCTATCGGTACGCCGATGGCGAACGTGAGACGTCCGGGACCGCGTGTCGCCCCTCCCCACTAGGAATGTCTTACCCGTAAGCACCGACAGTCCATGCGGCGCACCCCGGTTCGCTCCGCTACGGGCGAACACCCTTGCACTCCCGAATGCTTCCGTACGCCCCTGCGGCGAACACATAGAGCGAGCATGCATCGACAGTGCGTAACTCAATGCCAGGGCGGGGAGTTGGTCCGTGCATGGCTCTCCCCGTTCCGTCACCCCGCGCGCCGCTGCCGCTCGAAGGCGGCAGCGCCTTCTGGTACGAGCACGAGCTGGGCTGGGCCACGGTCGCGGGACCACCCGTCGCGCTGCTGACCGGGCTCCGCTTCGACGTACTCGAACTGCCGGCCGACGCGGGCGCCGCGCTGCTGCGGCGGATCGACGCGAGCGGGACCGGGCCGGTGGCGCTCGCCGAGGGCCGGATGCGGCTGCTGGTGGCCGCGGGCGGCGCGGACGAACTGCCGGGGCTGCTCGACTGGCTGGAGTGGGGCGGCATCGCGCTCGATCTGACCGCCGTCGGTGCCGACGGCCGGATGACCGCTCCGGAGCCGCCGGGAAGGCCGAGAGGCCCGACAGGGATTCCGCCGAAAGGCGGGAAGGCCGGCGGTCGTCCGGGGGCGGAGCAGGGGGCCGCCATGTGGCTGCGGCCCCCCGAGCCGGGACGCGAGGTGGAACCGACGCTGCCGGCTCTCACTCATTTCGGACACGGGCCCGGAGGCAGTGCCGGACTCGGGGACAGGGGTGGGGGTGTCCCCGATCTCGTTCGACTCGTGGACACGGCGGCGACGGAGTGCCACCGGGCCCGATTGCTTCGTGGAGAATCGACGGGTACGAAATCTCAGCCGTTGGCCTTCTCGTAGGCTTCGCGGATCTCGGCCGGAACGCGACCGCGATCGTTGACGCTGTAGCCGTTCTCCTTGGCCCACTTGCGAATTTCCGCGGTGTCCTTGTTCCCACCCGCGGCGGCGCGGCCCTTGCCACGGCCACCGGCGGCGCGGCCACCGGTACGACGGCCACTCTTGGTGTACGGGTCGAGCAGCCCACGCAGCTTGTCGGCATTCGCGTTCGTGAGGTCGATCTCGTAGGTCTTGCCGTCCAGCGCGAACGTGACGGTCTCGTCAGCCTCGCCACCGTCGAGGTCGTCAACAAGAAGGACCTGAACCTTCTGTGCCACCGGTTTTCCTTTCATCGAAAATGCAGTACGCCGAAAGGAAACCGCTTTTCTCAGGAAAACACAAACCCCCGGCAGAGGTTCTGTAGCACAAGAACACGGGAAACGTGCGCGATTCGGACATAGGGTTCCGGGTTCTTCCGCCACTCACAGGTGCAGAAGCATCCGGCTGTTACCCAAGGTGTTCGGCTTCACCCGTTCGAGACCGAGGAACTCGGCGACACCCTCGTCATAGGAACGCAGCAGCTCGCTGTAGACATCTCCGTCGACAGGAGTCTCACCGATCTCCACGAAGCCGTGCTTGATGAAGAAGTCGACTTCGAAGGTCAGACAGAATACGCGCCGCACACCGAGCCACCGGGCGGTCTGCAGCAACTTGTCGAGCACATGGCGTCCGACGCCGTCGCCCCGGAAGCGTGGATCCACCGCGAGAGTGCGCACTTCGGCGAGGTCTTCCCACATCACATGAAGTGCGCCGCAGCCGACGACCGTCGCGTCGTCGTCGCGTTCGGCGACCCAGAACTCCTGGATGTCCTCGTAAAGCGTCACCGTCGCTTTGTCGAGCAGGATGCCTTCGCTCACGTACGGGTCGACGAGACGACGGACCGCGGACACATCGCTCGTCCTGGCCCGCCGGACGGTGATGGCATTTGTCGCGGCTTTCGGATCCCCAGAGGACATGACTGGACGCTATCGCCCCGCGGGATGCTCTCGGTCGGCGCCCTCGGACGGGACTTCGCCCGGCACTTCGGGCGGCACTTCGGACTGCGATCCGGGCGGTACTTCGGGGGTCGCTTCCGGCGGGGCTTCCGGCGCCGTCTCCGGCGCGGCCTCGGGGATCACTTCCGGCCGGTCGGTGCGCACCATACGCACCGCGTCCTCCAGGGCGTCGCGCTGCGTCGCCGACATCATCCCGAAGAAGGCGACAAGAGCGGCCGCCGGGTTGTCGCTCTTCGACCAGGCTTCGTTCATCAGCGCGGCCGCGTAGGCGGCGCGGGTGGAGACCGCCGTATATCTATAGGCGCGGCCGTCGACTTCCCTGCGTACCCAGCCCTTCTGATGGAGATTGTCCATTACGGTCATCACGGTCGTGTAGGCGATGGACCGTTCCCGCTGAAGGTCTTCGAGGACTTCCCGGACGGTGACCGGACGGTTCCATTGCCAGACGCGACTCATGACGGCGTCTTCCAGATCTCCCAATTGGCGGGGCACATCGTCACCATAGTGCGAGATGTCTGAATGGCCGGTTATTGACGTTACAAAAAGGACGTACGACCTGGCGGAAGTCGTACGTCCTGATCTACGACCGTGCGGCCGTCAGGCGCCGGAAGGGCTGCCGCCCTGCTGCTCGACAGCCTCCGCGCGGGCGAGCGCGGCGTCCACGGCCGCGTCCTCCTTCGCCTTGTTGTCCCCGCCCTGGCTCTTGACGATCGTCACGACCAGACCGATGAAGAAAGCGGCCATCACCACGGGCGGCACGAGAGCGGATACGTAGTCCATGGCTCAAGAGTAGCTATCCGGCGGCGCGTCGCTCCTGCGGGGGCGCGGGCTTACGGCGTGGCGGGAAGACCTCCGACGGTTTGGGCATCGGGCGCTCGGTGGCGGGGCGGCCGGGGGCCGCCGGGCGACGCGGCGGCGCGGGCTGCTTCCCCGGCTCCTTTCCCGGCTCCTCCTTGGGAGGCTCCGGGTCGGCCGCGGCGCGGCCGCCCTGGAGCGCGAGCAGCCGGGTACGGGGCGCGGGGGCGGCGGGCGACCGGCCCGCGAGCCGGGCCCGTACGGAGTTCTCGGCGATCCGCTGACAGCGGTCGAGCAGCGCGGCGGCGACGGGTGCGGCGCGCAGGGTGCGCAGAGCCATGAGGTCCTCCGGGCGGGGGTCGTACCCGGCTGCCAGGGCGTCCTGGAGAAGCTCCAGATAGCCGGCGGCCGAGCCGGGAAGCGCAGCGCGGTAGCGGGCGAGGTCGGCGAGAAGGAAGGCGCGCAGCCGACCGGCCTCGCGGACCGCCTCGTCCACGGACTCGGCGAGGCGCAGGCAGGCCTGGACGTCCTCGTCGGGGAGGGGAGCGGGGTGGAGGGCGACGGCGAGGGCGCCTCGGAGCACACGCAACTCGTCTGCGCCGAACGCCATGCCGCCGCGGGATCCGTAGGGCGTGGGCATGAGGTGACGATACTCACGAACCGCACAAAATCTTCTAAACGCGACAGGTGCGGCGCGGCGGGGTGTCGGGCTCCTCGACCTGCCGCGACCTGGCACGACCTTGGCCGTCTCGTTCGCCTCGTTCGCCGGACGGGCCGCTGTGGGGCCGTCCGGCGAACGAGGGCGTACCGGTCGGGGCCTACATGCGCGAGACGTTCCGCTCGTACACCAGTCGTAGTCCGATCAGCGTCAGCCACGGCTCGTGCTCGTCGATGACCGACGCCTCGCCGAGGATGATCGGCGCCAGGCCGCCCGTCGCGATCACGGTCACCTCGCCCGGGTCCTCCGCCAGCTCGCGTGCCATCCGGGTCACGACCCCGTCGACCTGGCCGGCGAATCCGTACACGATGCCCGACTGCATCGCCTCGACCGTGTTCTTGCCGATGACGCTGCGCGGCCTCGCCAGCTCGATCTTGCGCAGCTGGGCTCCCTTGATGCCGAGCGCCTCCACGGAGATCTCGATGCCGGGCGCGATGACCCCGCCCGTGTACTCCCCGCGCGCGCTGACCGCGTCGAACGTCGTGGCCGTGCCGAAGTCCACGACGACCGCGGGACCGCCGTACAGCTCGACGGCGGCGACCGAGTTGATGATCCGGTCGGCGCCGACCTCCTTGGGGTTGTCCACCAGGATCGGTACACCGGTCTTGATGCCCGGCTCGACCAGGACGGCGGGGACGTCTCCGTAGTAGCGGCGGGTCACCTCGCGCAGCTCGTGCAGGACGGACGGCACGGTGGAGCAGATCGCGATGCCCTCGATGCCGTCGCCCAGTTCGTCGCCGAGCAGCGGATGCATCCCCATCAGTCCCTGAAGGAGAACGGCGAGTTCGTCGGCCGTACGGCGCGAGTCCGTGGAAACGCGCCAGTGCTCGACGATCTCCTCGCCGTCGAAGAGACCGAGGACGGTGTGGGTGTTGCCGACGTCGATGGTGAGCAGCATCAGACACCCGCCTCGCGCAGGTCGAGGCCGATGTCGAGGATCGGGGCGGAGTGCGTGAGGGCGCCGACGGCGAGATAGTCGACGCCGGTGTCGGCGTACGCGCGGGCGTTCTCCAGGGAGAGCGTGCCGGACGATTCCAGCAGGGCCCGGCCGGCGACGAGCGCGACGGCCTCCGCGGTCTCGGCCGGGGTGAAGTTGTCCAGCAGGATCAGGTCGGCGCCCGCGTCGAGAACCTCACGGACCTGCTGGAGCGTGTCGGTCTCCACCTCGATCGCCAGGTCGGGGAACTGGTCCCGTACGGCCTTGAAGGCCTCCGCGACCCCGCCGGCGGCCACCACGTGGTTGTCCTTGACGAGCGCGGCGTCGGAGAGCGACATCCGGTGGTTGACACCGCCGCCGCAGCGCACCGCGTACTTCTCCAGGGCACGCAGGCCCGGGGTCGTCTTACGGGTGTCACGGACCTTCGCGCCGGTGCCTTCGAGCGCGTCGGCCCACGCGCGCGTGGCGGTCGCGATGCCGGAGAGCCTGCACAGGAGGTTCAGCGCGCTGCGCTCGCCGGTGAGCAGGTCACGGGTGCGGGTGGTGACGCTGAGGAGCTTCTGGCCGGCCTCGACGCGGTCGCCGTCCTCGACGTGCCTCTCGACCTCGAAGTCCTCCGTACAGACGAGGGACAGGACGGCCTCGGCGACACGCAGTCCGGCGACCGTGCCGTTCCTGCGGGCCGTGAAGTCGCCGGTGGCGACGGCGTCGGCGGGGACGGTCGCGACGCTGGTCACGTCCACGCCGTGGTCGAGGTCCTCGCCGATGGCGACGTGGGCGATGTCCTCGACCTGGACGGGGTCGAGTCCGGCGTCGGCCAGCAGAGCGGCGAGCGCGGGGTCGAGACCGCACTCCAGGGAGTCCTCGCCGTCGGCACAGCCGCAGCCGTCGCCGCAGCCCCCGGCGGCGGACGCCGGGGCGCCGATCTGGATGAGCGGTACGTCCACGGCCTCGGGGCGTGGACTGTCTTCGGGCGTGCTCACGGTGACGGCTCCCTGGGGACGGGGGGATCTACGGGGTGTACGGCGGGAAATGCGGGGGTGTCGGTCCGGCCCAGCTCCAGGGCGCGGCCCGTGCCGAGGCGTACGACGAGGTGGCGGCGCCAGTCGGTTTCGTTCCGCTCGGGAAAGTCCTCGCGCCAGTGGCAGCCGCGGGTCTCCTCGCGCTCCAGGGCGGCGGCCACCAGGACGCGGGCGACGCACAGGAGGTTGGAGGTCTCCCACGACTCGACGCCCGGCTGGGCGGGCTTTCCGGGGTCCGTAGGACGCAGCGCGTCCTGGTACACCGCCTCCAGGGCCTCGGCGGCCACGCCCAGGCTCGTGGCGGACCTGAGGACGCTCGCACCTTCGG
The DNA here is from genome assembly GCF_042670825.1 of Streptomyces sp. NPDC057137. NCBI lineage: Bacteria > Bacillati > Actinomycetota > Actinomycetes > Kitasatosporales > Streptomycetaceae > Streptomyces > Streptomyces sp. NPDC057137. The sequence continues at coordinate 27,882 of NZ_JBHUUW010000060.1, read as the reverse complement.
ACATGATCCGCTGGATCGTGCGGCGGGCCTCGGGCGCGATGAGCGGCAGGAGGGCGGTGGAGTCGGCCGACGCGCGGGCGCCGGCCGCGCTCCGGGAGACGGGGCGGGGGTCCGCCGCGACCACGGCGATGTCCGCCGCGATGCGCTCGGCGAACACCAGCCCTTCGAGAAGGGAGTTGGACGCCAGCCGGTTCGCGCCGTGCACGCCCGTGCAGGCCACCTCGCCGCACGCGTACAGGCCCGGCACGGTGGTGCGGCCGCGCAGGTCCGTGACGACGCCGCCGGAGGCGTAGTGCGCGGCGGGCGCGACCGGGATCGGCTCGGTGACCGGGTCGATGCCGTGCGACCGGCAGGCGGCGAGGATCGTGGGGAAGCGGGTGGCCCACATCTCCGCGCCGAAGTGCCTGGCGTCCAGATACATGTGCTCGGCGCCCTGCTCCCGCATGCGGCGCATGATGCCCTTGGCGACGATGTCGCGGGGCGCCAGCTCGGCGAGTTCGTGCTGGTCGAGCATGAAGCGGACCCCGTCGGCGTCCACGAGATGGGCGCCCTCGCCCCGTACCGCCTCGGAGACCAGCGGCTGCTGGCCCTCCGAACCGGCGCCGAGGAAGAGCACCGTCGGGTGGAACTGCACGAATTCGAGGTCGGAGACCTCCGCGCCGGCCCGCAGCGCGAGGGCCACGCCGTCGCCGGTCGAGACGGCGGGGTTGGTCGTCGCCGAGAAGACCTGGCCCATACCGCCGGTGGCCAGGACGACGGCGGGGGCGCGGACGGCGCCGACGCCGTCGTGCTGGCCCTCGCCCATCACATGGAGGGTGACGCCGGAGGTGTTGCCGTCCTCATCCGTAAGGAGATCGAGCACCAGCGCGTTCTCGATCGTACGGAGGGAGGCGTCGCGCACCGCGTCCACCAGGGCGCGGGAGACCTCCGCGCCGGTCGCGTCGCCGCCCGCGTGGGCGATACGGCGGCGGTGGTGGCCTCCCTCGCGGGTCAGCTGGAGATCGCCCGTCGCGGAGGTGTCGAACCGCGCGCCGGTCCCGATCAGACGGCGTACGGCGTCCGGCCCCTCGGTGACCAGGGTGCGTACGGCCTCCTCGTCGCAGAGGCCCGCGCCCGCGACGAGGGTGTCGCTGAGGTGCTGCTCGGGGGTGTCGCCCTCGCCGAGGGCGGCGGCGATGCCGCCCTGCGCCCAGCGGGTGGAGCCGTCGTCGAGGCGGGCCTTGGTGACGACGACCGTCCTGAGCCCGGCCGCCGTGCAGCGCAGTGCCGCGGTGAGCCCGGCGACACCGGAGCCGACGACGACCACGTCGGCGTCGATGGCCCAGCCGGGCACGGGCGCGGTGAGCTGGATGCCGGCCGGCTGGCCCGGGCTCGACTCCCGTGCGGACTCGGCGGTCACTGGGCGGCTCCGAACGTCAGGGGGATGTTGTCGATCAGTCGCGTCGTGCCGACCCGTGCGGCCACGGCGAGAACCGCATCGCCGGTGTGGTCGTCGGGGACCTCGGTGAAGTCGGCGGGGTCCACGAGCGCGAGGTAGTCGAGCATGAAGGACTGGTTGTCCCTGACCGCCTGGTCGAGGACGACACGGGCCGCCGACCGTACGGCGTGGGCGCCGCAGCCGGGCGCCTGCGGCGTACGCGACGCCGCGTGCGCCACGGCGTGGGTGTCGGCGGCGGCGCGGGCCTCGCCCAGCGCCGAGAGGGCGGCCGCGCGGGCCTTGGACGTGGGCGCGGACTCCGCGCGGGCGCGCAGCGCGTGCTGGGCGCCGAGGCGGTCCCGCGCGGCGAACAGGGCGCGGGAGAGCGCGAGCGCGGTCCGGCGTTCGGCGGTGGAGAGGAAACGGTTGCGGCTGGACAGCGCGAGACCGTCGTCCTCCCGGACCGTGGGCACACCGACGATCTCGACGGGGAAGTTCAGATCGCGGGTCATCCGCCGGATCAGCCCGAGCTGCTGGGCGTCCTTCTGTCCGTAGAAGGCGACGTCGGGGCGGGTGAGGTGCAGCAGCTTCGCGACGACGGTGAGCATGCCGTCGAAGTGGCCCGGCCGCGCGGCGCCTTCGAGGCGCTCCCCCATGGGTCCGGCGGAGATCCGTACCTGGGGGGCGCCGCCCGGGTACACCTCGTCGGTGGACGGCGCGAACACTGCGTCGGCGCCTGCCGCCTCGGCCGTCTTCAGGTCCGATTCGAGGGTCCGGGGGTAGCGGTCGAGGTCTTCGCCCGCGCCGAACTGGAGCGGGTTGACGAAGACGGTGACGACGACGAAGCCGGCCGGGCCGACGTGCGCGCGGGCGGCCCGTACGAGCGCGGCGTGGCCGTCGTGAAGGGCGCCCATCGTCATGACGACGGCGGTGCGCGGGGCGGGTGTCTTCTCCCGTACGGCTGGCTTCTCCCGTACGGCTGTCCGCGCGTCGCCGTGCCGGGCGAGCAGCCCGTCCAGCTCCGCGCGCGTGGAGGCCAGTTCGAGGCTCATCGGTCGTCGCTCCCCCGGGGGTGGTCGCCGTCGGCGAGAACGTCCAGCAGGTCCTCGGCCAGCGCCGGCTTGAGCAGGCCGTGGGCGAGTGCCCGGTCGGCCGTCGTACGGGCCATCGCCAGATAGCCGGGCACGGCGGCGGGCGCGTGCTCGCGCAGCTCGGCGACATGCGCGGCGACGGTGCCCGCGTCGCCGCGCGCCACGGGGCCGGTGAGCGCGGCGTCGCCGGAGCGCAGCGCGTTGTCGAGGGCGGCGCCGAGGAGCGGGCCGAGCATTCTGTCCGGGGCCTCGACCCCGGCCTTGCTCAGCAGCTCCATGGACTGGGCGACCAGCGTGACCAGGTGGTTCGCACCGAGCGCCAGAGCCGCGTGGTAGAGCGGGCGGGCGTCCTCCTCGATCCACTCGGGCTCGCCGCCCATCTCGATGACCAACGCCTCGGCGGCCAGGCGCAGTTCCTCGGGCGCCGTGACCCCGAAGGAGCAGCCCGCCAGCCGCTGGACGTCCACGGAGGTGCCCGTGAACGTCATCGCGGGGTGGAGCGCGAGCGGCAGCGCGCCCGCGTGCAGGGCGGGCGACAGCACCTTCGTGCCGTACCGACCCGACGTGTGGACCAGCAGCTGTCCCGGACGAACGGCTCCGGTCTCGGCGAGCCCTTCGACCAGACCGGGCAGCGCGTCGTCCGGGACGGTCAGCAGCACCAGTTCGGCGCGGGCGAGCACTTCGGCGGGCGTCACGAGGGGCACGTCGGGAAGGAGGACGGCCGCCCTCCGTACGGAAGCGTCCGAGACGCCCGAGGCGGCCACCGGGCGGTGGCCGGCGAGCTGGAGAGCGGCGGCCAGCGTCGGTCCGACGCGGCCGGAACCGACGACTCCGACCGTGAGCCGGGCGGGCCTGTCCCTCGGGTCACGAGGATCGGTGGGGAGTGCTGATGCGTTCACGCGGTGGGGCCTTCCGTTCCAGTCCGCGACGGGTACCGGACGATTTCTCGCCATGCTACGCCAGCGTTTCGTGGCATTCCCCGACTGTCCACAGGCTGTGGGCGGCCCCGGCAAAAGCGCTGGGCGGGGCGCTCGCCGTGGGCGATGATCGCACCATGGGAGACACGAGCGAGCAGGACGAACGACGACGGCGACTGGCCGCCTGGCTGGCCTCCGGGCGGACGCTCTGGCGAAGCTCCGCCGACCGGCCCGTCGGTGAACGGCTGGCCACGCTGGCTGCCGACGCGTCCTCGGTCTACGACCTGGACGAATGGACGGACGTGTACGGGGGCGGGGTTGTCGCCGAGCTGGAGAGCCGGGTGGCGTCCCTGCTCGGCTTCCCGGCCGCCGCGTTCTTCCCGACCGGGACCATGGCGCAGCAGGTGGCGCTGCGGTGCTGGGCGGGGCGCACCGGGAACGCGACCGTGGCACTGCATCCGCTGGCGCACCCGGAGGTCCACGAGGGAGGCGCCCTGTCGGTCGTGAGCGGCCTCCGTACGATCCACCCGACGTCCGAGCCCCGGCTGCCGACGGCCGACGAGATCCACGCGGCGGACGAGCCGTTCGGCACGCTGGCGCTGGAACTGCCGCTGCGCGACGCCGGGTTCGTGCTGCCGACGTGGGACGAACTCGTCGCCGTGGTGGCGGCGGCGCGCGAGCGGGACGCGGTGGTGCACTTCGACGGCGCGCGACTGTGGGAGTGCGTGACGCACTTCGGCCGGCCGCTGGAGGAGATCGCGGGGCTCGCGGACAGCGTGTACGTGTCCTTCTACAAGTCCTTGGACGGGATGTCCGGGGCGATGCTCGTGGGGCCTTCGGCGGTGGTCGAGGAGGCGCGGGTGTGGCGGCATCGGTACGGAGGGCAGGTCTTCCAGCAGTATCCGGCGGCGCTGTCCGCTCTGCTGGGGCTTGAGCGGGAGCTGCCGCGGCTGCCGTCGTACGTCGCGCACGCGCGCGTGGTCGCGGCGGCGCTGGCGGAGGGGTTCGCGGGGTCGGCGTCTGAGCCGGGGTCGGGGTCGGACGCCGGGCCGCTCGCGCCGTGGTTCCGGGTGCACCCGCGGCGGCCTCATACCCACCAGTTCCAGGTGTGGCTTCCGTACGAGGCGCGGGTGCTGAGCGAGGCGGCGGTGCGGCAGGCCGAGGAGACCGGTGTGACGCTGTTCCGCCGCTGGTTCGACTCGGGCGCGGGGCCGCCTGGTGTTGCGGTGACGGAGGTGACCGTGGGGGCGGCCGGGCTGGAGTGGACGGCGGACGACGTCCGGCAGGCCGTACGGGAGTTCATGGCGCTTGTGGAGGCGGAGAACGCCCGCGTGGACAAGCTCACCGACGGGCCCGCCGACGAGACCGCCGACGGAACCGCCGATACGACCGCCGATTGACCGAGGCCGTCAATCGTCCGCCGCGCTGTCAGTGGTGGCGTGCAGCATGGACGCATGAGCGTGACCATCGACATCACCGGGCTGCCCCACGAGCGGATCGTCTTCGGACCGTCCCCGCTCGCCGAGCTGGGCGCGGCCCTGCACGCGCTGTCCGAGCCCGGCCACCACGCCCGGCTCCACGGCTGGGCCACGTCCACGTCCGCCGGTCTCAAGCCCGAGCTGGCCGACCGGCTGCACGAGGCGGATTTCCTGTGGCGCTCCACACGCTCCGACATCCTGCTGCCCGCCCGCCCCCGCGAGACGCTGGCCGAGGAGCTGGACGACCTCGACACGATGCCGGACGAGCAGTACGTGGCGGCGGCGCTGGAGATCTCCTGCGCCAGTCAGTACGACACGGGCGCGCCGTCCCCGCTCGTGGACGCCGGGACGCGCGAGCGCGTGCTGGAGCTGGCGGCGGCGCGCGGGCCGCGCCAGTCCGCGTTCATCCGGCGGATGCTGGCCGACCCGCCCGCCGTCCGTGCGTGGATACGGCGGCTGCTGGAGGACTGCGACGAGGCGTTCTTCGCCGACACCTGGCGGCGCGTCCGGGTCCAACTGGCCGCCGACGCCCGGCACAAGACCGAACTGCTGCGGCACAAGGGCCTGGCGGAGGCCGTCGCCGCCGTCTCGTCCGCCGTGAGCGTCCAGGAGACGGGACCGGCCATCGCCGTCGTCGTGGACAAGCTCTCCTCGGGCCGCACGAGCGCCGCCGGATCGGGTCTGACCTTCCTGCCGACCGCCTTCGGCTGGCCGCATCTGATCGCGCTGCACGCGCCCGGCTGGCAGCCGGTCGTGCAGTACCCGGTGGGCAGCCCGGAGCCGTCGGGCGGCGCGCCCTCGGTGGAGGTGGTCAAGCTGCGGCTGGAGGCGGTGGCGCACCCCATGCGGATGCGGCTGTGCCGGAGTCTCGCGCGGGGCTCGTACACGACCGGTGAGCTGGCCGACACGTACGGGATCACGGCGCCGGAGGTGTCCCGGCATCTCTCCGTGATGCGCAAGGCCGGGCTGCTGACGACCCGCCGCCGGGGCCGCTACGTGCTGCATCAGTTGAACGTGACCCTGGTGGCCCGGCTCGGCAGCGACTTCCTGGAGGGCGTGCTGCGGTGACACCCCGGCCCGCACACGGCCTCGGTAAACCCTCGGTCGAAGCCCGCTCGAATCAGCCGAACCTCGGTCGACCCTCACTCGACCTCAGTCGAAGCGGATGTGCTTGATACCGGTCCAGGCGCGGCGCAGCCGGTGGCGGAGCGCACTGTCGGTGTTCGGGGCGAGCCGCAGCCCCGCCGAGGCGGCGATGGCGTCGGCGACCTGAGGGACCGTCATGCCATCGGTACGGATGTGCTCACCGAACTCCGGCCGGGACAGCCGCTCCAGACAGTGGTCCAGCTTGGCGACCGCGAAGCTCTCCCGCTTGAGTCCGAGCCCCAGCCCGCGCTCGGTGAGCCTCTTCAGGACGGTCCCGCGCGCGGCGAGCAGCGCGAAGTGACGTACGTCGTGCCCCTCTTCGCGCAACCGCCCGACGATCTCCTTGAAGTAGCCGTCGTCGACGAGCGTCATGGGGGCGATCACCGTGCCGTCGTACTCGCGCAGCGTCAGGTCGAGCACGTCGTGGACCCCCTGCCGCCAGGCGGGCAGGTCCTGGAAGTCCCCCCGGAGCCCGGCGGGCATCATGCGGTGCAAACCGAACCCGACCCGCTCGGGATCGCAGACGACACTGCCCGGCAGCCGCCGCGCGATCTCGTGCGCGGTCTGCGTCTTCCCGCCGCCGAAGGGCCCGTTGAGCCACAGGAGCATCAGACGGCTCCGCCCCCCGCGCGCACCAGCCCCGACTCGTACGCGAGCACCACGACCTGCACCCGGTCGCGCAGCGCGAGCTTGGTGAGGATGCGGCCGACGTGCGTCTTCACGGTCGCCTCGGAGAGCACCAGCCGGGCGGCGATCTCACCGTTCGACAGGCCCTGGGCGACCAGGAGCATCACTTCGCGCTCGCGGCCCGTCAGCCGCTCCAGCGCGCCGGTGGCCGCCCTGTTCTCCTTGCCGCTCGGCAGCATCGCCGAGAAGCGGTCGAGCAGCCGCCGCGTCGTGGACGGTGCGACGACCGCGTCACCGCTGTGCACGGCGCGGATCGCGGTCAGCAGCTCGGACGGCGGCACGTCCTTGAGCATGAAGCCGCTGGCGCCCGCCTTGAGCCCCGAGAAGGCGTACTCGTCGAGGTCGAACGTCGTCAGGATGAGCACCTTGGGCGCGTCGGGCTCCGCGCAGATGCGCCGGGTCGCCTCCACGCCGTCCAGGCGTGGCATGCGTACGTCCATGAGGACGACGTCCACGGCCGTGGCGCGCAGATTCTCGATCGCCTCCGCGCCGTCGCCCGCCTCCGCGACGACCTCCATGTCCGGCTGTGCGGCCAGCACCATACGAAAACCGGTGCGCAGCAGCACCTGGTCGTCGACGAGCATCACGCGGATCGACATCGGCGGGTTCCTTGTCCGTTGGGTGCGGTGGTCGGTGGGTGAGTGGGTGGGGGTGGCGACGGTGGCGGTCGCCGCTCAGTGCGCGGGCTTCAGCGGAAGCAGCGCGCTGATCCGGAAGCCGCCCCCCGGCCGCGGCCCCGCGTCGAGCGTGCCGCCGACCATGCCGACGCGCTCCCGCATCCCGATGAGACCGTGCCCCCGGCCGTCCGCGCCGCCGTCCACATACAGCTCGTGGCCCGCGCCGCGCCCGTCGTCCTCGACCAGGAGTCCGAGCCCGTCGTCGAAGTAGACCAGACGCACGCTGGCCCCCACATCGGGTCCACCGTGCTTACGGCTGTTCGTCAGCGCTTCCTGCACGATCCGGTACGCGGTGAGCTCCACGCCGCTCGGCAGCGACCGGGGAGTGCCCTCGACCTTGAAGTCCACGGTGAGCCCCGCCGACCGCACCTGCTCGACCAGGTCCTCTATCTGCTGGACGTCGGGCTGCGGCACGTACTCGCCGCTCTCCTTGACGTCTCCGGTCCGCAGCACACCGAGCAGCCGGCGCATCTCCGCCAGCGCCTGCCGTCCGGTGCCCGAGATGGTCTCCAGGGCCTGTCTGGCCTGCTCGGGCGCGGCGTCCATGACGTAGGCGGCGCCGTCGGCCTGCACGACCATGACCGACACGTTGTGCGCGACGACGTCGTGCAGCTCACGCGCGATCCGCGCGCGCTCGGCGGCGACGGCCACCTTGGCCTGCGCCTCGCGCTCCTTCTCCAGCCGGGTGGCCCGCTCCTCCAGCTGCGCGAAGTAGGCGCGGCGGGTCCGGATCGAGTCGCCGAGCACCCAGGCGAGCACGAAGGGCACGGTCAGCACGACGGTGAGGAAGATCTGCCCGCTGAGGCTGGTCTCGCTCGTGGGCCAGCGCACCTGCGCCAGCGGCGCCGCGGCCACCCCGCCGATCAGCCCCAGCCGGGAGGCCCAGCGCGGACCGCCGCGGGCGGCGACCGTGTAGATGAGCGCCAGCATGGCGAAGTCGGCCGGATTGACGATGACATCGGTCAGCAGCTGGACGACGCCCAGGCCGGCGGCGAGCAGCAGCATCTTGTCCGGTGCGCGTCGGCGCAGCGCGACGGTCAGCGACAGCAGCAGGACGACGACGAGGGAGACACCCGTCGTCTCGGTGCCGATGTCCCGCTCCGCCCCCACGAACAGCACGGAGATCCCGAAGAGCATCACAGCCCAGAAGCTGTCGACGCCCGTCGGGTGTCTGCGGAGAAAATCATAGAGGCGCTGCACGTAACCCAGCGTAGGGATGCCGTAGAGGTGGAAGGGTCAACCGGAGGGCCGATCCGGTCGGTCGATACGTACTCCCCAAGGTGGAGACTTGGGGATGTGACGGATGAGACGTGTAAGTGCGACGAGGCTCACGGGGCTCCGTGCGCCGTGGAGCCGCGTGGCTGGGCCGCGGCCATGGAGAGCGCGCTGTACGGCCCCGAGGGCTTCTACCGGCGCCCTGAGGGCCCTGCGGGGCACTTCCGCACCTCCGTCCACGCCTCGCTGCTCTTCGCGTCGGCCGTCGCGCGGCTGCTGGTGGCGACCGCCGAGGCCCTGGACACCGACGAGATCGCGCTGGTCGACGTCGGGGCGGGGCGCGGGGAGCTGCTGACGGGGGTCCTGGCCGCCGTACCGGACGGGCTTGCCGTACAGCCGTACGCCGTCGAACGCGCCGCGCGCCCGCCGGGACTCGATCCGCGCGTCGAGTGGACCGACAAGCCCCCGGCCGGTGTGCGGGGGCTGCTGTTCGCCAACGAGTGGCTGGACAACGTGCCGGTGGACGTCGCCGAGACCGGGCCCGACGGGACGGTGCGGTACGTCCTCGTCGGCCCCGACGGCAGGGAGCAGCCCGGCGCCCCGGTCGACGGACCGGACGCCGCCTGGCTGGCGCGCTGGTGGCCGATGGCGGGGCCGGGCGCCCGCGCGGAGATCGGCCGCACCCGTGACGAGGCGTGGGCCACCGCCGTGGCGACGCTGGACCGGGGGCTGGCGGTGGCCGTCGACTACGCGCATGTACGGGGCGACCGGCCGCTGTTCGGGACACTGACCGGGTTCCGGGACGGCCGCGAGGTGCGGCCGGTGCCCGACGGCAGCTGCGACATCACCGCCCATGTGGCGCTGGACGCGTGCGCGGCGGCCGGCGTCCCGGCGAGCCCGGGTGGCGGGGACGCCTTCGTACTGAGGCAGCGCGAGGCGCTGCACCGCCTCGGCGTCAGCGGTGGGCGCCCGCCGCTCTCCCTCGCCACGACCGACCCCGCCTCCTACGTACGCTCGCTGGCCACCGCCGGCGAGGCGGCCGAACTGACCGCCCGCGGCGGCCTCGGGGACTTCGGCTGGCTGATGCGGCCCGTCGGTACGGCTCTGAGAGACTGGGCCGCATGACGGAGACCACCCGCACGACGGTCGGCATCGGCGGCGCGGCCGAGAGCACGGACATGGTGCTCAACATCGGGCCCCAGCACCCCTCCACGCACGGTGTGCTCCGACTGCGTCTGGTACTCGACGGCGAGGTGATCCAGCACGCCGAGCCGGTCATCGGCTATATGCACCGCGGCGCCGAGAAGCTGTTCGAGGCGCGCGACTACCGCCAGATCATCATGCTCGCCAACCGGCACGACTGGCTGTCGGCGTTCTCCAACGAGCTGGGTGTGGTGATGGCCGTCGAGCGCATGCTCGGCATGGAGGTGCCGCAGCGCGCCGTCTGGACCCGGACCCTGCTCGCCGAGCTGAACCGGATGCTCAACCATCTGATGTTCCTCGGCTCCTACCCCCTCGAACTGGGCGGGATCACCCCGGTGTTCCACGCCTTCCGGGAGCGCGAGGAGCTGCAGGCCGTCATGGAGGAGATCTCCGGCGGCCGGATGCACTTCATGTTCAACCGCGTCGGCGGTCTCAAGGAGGACCTGCCGGCGGGCTGGCTCGGCCGCGCCAGGCACGCGGTCTCCGAGGTCCGTTCGCGGATGGACGTGTACGACAGGCTGGTCCTCGGCAACGAGATCTTCCGGGGCCGGACCCGGGGCGTGGGGGTCCTCTCGGCGAACGCCGTGCACGCGTACGGGGTTTCGGGGCCGATCGCGCGGGCCTCGGGCGTCGACTTCGACCTGCGCCGCGACGAGCCGTATCTCGCGTACGGCGAACTCCAGGACACGCTCAAGGTCGTGACCCGCGAGGACGGCGACTGTCTGGCCCGCTTCGAGTGCCTGCTGGGCCAGACCCACAACTCGCTGGATCTCGCGGACGCGTGCCTGGACCGGATCGCCGACCTGGAGCCCGGTCCGATCAACCAGCGGCTCCCGAAGGTCCTCAAGGCGCCCGAGGGGCACACGTACGCCTGGACCGAGAATCCGCTCGGCATCAACGGCTACTACCTGGTGTCGAAGGGCGAGAAGACGCCCTACCGGCTGAAGCTGCGCTCGGCGTCCTTCAACAACATCCAGGCCCTCACCGAGCTGCTGCCGGGCACCCTGGTCGCCGACATGGTGGCGATCCTCGGATCGCTCTTCTTCGTCGTCGGCGACATCGACAAGTAGCGACTCGATCGGTGCCTGGGTCCGGCTCAGGTTCGGGGCCGGCCCGCCCTAGGAACCGATCGCGCTGCGCAGCTGTCCCAGCGGCAGCGGCTCGCTCTCGTCGTGCTCGGTCAGGTCGATGACCTGGCCCACCGCCCGGTCGTCGGTCCTGTGCTGTACGGCCAGGGCCTCCTCGCCGACCACATCGGCGAGGTCCTCGCGCTGCGCCCGCTCCAGCTCCGCCGGCTCGGGCCGTCCGGCCCGGGTGTCGACGGCCGCCGGGTCGGGGCCGTCCTCCGTCGCGTCGCCGGTGGTGGAACCGTCCGCCGCGGGACCGCCCTTCTGCGTACCGAAGAAGTCGAAACCTCCCTCGGGACCCCGCTGCAGCCGGTGCCGACGGTTGTACGGGACGATCGCCGAGGCGCCCGGGTGGGGGCGGGTCGCGGGCAGGGACGACGTCGGCCGGGCCTTCAGCGGGAGCGCGGACGACGGGCGCGTGTGCTCGGCGGCCGCGGCCGCTTCCGCCGTGCGGCGCTTCCTGTCCGCCTTCTCCTGCTCGGCCTTCTCGGCGCGGGCCTTCTTCTCGGCCTTCGCGGCCTGCTTCGCCCGCTCCTCCTCCGCCGCGGCCTCGCGGGCCGCGCGCTCGGCGAGTTCACGCCTGCGGGCCTCTTCAAGGATCCGCTTCGTGTGCTGCAGGGCGCCGTTGCGCGTCAGGTCGTCCAGGGCCCGCGCGGCGCGGTGGTAGACCGACGCGCTGGGTGTACTGCCCGCGGGGAGCAGCGCCTTGGGCTCACGGGCCGCTTCGATGGCGAGCTGGCGTGTGCCCTCCAGCGCGCTGGCGCGGGCGGTCTCCGCCGTGGCGTACCGCCGCAGGAGCGCGGCGTGCTCACCGCGCAGCTTCGCGAGTTCCACCCGCTTGGCGCGCAGCTTGCTGTCGAGCCGGGTGCGAATCTCACGTGATTCGTCGACATCGGCTTCGAGTTCGGCTATTCGTTCCTCGGTCTTCCACTCCTCGCTGGCCTGCGCCCGCAGCAGCTCGGCGACGCGCCGGCCCGCGGCCCGGTCCCAACTGCGCATCAGATAGGCGCCGGTGGCGGCCGTGGCCGCCGTGACGGCCACCAGACCGCGGAGCGCCACGGGTTCCGCGAGGAGCCAGGCACCCGCGGCGCACAGAGCGGCGGCCCCGGCTACGGCCGACGGCGGCAGAATCCTGTGGAGGGGCGGGGAATGGCGGTGGCGTCCACGTGGCATGGCCCGAAATTTACCGCGCGTGGGCGCGGAATGGGGGTCGGCCGGACAATCTTTCCCCGTCCGTTGCCGACTCCACTCCCGTCCCTCTACTTCCCGCCGGACTTCCCCCGCTTCCCGCCTACTTGCCGATCAGGTCTTTGGACTCCAGATACTCCTTGGCGACATCGGCGGGCTTCGCGCGCTCCGCGTCGACCTTCAGGTTGAGCTTCGCGAGATCCTCTGTCGTGAGGGCGTCGGTGAGCTTGCCGAGAAGGTCCGCTATCTCCTGAGAACCGGCGTCCTTGGCATTGACCACGGGAAGTACGTTGTCCGCGTTCTGCAGCTTCTTGTCGTCCTCCAGGACCACCAGACCGAAGCTGTCGAGCGTGCCGTCGGTGGTGGTGCTCAGGACCAGCTGGTCCTTGCCGTCCTTGACCGCCTGCTTGGCCTGCGGAGTGCCGACACCCTGCGGGTCGATGCCGGTGACGTCGATGCCGTACGTCTCCTTGAGACCGGGCGCGCAGAACGGCCGTACCTCGCACTCGTCGCCGGCGGCGATCTTCACCTTGAGCTTCGAGGCGCCCAGATCCGAAAGGGTCTTGAGCTTGTTCTTCTCGGCGTATTCCTTGGTCACGGCGAAGGCGTTCTGGTCGACCGCCTTGCCGGCGGGGAGAACCTTCAGTCCGCGCGGCTCGGCCAGCTTCTGCAGGGCGGCGACCGTGGCGTCCGCGTCGCTGGAGGCGAGCGGCTTCTTCACGGCCTCGTCCGCGCCGTTCACCTTGGCGTTGAGGAATTCGGTGAGCGTCGCCGCGTATTCGGGGACGACGTCGATCTCACCCTTCTCCAGGGAAGGCTCGTACAGCTCGCGGTTCTTCACCGTGGTGACGGAGGCGTCGTATCCGCCGTCGTCGAGTATCTGCGCGTAGAGCTCGGCGAGCACCTTGGACTCGGTGAAAGCCGCGGCGCCGACGACGAGGGAGCCCTTCTTGTCGGAGCCCGAGCCCTTGTCCGAGCCGCCGTCCGATTCCAGGCTGTCGCCGCCGCACGCGGCGAGCGACCCGGTCAGGGCGACGACGCCAAGTACCGCACCCGCCATGCGCGAGGTCTTGCTCATGAAAGTTCACCATCCGTAGAGAGGCCTGAGGAGGACGCCGGGAAGCCGGCCGTCACAAGGTTGTTCGTGTCACACCGTCGTGTCACTCGGTCGTCATGTCACACGGTTTTCGTCACCCGGTCCCGTGGGAGCACGTCGTCGGCCGGGAGCACGTCGTCGGTACCGAGGGCGTCGCTCGCCGCGCCGTCCCGCGCGCCGGGCACCGCTGCCCGGACGGCGGTGGTGGACGGAGACGGGTCGAGCACCCGGTCCAGCGCGACGAGCGCGCCCTCGACGAGCAGGGCGAGCAGCGCCACGAGGAGCGCGCCGGCGACCACCTGGGGGGTGTCGTACGTGTTGAACCCGGCGGTGATGATCCGGCCGAGGCCGCCCTGCCCCACCATCGCCGCGATCGTGGCCGTGGCGACCACCTGTACGGACGCCGACCGGAGGCCGGTCATCACCATCGGGTACGCGAGAGGCAGCTCGACCCGTACGAAGAGCTGGCGCCCGGACATCCCCATGCCCCTCGCGGCTTCGAGCACCGCGCGGTCCACCTCCCGCATGCCCACGTAGGCGTTGGTCAGCAGCGGCGGCACGGCGAAGAGGACCAGTGCGACGATCGTCGGCACATAACCGGCGTTGCGCAGCGGGGAGAGCATGAACAGGGCGAGCACGGCGAAGACCGGGATCGCCCGCCCGACGTTGGAGATGTTGACGGCGAGCGCGCCGCCCTTGCCGATGTGCCCGAGGTAGAAGGCCGTCGGCAGGGCTATCGCACAGGCGAGCACGAGCGCGATACCACTGACGTACACATGCTCGCCGAGCCTGTTCAGCGCCCCGCTCTCGCCGGACCAGTTGGAGCCGGTCATCAACCAGGTCCACGCGTCACCAAGAACACCCATGGGTCAGCCCCCCACCTTCACCGGGCGGCCGGCCCGGCCCGCGCGCGCCGGACGGGACGCGCGGCCCTTGCCCGTACGTATCCGTGTCCAGGGCGTGAGCAGCCGCTGGAGTCCGAGGAGCAGCAGGTCGGCGGCGATGGCCAGCAGCACGCACAGCACGGAGGCGGCGAGCACCTGCGCCTTGAACAGGCTCGGCAGCGCGTCCTCGATGAGATTGCCGAGGCCGCCGCGCCCCACGATCGAGCCGACGGTCGTCAGCGCGATCGTCGAGACCGTCGCGATGCGGATACCGGCCATCAGCGCGGGCAGCGCGAGCGGCAGCTCGACCTCCCAGAGCAGCCGCCCGGAGCCGTACCCCATCCCGCGGGCCGCCTCCTTGGCTTCCGCGGGGACGGATTCGAGGCCCGCGATGATGTTCCTCACGAGGATCGTCAGTGAGTACAGCACCAGGCCGGTGACCACCAGCGCGGACGACAGCCCGAAGACCGGCAGGAGCAGCGAGAACATCGCCAGCGACGGGATCGTGTAGAGCAGGGTCGTCAGTCCGAGCACGGGGCCGGCGAATGCCGGTTTTCCGCGTGCGAGCAGGGCGAGCGGAAAGGCCACGAGCAGCCCGATGAGGACCGAGACGACGGTGATCCCGATGTGCTGGACAGTCGCATCGATCAACTCCTGGCTACGGGAGCGGAGATACTCTCCACAGATCCATTCGTTCGCCGCCAGACAGCTTTGAGTGCTCATCCACCCCCGCCTCCCCTATCTCCCCGAACGTATGTCTGGTGTCTTTGTCTGGGCGACCCTATCCCCGACCACTGACAATCGCGGAAGGCCGCCACATTCCAGCAACATTGCCTTCACACAAGACCCGTCACAATGGGGAAATCATGATCCGATTCGAGCACGTCACCAAGCGGTACCCGGACGGCACCACGGCCGTCGACGACCTCAGCCTGGAGGTCGGAGCGGGCGAGCTGGTCACGCTCGTCGGACCGTCGGGCTGCGGCAAGACCACCACCATGAAGATGGTCAACCGGTTGATCGAACCGACCGAAGGCCGGATATTCATGGACGGGGACGACATATCGACCATCGACCCCGTCCAACTCCGCCGCCGGATCGGCTATGTGATCCAGCAGGTCGGCCTCTTCCCGCACAAGACGATCCTGGAGAACACGGCGACCGTCCCCCATCTCCTGGGCTGGCAGCGCGGCAAGGGCCGTGCGCGCGCCGCCGAGCTCCTCGACCTGGTCGGCCTCGACCCGTCGATCTACGGCGACCGCTACCCCGAGCAGCTCTCCGGCGGACAGCGCCAACGCGTCGGCGTGGCACGGGCACTGGCCGCCGACCCGCCCGTCCTGCTGATGGACGAGCCCTTCGGCGCGGTCGACCCCGTCGTACGCGAACACCTCCAGAACGAGTTCCTGAAGCTCCAGGCCGCCGTCAACAAGACCGTGCTCTTCGTCACGCACGACATCGAGGAGGCGGTCCGGCTCGGTGACCGGATCGCCGTCTACGGGCAGGGCACGATCGAGCAGTTCGACGCCCCTGCCGCCGTGCTGGGCGCACCCGCCACGCCGTACGTCGCCGACTTCGTCGGCGCGGACCGCGGCCTCAAGCGGCTCTCGGTCACGCCGATCGAGGAGGGGGACCTGGAGCAGCCGCCCGTCCTGCATCTCGACGACCCGTTGCGGAACGCCGCGGCGAAGCTTTCCAAGGAGGGCGCGCGCTGGGCGGTCGTCCTGGACGCCGAGGACAATCTGCACGGCTGGATCTCCACCGAGCAGACCGGCGCCTCGGGCACCGTACGGGAGCACGCCCGTCGTATGGAGGCCTGGCTGCCCGTCGGCGCCTCTCTCAAGCAGGCGTTCTCCACGATGCTCCAGCACGACGCCGGCTGGATCGCCGTCATCGACAAGGAGGAGACGGGGCGCTTCCTCGGCGTGCTGACCCCGGCCCGGCTGCACGAGGCGCTGCGCCGCTCGATCGACGCGGACGCGCACGCCATCCCCCGCACCGAGGTGGAACTGGAGACCGTCGCCCAGATCGCCGCGTCCTGACCTGACCCCGACCTGTCCACGTCCCCCGGCGGGGACGGCCGCCCGTCCGCTGCGGGACGTACCGGGGCACGTACGGGCCTAGGGTGGGACGTATGAGTACGTTGCGCGCACAGGGCGGAAGGGGCACGGTCGACGGCCTGCCGGAGTGGGACCGCTGCGCGGTCATGGGGGTCGTCAACGTGACGCCCGACTCCTTCTCCGACGGCGGCCGCTGGTTCGACACCGCCGCCGCCGTCAAGCGCGGCCTCGATCTGGTCACCGAGGGCGCCGACCTGGTGGACGTCGGCGGCGAGTCGACGCGCCCCGGCGCCACGCGGGTCGACGAGGACGAGGAACTGCGGCGCGTCGTGCCCGTCGTACGGGACCTGGCCTCCGAGGGCGTCATGGTGTCCGTGGACACCATGCGGGCCTCCGTCGCCGAGCGGGCGGTGGCCGTCGGCGCCGTCCTGGTCAACGACGTCAGCGGCGGTCTCGCGGACCGCGCCATGGTGCCCGCCGTCGCCGCCGCGGGCGTGCCCTTCGTCGTCATGCACTGGCGCGGTTTCAGCCAGGGCATGAACAATCGCGCGCTCTACACGGACGTCGTCGGCGAGGTGATCGCCGAACTGCGCGAGCGCGTGGAGGCGGTCGTCGCGGGCGGCATCGCCCCCGAGCACCTGGTGATCGACCCCGGCCTCGGCTTCGCCAAGAACGCCGAGCACGATCTCGCGCTGCTGGCCCACCTGGCGGACCTGCGGGCGCTGGGCAGGCCCCTGCTGGTCGCCGCGTCCCGCAAGCGGTTCCTCGGCCACGTACTGGCCGGTGAGGGCGGACCGCCGCCCGCGCGCGAGCGGGACGCCGCCACCGCCGCCGTGTCTGCGATCGCCGCGCACGAGGGCGCCTGGGCGGTGCGGGTGCACGAGGTACGCGCGACCGCCGACGCCGTCCGTGTCTCGCGCGCCGTCGAGGGAGCCAGGTGAGGAGCCTGCCGAGCGGAACGGACAAGGAGCAGGTCGACGCGCTCAACACGGCCTTCTACGAAGCCATGGAGCGCGGTGACCTCGACGAGCTGTCCGCGCTGTGGCTGGACGGCGACAGCCCCGGCGTCAGCTGCGTCCACCCGGGCTGGCCGGTGCTCTCCGGGCGCGGCGAGGTGCTGCGCTCGTACGCGCTGATCATGGCGAACACCGAGTACATCCAGTTCTTCCTTACGGATGTCGCGGTGTCCGTCGCGGGCGACACCGCTCTCGTGACCTGCACCGAGAACATCCTCAGCGGCGGACCGGCCGAGGAGAGCGGCGCGCTCGGCCCGCTCGTGGGCCAGCTGGTGGTCGCGACGAACGTGTTCCGCCGCACCGCCGACGGCTGGCGGGTCTGGTCCCACCACGGCTCGCCCGTTCTGGCCGAAACCGACGACGAGAAGGACGACGAAACTCCCGCCTGAGTGGGTAAGCGACCTTACGAGGGCCGGTCCCGTGCCGCCGGAACTACCTGCGGTTCCCCGTCGCGCGGAGCCCGTCGCGGACGCTGCCCGCGGCGCCCGAGGCCCCCACGGGCAGGCCCTGTCGGTGCCCGCGAGTAGATTCGACCGGGGACATCAGCCGTCCGCATACGGCATAGTGCCCCACTTGACCAACGACAGCAGGAGTGATTCGCGTGGACCGTCTCGCGCTGCGCGGCCTCAAGGCCCGTGGGCACCATGGCGTCTTCCCCCGGGAGCGCGAGGAGGGTCAGACCTTCATCGTGGATCTGGTGCTGAGCCTCGACACCCGCCCCGCCGCGGCCGGCGACGACCTGACGAGAACCGTCCACTACGGAATCGTGGCCGAGGAGGTCGTGGCCGTCGTGCGGGGCGAGCCGGTCGACCTGATCGAGACGCTCGCCGAGCGCATCGCGGACCAGTGTCTGAAGCATGACGGCGTCGACGAGGTCGAGGTGACGCTGCACAAGCCGGACGCCCCGATCACGGTGCCCTTCGACGATGTGACCATCACCATCACCCGGAGCCGAGTATGAATCCCCAGAGCGACCCGACCGTCCAGCCGGTGCCGGCCTCGGTGGTGGCGCAGGTCGACGCGGCGGACATCACCCTGTCCAACCCGAAGCGCGCCGTGATCAGCCTCGGGTCCAATCTCGGCAACCGGCTGGAGACCCTGCAGGGCGCCATCGACGCGCTGGAGGACACCCCGGGCCTGCGGGTCAAGGCGGTGTCGCCGGTGTACGAGACGGCGCCCTGGGGCGTCGAACCGGGCTCCCAGCCCTCGTACTTCAACGCGGTCGTCGTGGTGAAGACCACGCTGCCGCCCGCGTCGCTGCTGGAGCGCGCCCAGGCCGTCGAGGAGGCCTTCGACCGCGTCCGAGTGGAGCGCTGGGGGCCGCGCACGATCGACGTCGACATCGTGGCGTACGCGGACGTCGTCTCGGACGACCCGGTGCTCACCCTGCCGCACCCGCGCGCCCATCAGCGGGCCTTCGTGCTGGTGCCCTGGCACGACGTGGAGCCCGAGGCGCTGCTGACCGGGCGGGGTACGGTCTCCGAACTGCTCGCCGTCGTGGAGCAGGACGGCGTCGAGCCTCGGGCGGACCTGGAACTCCGGCTGCCCGACTAGTCGTTAGGCTCTGCGAATCGGTCGGTCGACCGGCCACAGGTGCCGGTGGCATGTGCGTGTGTGCGCGTGACGAGTACGGGTGAAGGGTGGGCTGTCGCGGTGAGGCAATTGCGGATCGGGGTGCTGGCGGGCCTCTTCGCCGTGGCCGGGGTGCTCTCGTGGGGCGGTACGCGCCTCTGGGACTCGCTCGGCACCCTGCCCAGCGTGCCCCTCGCGGCGCCCATCGTCCTCGCGGTGATCGCCGTCGTCCTCGCGGCGACGGCGCTCTCGCTGCGGTCCCGGCTGCGCGCCCAGCGTGAGCGCCGGCCGGGAGCCAAGGGCGTCGATCCGCTGATGGCGGCCCGCGCGGTCGTTTTCGGCCACGCGAGCGCGCTGGTCGCGGCCCTGGTCGCCGGGATGTACGGCGGGACGGGCGTCTTCCTGCTCGGCTCCCTGGACATCCCCGCGCGGCGGGACCAGGCGTACTACGCGGGAGCCTCGGTACTGGCCGGCATCGCGGTGATCGCCGCCGCGTTCTTCCTGGAGCGCGTCTGCAAGCTCCCCGACGGGCCCGACGACGAGCACCAGGGCCACGGCACCGCCCACGCCTGATCGCACCGGGGGCAGCACCGGCGCCGGCGGCCGGCGCTCGCGGTACCCGTCGTGGTTCAGCGGGCCATGATCAGGCTCATCGCCTCGTTGCGGGTCGCCGGGTCGCGCAGCTGCCCCCGTACCGCCGAGGTGATCGTCTTGGCGCCGGGCTTGCGCACTCCGCGCATGGACATGCACATGTGCTCGCACTCGACGACCACGATCACGCCGCGCGGCTCCAGGATCTTCATCAGCGAGTCCGCGATCTGCGTGGTCATCCGCTCCTGCACCTGCGGCCTGCGGGCGTACACGTCCACCAGTCGCGCCAGCTTCGACAGCCCGGTGATCTTCCCGTCGGCCGACGGGATGTACCCGACGTGCGCGACGCCGTGGAACGGCACCAGATGGTGCTCGCAGGAACTCTGCACCTCGATGTCCTTCACCAGGACCATCTCGTCGTGGCCGATGTCGAACGTCGTCGTCAGGACGTCCTCGGGCCGCTGCCAGAGTCCCGCGAATATCTCCTTGTACGAGCGGGCCACCCGCCCCGGCGTCTCGCGCAGGCCCTCGCGGTCCGGGTCCTCCCCGACCGCGATCAGAAGCTCCCGTACGGCGTTCTCGGCCCGCTTCTCGTCGAACTCGCCGATCACACCCTCGCCGTCCAGCCTCACGGGGTTGGTCATCTGGGCCTCGCTCCTCCGCCGTTCCGTGCACGGCCACACAAATGCCGCGCCCCATCAGGCTAAGACCTGTGGGACGCGGCATCTATTCCGGGCCTGGTGAGAAGCCCGGGATCAGCTTTCCGGACGCTCCTCCGGAACGGCCTCGGCCGCCGGGTCGCCGGTCGTCACACCGGGAAGCGCGCCGTTGGTGCCGGTCGCTCCGTTGGTGAGGGCCAGCTCCTTCGGCGAGAGCACCGGAGGACGTGTCGAAGGCGTACGCCGCGAGGAGCCGGTCCAGGCCGGACGGGCCGGGCGCCGCACGATCGTCGAGAAGATCTCGGCGATCTGCTCCTTGTTGAGCGTCTCCTTCTCCAGCAGCGCGAGGACCAGGTTGTCGAGAACGTCGCGGTTCTCGACGAGGATCTCCCAGGCCTCGTTGTGCGCGGTCTCGATCAGCTTCTTCACTTCTTCGTCGACCAGCGCGGCGACCTCTTCCGAGTAGTCGCGCTGGTGGCCCATCTCACGCCCGACGAAGGGCTCCGTGTTGTCGCCGCCGAACTTGATCGCGCCGAGCCGCTCGGTCATGCCGTACTGCGTGACCATGGCCCGTGCCGTCGCCGACGCCTTCTCGATGTCGTTGGCCGCGCCGGTGGTCGGGTCGTGGAAGACCAGTTCCTCCGCCGCGCGCCCGCCCATCATGTAGGCCAGCTGGTCGAGCATCTCGTTACGCGTGGTCGAGTACTTGTCCTCGTCCGGCAGGACCATGGTGTAACCCAGGGCCCGGCCGCGGGACAAGATCGTGATCTTGTGCACCGGGTCGGAGTTCGGAGACGCCGCCGCGACCAGGGCGTGGCCGCCCTCGTGGTAGGCGGTGATCTTCTTTTCCTTCTCGGACATGATCCGGGTCCGCTTCTGCGGGCCCGCCACGACTCTGTCGATGGCCTCGTCCAGGGAGTGGTTGTCGACGAGCTTCTTGTCGCCGCGCGCCGTGAGGAGCGCCGCTTCGTTCAGCACGTTCGCCAGGTCCGCTCCGGTGAAGCCGGGCGTACGACGGGCGACAGCGCCCAGATCGACGTCCGGGGCGACCGGCTTGCCCTTCTGGTGAACCTTGAGGATCGCCAGCCGGCCCAGCATGTCCGGGCGGTCGACCGCGATCTGGCGGTCGAATCGTCCCGGGCGCAGCAGCGCCGGGTCGAGGATGTCGGGCCTGTTCGTGGCGGCGATCAGGATGACGCCGCCCTTCACGTCGAACCCGTCCATCTCGACGAGCAGCTGGTTGAGCGTCTGCTCGCGCTCGTCGTGGCCACCGCCGAGGCCCGCACCGCGGTGCCGGCCGACGGCGTCGATCTCGTCGACGAAGACGATCGCCGGGGCGTTCGCCTTGGCCTGCTCGAAGAGGTCACGCACTCGGGAGGCACCGACACCGACGAACATCTCGACGAAGTCGGAACCGGAGATCGAGTAGAACGGGACGCCGGCCTCGCCGGCGACCGCGCGGGCGAGCAGCGTCTTGCCCGTACCGGGCGGGCCGTAGAGCAGCACGCCCTTCGGGATCTTGGCGCCGACCGCCTGGAACTTCGCGGGCTCCTGGAGGAACTCCTTGATCTCGTGAAGTTCCTCGACGGCCTCGTCGGACCCCGCGACGTCGGAGAACGTCGTCTTGGGGGTGTCCTTGGTAATGAGTTTGGCCTTGGACTTCCCGAACTGCATGACTCGGGAGCCGCCGCCCTGCATCTGATTCATCAGGAACAGGAAGACCACGACGATGAGGACGAACGGCAGCAGGGAGAGCAGTACGGAGACGAACGGACTCTGCTTCGAGGGCGAGACCGTGTAGCCCTGCTTGATGTCGCCGCTCTCGAACTTGCCCTGCAGCTTGGCGGCCAGAGCGGAGCCCTGCGAGCCGATGTAGCTTGCCTGGACCTTGTCGCCGCCCTGGACCTTCTTGCCGTCCTTGAGGTCGATCTTGATGATCTGTTCGTCGCCTGTGGTCAGCTTGACCTGGTCGACCTGGTTCTTGTCGATCGCCTGGACGACCTCGCCGGTGTCCACCGTCTTGTAGCCGCCCGACGAGCCGACGACCTGCATCAACACGACCACGGCGAGGACGGCCAGCACGATCCACATGACCGGCCCACGGAAGTATCGCTTCACGTCCATCCATACGGAGCGAGAACGCCCCGTCCCTCCTGCCCGTAGGTAAATGCTGCTGTGAGAAAAGACTGTTCTTCGGACCGTACCCCAGCATTGTCACCCGCGACCGCACGGGACTGCCGGTAAACCGGTCTTCCCATGCTCCAACGGCGGGAAGGGTGCGGGGGTTCCCGGCCCGGCCCGGCGGGCCGGGTGCCCGGGTCAGCCGCCGTACACATGGGGGGCGAGTGTGCCGACGAATGGCAGATTGCGGTACTTCTCCGCGTAATCGAGGCCATAACCGACGACGAACTCATTGGGAATGTCGAATCCGATCCATTTCACATCGATCGCGACCTTTGCGGCATCCGGCTTACGGAGCAGCGTGCAGACTTCGAGCGAGGCGGGCTCGCGCGAGCCGAGGTTCGACAGCAGCCACGAGAGCGTCAGGCCCGAGTCGATGATGTCCTCGACGATCACGACGTGCTTGCCCTTGATGTCGGTGTCCAGGTCCTTGAGGATCCTGACCACGCCGGACGACTGCGTCCCGGCGCCGTACGAGGACACGGCCATCCAGTCCATCGTCACAGGGGTGGACAGCGCACGCGCCAGGTCCGCCATCACCATGACGGCGCCCTTGAGGACGCCGACGAGGAGGACGTCCTTGCCCGCGTACTCCGCGTCGATCTTGGCGGCCAACTCGACCAGCTTCGCGTCGATTTCTTCCTTGGTGATGAGCACCGACTGGAGGTCGGCGCCCATGTCCTTGTGGTCCACCCGCATCACTTTCGTTGTCGGCCAGGAGGCCGGAACTCGCCACCCCGGAGACACAGCCGTCGTGCTTCAGCGCTTCAGCCCTGCCGGATGACCAGTCTGCCACCCTGCCGTTGGGCCTCGACGCGGCCCGGCAGGTTGATGGCGCCCTGGCCTCGCCAGCCCGTGATCAGGCGGTCGACCTCCTCGATGTGCCGGGCGAAGAGCGACCCGGCGGGCGCCCCCGCGACGACCGCGGCCCGGCGCAGGACGCGGCGGCGAACGGCGGGCGGCAGCGCGTACAGCTTGGCGCATTCCAACTGTCCGGCATCGTCCCGTACGGCGGACTCGACGTCGGCGGCCCAGGCGTCGAGGGCGTCGGCGTCGTCGCGGGAGAGCTGCGCCGTACGGGCCAGGGCCTCGACGACGCCCTTGCCGAGCGCCTTCTCCAGGGCGGGCAGGCCCTCGTGGCGCAGGCGCGAGCGGGTGTACGCGGGGTCGGCGTTGTGCGGGTCGTCCCAGACCGGGATCGCCTGGACCAGGCAGGCCTTGCGGGCCGTCTGCCGGTCGAGTTGGAGAAAGGGGCGGCGGTAGCGTCCGGTGGCGCCGGAGACGGGGGCCATCCCGGAGAGCGAGCGGGTGCCGGAGCCGCGGGCGAGGCCGAGCAGGACCGTCTCGGCCTGGTCGTCCCGGGTGTGGCCCAGCAGGACGGCGGCGGCGCCGTGGCGCTCGGCGGCGGCGTCCAGGGCGGCGTAGCGCGCGTCGCGGGCGGCGGCCTCGGGCCCCCCGTCGCGACCGACGGTCACGGCGACGGACTCGACAGGGTCGAGCCGCATGGCGGCGAGCCGGGAGACGACTTCGGCGGCGCGGAGTTCGGAGCCGGCCTGGAGGCCGTGGTCGACGGTGACGGCGCCCGCGCGGACGGAAAGCTTGCGGGCCTCGAAGGCGAGGGCGGAGGCGAGCGCCATGGAGTCGGCGCCTCCGGAACAGGCGACGAGCACCAGCGGGCGGCCGTCGGCCGGGAGTGGTGCGGCGGCACGGTCGCCGACTGCTACCGGGGTACGCCGGGAGCGCTCGTTGTCGGAGCTCGCGAGTTCGGAGCATTCGGTGATGACGTCGTGGAGTACGCGGCGGACCGCCAGGCGTATCGCCGCGACCGCAGGATGGGGACCCATGTCCGGTGCCCTTCGTGATGTTTGGGGGGTGCCTCGGTCGGAGTAGGGACGGGGTTCAGTCACACAGAGTGCGTCGATGGTGACAGAACCGGGCCGTTCCCCGAGCATTGCACGCCTACCCACCGCCCACGGTCCCTCGGATGGGTGATGCTGGCCCATTCCGGTGGACACGTGTGGACGTTGACATCCGGCACGGGGCCCGCGGCCGCCTCTTTAGGAGGCCGCTGCCCCTTCTGACGGGGTTTAGGACTCGGCCTTGCGGTGCACCCGCGCGATCCAGTCCGCCGGCTTGGCGATCTCCGCCTTCGTGGGAAGGGTGTTGGGGGAGGTCCAGACACGGTTGAAGCCGTCCATGCCGACCTCGTCCACCACGGCTCGTACGAAACGCTCCCCGTCCCGGTACTGCCGCAGCTTCGCGTCCAGCCCCAGCAGCTTGCGCAGCGCCTGATCGAGCCGGCTGGCGCCCTTGGCCCTGCGCTGCTGGAACTTCTCGCGGATCTCGGCCACCGAGGGCACGACCTGCGGCCCGACGCCGTCCATCACGTAGTCGGCGTGGCCTTCGAGCAGCGACATGACGGCGGTGAGGCGGCCGAGGATCTCCTTCTGGCCGGGGGTCTGCACCAGTTCGACCAGGCTCCGGCCGTCGTCGTCCTCCTCGCCCTCGGGACGGCTGCCGGTCAGCGACTGGGCCGCTTCACGCAGGCGTTCCACGACGGTCGACGGATCGACGTCGGTCTCTTCGAGGAATGACTGGATCTCACCCTCAAGGTGGTCACGGAGCCATGGCACGCCGGTGAACTGGGTGCGGTGGGTCTCCTCGTGCAGGCAGACCCAGAGCCGGAAGTCGTGCGGGTCGACTTCCAGTTCGCGCTCGACGTGGACGATGTTCGGCGCGACGAGCAGCAGCCGGCCGCCGCCGCCGTCGCTCGAAGGGAGGTCGCGGCTCGGCGGGGCGAACGTCTCGTACTGACCGAGGACGCGGGAGGACAGGAACGACAGCAGCATGCCCAGCTCGACGCCGGTCACCTTGCCGCCCACGGCGCCGAGGACGGCGCCGCCCGCCGTGCTCGACCTGCGGTCCTGCATCTTGTCGAGGAGGGGCTTGAGCAGCTCACGGAAGCCCGCGACGTTCGCCTTGATCCAGCCCGCCCGGTCCACGACCAGGACCGGGGTGTCCGGTGGCTCGTGGCCTTCCGGGATCATCCGCGTGAAGGCGCGCACGTGCTCCTCGGCCGCCTTGGCGTGCCGCCGCAGCTCGGCGACGATCTCGCGGGCCTCGTCCCGGGTCACTTCCGGTCCCGGCCGCGCGAGGCGGGTCGCGGTTGCCACCGCGAGATTCCAGTCCACCATCTCGGCCCCACCGATGCTCGTCATGCGTCAACCGTACGTGCTCGGGCCGAAAGGCGGTGGGGTGTCGGCCGGGCTGTTGCCGTCCCGGCCGGTCCTCGTCGGTGCGTCTTCGGTGCGTCTTCGGTGTGTGTCGGCGCGGTGCTCGGTGCGGTGCCCGGTGCGTGTGGGCGCGCTTGTCGCCGCGTGGGGGCAGGGGGTGGTCAGGACACGAGTTCCGCCGAGAGGTGGTCCAGGGCCCGTTGGGCCGTATCGGGGGTCGGGGCCTTCTCCGCCAGGAAGGCGAAGGCGAGCAGCCGACCGCCGGGGCCGACGACCGTGCCCGCCAGGGAGTTCACGCCGGTCAGCGTGCCGGTCTTGGCGCGGATCAGACCGCTGCCGGTGATCGCGTCGGCGTCGGCGTACCGGCCCTGGAGCGTGCCGCTGAATCCGGCCACCGGGAGGCCGGTGAGGACCGGCCGCAACTCGGGCCGGTCGGGGTCGGCCGCTCGGGCGAGCAGCGCGGTGAGCAGGCCGGTGGTGATCCTGTCGTGGCGGTTGAGACCGCTGCCGTCGCGCAGGAGCGCGCCGCCGACGGGCAGTTTCTGCTCCTTCAGCTCGGCCTGGACGGCCTGTTGGGCACCGGCGAAGCTCGCAGGCCTGCCCGCCTTGACGGCGGTCTGCCGGACGAGTGATTCGGCGATGTCGTTGTCGCTGTTCGTCAGCATCCGCTCGACCAGGGCGGACACGGGGCGCGAGTACGTCACCGCGAGACGGTCGGCGTCCTTGGGGGCCTTGCCCAGGGCCGGGGGCTTCGAGGTCTTGAGGCCGCGTTCGCGCAGCAGCTCGGCGAAGACGTCGGCGGCGTCGCCCGCCGGGTCGCCGCTGCGCGGTGCCGGGCCGCCGAAGGAGTCACGGGCGGAGTCGTCGAGACGGCCCTGGCCGGTCATCAGCGCGGTGACCGGGGCGATGTTGTCGTTGGGGCCGATCGGGTGTTCGCGGGGCCCGGAGTAGAGGGACACGTCGAAACGGACGGTGACCTCGTGCACGCCGCGGTCCCGCAGCTCCCGGGCGGTGTCCTCGGCGAGGGCGCGCAGGCCCTTCCGGTCGAGGGTGGCGTCGCCGCCGCCGACGAGGGTGATCTCGGTCGGGCCGTCGTCGCCCTTGTCGTCGCCTTTGTCGTCGCCGCTCTCGTTGTCGCTCTGGTTCCTGCCCTCGCCGCCCTTGTCGTCGCCCTTGCCCTCGACGTCAGCGGTGACCACGGTGGTGGGGATGCGGTGGTCGGGGCCGAGTGCCGAGAGGGCGGCGACCGCCGTGGCGATCTTGACGGTGGAGGCCGGTGTCATCGGCCGGTCGGCGCGCTCGCCGAACAGCTGCTCGCCCGTGGCGACATCGACGACGGACGCCGCTGGCGCCGGTCCGAGGTCGGGGGATCCGAGCAGCGGCCCGAGAGTCTTCTTGAGGTCGGCGGGGAGATCGGCGGGCGCGGACAGGGACTCGACCGGTGCGGCGAGTTCGTCGAGCACTCCGGCGGCGCTGGGCGCGGGCGCGGGCTTGCCCGGGTGGCCGCTCGGGTGATGTGCGCCACCTGTACGGCCCTGAGCGGCCGCCCAGTCGCGCTCGGCCTTACGCTGACCGGAGTCCCAGGGGCCGGCCATGGCCACCGCCCCGGCCGCGATCATCAGGCCGAGCACGGCTGAACCTGCCGTGAGCTGCCACACTTTTGGCTCAAGCACGGTTGACCAGCCCCTTTCGCGATCACACAGCTGCGTGGGGGACACTTAATCACTGCGCGTTGCCACGAGCACGGTGCCCCGGCCAACGATGGCCGATCCTGCTCGGTCCCGGGGTCGGCCCCGAGGTCGGCCCCGGTGACGTGCGGTATCACCGACAGCAGCATCACCGACAGTTGTGTTGATCATGGAGGAGCCACCCGTGGAGTTCGACGTCACCATCGAGATCCCTAAGGGTTCGCGAAACAAGTACGAGGTGGACCACGAGACCGGCCGCATCCGCCTTGACCGTCGTCTCTTCACCTCGACCAGCTACCCGGCCGACTACGGCTTCGTGGAGAACACCCTCGGCGAGGACGGCGACCCGCTGGACGCGCTGGTCATCCTGGACGAGCCGACGTTCCCCGGCTGTCTCATCAAATGCCGCGCGATCGGCATGTTCCGGATGACGGACGAGGCCGGTGGCGACGACAAGCTGCTGTGCGTCCCCGCCTCGGACCCGCGCGTGGAGCACCTGCGGGACATCCACCACGTGTCGGAGTTCGACCGCCTGGAGATCCAGCACTTCTTCGAGGTCTACAAGGACCTGGAGCCCGGCAAGTCGGTCGAAGGCGCGGACTGGGTGGGCCGCGCCGAGGCGGAGGCCGAGATCGAGGCCTCGTACAAGCGCCTTGAGGCGCAGGGCGGCGCGCACTGAGCGCGCGTCCGACACCGCCCCGGCCCTGAGGGGTCGGGAGCCCGCGCCTACGAGCGGCGGGCGGCGCACCGTGCGGGTGC
>NZ_JBHUUW010000059.1:0-50574 GCF_042670825.1 Streptomyces sp. NPDC057137 | reverse complement strand
CGTCACCAGTCGGTGACGGGGCCCTCTTCCGTATGCGCCCTATGAGGACCTGTGCGGCCCTCGGCTGTTTACGCGGACCAGCTGCGCGACGACGACTGGCGAGCGCCGCCGGACCGGCCCTGCGAGGCACCCGAGCCCGACGACCTGCGGCCCTGGGCCGGACGGCTGCGGCCACGGCTGCCCGAACCGCCCTTGGCGCGCTCCGAGACGGGCGTGGAGATGACCACGGGAACACCCGAGGGCGCCTGCGCCCCGGTGATCCGGCTCAGCTCGGCCTCGCCGGAGCGGACCTGCGCGACCTGGGGCACGATGCCCGCGTCGGCCATCAGACGCGTCATGTCGCGACGCTGGTTGGGCAGGACGAGCGTGACGACGCTGCCCGACTCCCCGGCGCGCGCGGTGCGCCCGCCACGGTGCAGATAGTCCTTGTGGTCGCTGGGCGGGTCGACGTTCACGACGAGGTCGAGATTGTCGATGTGAATGCCCCGCGCCGCGACGTTCGTCGCCACCAGCACGGTGACATGACCCGTCTTGAACCGGGCGAGCGTCCGGGTGCGCTGCGGCTGGGACTTGCCACCGTGCAGCGCGGCGGCGCGTACGCCGCTGTTCAGCAGGTGCTCGGTCAGCCGGTCGACGGCGTGCTTGGTGTCCAGGAACATCAGCACCCGGCCGTCACGCGCCGCGATCTCCGTGGTGGTCGCGTACTTGTCGGCGTTCTGCACATGCAGGACGTGGTGCTCCATCGTGGTGACCGTGCCGACGGCGGCGTCGACGGAGTGGACCACCGGGTCGTTCAGGTAACGGCGGACCAGCAGGTCCACATTGCGGTCCAGCGTCGCCGAGAACAGCATCCGCTGGCCCTCGGGCCGTACCTGGTCGAGCAGTTCGGTGACCTGCGGCATGAAGCCCATGTCGGCCATCTGGTCGGCCTCGTCGAGGACGGTGATGGCGACCCGGTCCAGCCGGCAGTCGCCGCGCTCGATGAGGTCCTTGAGCCGCCCCGGGGTCGCGACGACGACCTCGGCGCCGCCGCGCAGCGCGCCGGCCTGCCGGCCGATCGACATACCGCCGACGACGGTGGTGAGCCGCAGCTTCAGCGAACGGGCGTACGGGGTGAGCGCGTCGGTGACCTGCTGGGCCAGTTCACGCGTCGGTACGAGAACGAGCGCCAGCGGCTGCTTCGGCTGGGCACGCTGTCCGGCGGTGCGGACGAGGAGCGCCAGGCCGAAGGCGAGGGTCTTGCCGGAGCCGGTACGGCCGCGGCCGAGGACGTCGCGTCCCGCGAGCGAGTTCGGCAGCGTCGCCGCCTGGATCGGGAACGGCTCGCTCATGCCGAGGCCGGTGAGCGCGGTCATCACCGGCGACGGCATGTCCAGCTCGGCGAAGGTCGCCACGGCGGGCAGGGCGGGAGTGATGGTGACCGGCAGGGCGAATTCGCCGTGCACGGCGGCGGGACGACGGCCGTAGCCGCCTCCCGACCGGCCGGAGGAACCCGAACGGCCCGAGCCCGACGACTGCGGGCGGAAGCGGCTGCCGCCACCGCCGGAGGCGCCGGGGCCGCCGGAGCGGGTACGTGAGTAACGGTCGTTCGTGCGAGGTGTGCGGTTCATGCTGAACCTCTCTCGATGCGGCACGTATCGAGGAACTCTTGGGCAGAATGACCGCGCAAAGAATCGCAAGAACGAGCCGGGGGAAAACAAAAACAGAACCGCGCCGGGGCGTGAAACGCCGGAACCGGCACGTGGAAATACTCGGAATCGACCGAGCGTAGGCGACCAGGTCGCCAGGAGTACGGGGGCCCGGCAGTCCGGTGCGGGGCCGACATCGGTGGAGATTTGTCGGCCGGCCGTCAGGACAGCGAGGAGAAACCTGGTCCCGCGCCACACTTCGATGTGTCACGCGCACCGGGCGGGCCCCGGAGAAAAAGCAACGTAGCCAGGGCCCGCATCGCAAGGTGCGGGCCCCAGCTACGTCTTACGCCTCAGCGTCAGGCGGGAACGATGTTCTCCGCCTGCGGGCCCTTCTGGCCCTGCGTGACGTC
Organism: Streptomyces sp. NPDC057137; assembly: GCF_042670825.1. Taxonomy (NCBI): domain Bacteria; kingdom Bacillati; phylum Actinomycetota; class Actinomycetes; order Kitasatosporales; family Streptomycetaceae; genus Streptomyces; species Streptomyces sp. NPDC057137. Next base: position 48,533 of record NZ_JBHUUW010000059.1, on the reverse strand, counting down.
GAAGTTCACCTTCTGGCCCTCCTGCAGCTCACGGAAGCCCTGGGCGGCGATGTTCGAGTAGTGGGCGAAGACGTCAGCGCCGCCGCCGTCCTGCTCGATGAAGCCGAAACCCTTTTCCGCGTTGAACCACTTGACGGTGCCACTAGCCATTTTGATCTCCTTCAGGGCAATGCTGCCCGGGGGCTCGCACTGTGCGAACCCCGCGTCGCCTTAAATGATTACCCCGTCCGGAAAAGCACCGGAAATACAAAAGCGCGCCCACCGACACATAAAGTCAGCGAGAGCACTTGAAGTCTTCGGGAACCACAACTGCAACTGGTGTCTACAGTAGCACGGTGCATGCGGCCGAGTACGGGACGTCTTGGCGATCCCGGTCCACGCCGCGAAAAATCGAGCGAGTCGCCGGTGAATTTTCCGATCCGCGATCGGGGAATATTCTCCGGTTCTTCACCCGGCGGCTACTCCCACCGGCGTACACGCGCCCGCGACCCGGGCGCGCGCCCGGGTCTGAGATCCGGGGCGCCCGGTCGCTCGGGCCGATCGGGGTCCGGCCGGTCAGCCGGGCGTGTGGACGTACGGAGTGGTCGTGCTCAGCTCCTCGAAGCCCAGCCGCCGCAGAATGGGGCGGCTCTGGCTCGACGCGTCGACCTGCATGTAGCGGTAGCCCCGCTCGGCGGCCAGGCGGGTACGGAAGGCGACCAGCGCGCGGTAGAGACCCCGGCCGCGCCAGGCGGGGACGGTGCCGCCGCCCCACAGGCCGGCGAACTCCGTGCCGGTCGGCAGCTCCATCCGCGCCGCGCTCACCGGTACGTCACCGGCCATGGCGACCGCCGCCGCCACGTCCCCCGGGGCGGCCGCGAGCTGGGCCAGCAGGCGCTCGCGGGTGTGTGAACGGTCCGTACCGAACGCCTGCTCGTGGACCTCGGCCATCAGCTCCACGCCCGCCACGTCGGTGACCGCGATCAGCCGCACTCCGTCGGGCAGCGCGACATCGCCAGGCAGGGCCGCGGCCTCGGCGATCATCAGCGTCTCCGGAGGCTCCGGCGTGAACCCGGCCGCCTCCAGGCGGCGGGCGAGGTCGCGCGGGCCGTCGTGCGAGTAGACCTTCCACTCGAACTCAAGGCCCAGGGAGGTGAAATGGCGTACCTGCTCGGCGATCGCGGCATCCGCCGAGTCGGTGTCCAGATCCGACCAGAGGACGCCGTTCCAGCCGCCGTCCGCCGGCTCGTCCGCGACCCCGTCCGTGACCCCGTCCGTGCCGGGTCCGCCGACGGTGGTCGTCTGGCGGACCACGGCGCCGACCCGTTCGACCACGACCCCGGGGCCGTCGGCCGGGGCCTCTCTGCGCATCTGGCGGTCGAACAGTGTGAGTACGGCTTCAGTGTCCATCCGCCCACTTCAGCGGGGTCGTCGCCCGTACCGCAACAGGTTTGCCGTGCCGCCGCCGGTCAGGCCGCCTTGCGGGTCTCGGTGAGTCTGGCGAAGGCGACCACATTGCCCTGGTACCCCGTCTTCTCGGTGAAGGCGCCGCCGCAGGTGATCAGGCGCAGTTCCGGCGCGCCCGTCGCGCGGTAGACGTTCTCGGCCGGGAAGTTCCGCTTGGTGAAGCCCTCGACGCCGTAGACGGTGAACACGGCCGTGGTGCCGTCCGCGCGGGTCACTTCGACGCGGCTGTCCTTGGTGAGCCGGCCCAAGTCGTAGAAGACGGCGGGGCCTTGACCGGTGTCGACATGACCGACGATCACCGAGGTGCCCTGCTCGCCGGGTGTCACCGACCCCCGGAAATGGCCCGCCAGATCCGGTCTGGTGGGCGGCGGCGCGTCGATCCAGCCGTCCGCGTCCAGCGACACCCGCGTCAGCGGCGCGTCGACGCGTACCGAGGGGATACGGATCCGGGTCGCGGTGGAGCCCGGCAGCGGAGGCGCGGCCTTCGCGGCCGCTCCCGCCGGGCGCGGCATCGGGACGGCGTCCGCGCCCGTACCGGCGTTCGGATCGGCGTCGGCCGCGACGGGTCCCGCGCCCGCCGGCTGGGGCGGGAGCACGAGCCCGCCCTCGCTGCTGAGCCGCACCACGAAGATGCCCACGAGCAGGAGCAGTACGACCGTCGACCAGCGGGAGGCGCGGAGCCGTTCCGTCTCCGTCATCGGGAACCGTTCTCCGGCCGGTTGCGGGCGAGGCGGATACCGCCGCCGAGCGCGACCGCGATGACCGCGCCTCCGACCGCCAGGCCCGCCGTGTTCGGCCCGCCGTCGGTGCTGCCGCCGATTCCGGCGTTCACGCCCTTGTGCGCGCCGTCCTCGTGAGGCTCGTGCGGCCGCTGCTCCGGGTGCTCCGGCCGGGACGGCTCCCACGGCTCCGGCGGCTCCGCCGAGTGCGGCGGCTTGCCGGGGTTCTCGGGCTTCCCGGGCTTGCCCGGTTTGCCGGGCTTGATCATCAGGGGCAACGAGCGGATCACACCGTCGCAGTCGAAGGTGATCTCGTACTCGGCCTCCGGCTTCACGTCGTCGAAGATCCTCGCCGACTTCGACTCACCCTCGTTGAGGGTGACGGTCTCGAAGACTCCCGACGACACGGTCACGGTGGGCACCTGGCAGCCGGCGGTCCGGATCGTCACCTCGCCGCCGGGTTCGATCGCCTCGGGGGAGACGCTGTAGTCGTATTCGGCCTCGTCGCCCGCGAACGCGGGCGCCCCCGCGCCGAGAATGAGAGCCGCGGCGCCCGCGACCGCCGCCGAGGCCGTACCTATCGTGCGCCGCATCGCATCTCCCACTCGTGATCGTCCCGTGTACGTCGGAGGCGCCACGGCGGGAAATGCCGAACGCACCACACGGCGATCCCGACGCTAGAAGTGATGAATTGTCAGCGCACTCCGGGGGCCCGCCGCTGCCGCCACACGGGTTACGGGGCGGGCACTCGGGCTACCGCCCGGGGGCTGTGGCCGGTGGGGTGGGTGTGACGGGCGGGTCGGAACCGCAGTGAATGAAACGGAATTCACCGAAACCCGACCGGCGGGCGCATAGGGCGTGCCATGCTCGGTAAGCACTCTTACCGGTGATTCCGCCACGGGCGTGTGGCGTGATGCGGGCACGGTGTGATTCGGGGAGAGCGAATGGAATCGGCAAGTGATCCCGTGGGCGGTACCGACGGTACGGACGGTCTTCACGGAGCGGCACTCGGCACCGGACACGCCCGCAAGGCGCTGCGCCGTGAGCGGCTGCTGACGACGGCGACCGATCTCTTCACGACCCGCGGTTACGTGGGCACGTCGATCGAGCGGATCTGCGCCACGGCGCATGTCTCGATCCGCGCCTTCTACCAGGAGTTCGAGGGGCGTGAAGCCCTGCTGATCGCGTTGCACAACCAGGTCGCGCGGGCCGGCATGGAGGCGACACTCGCGGCCCTTGACGGTCCCGGCATCGACGCGGCCGACACCAGGACCCGGGTGACCGCGATGGTGCGCGCGTACGTGGGCGCGGTGACCGCCGATCTCGCGGCCACGCAGGTCGCCTTCGTCGAGGTGATCGGGGTGAACCGCGCCGTGGAGGACCACCGGGTGGTCTGGCGCAGCTTGTGGACGGACTTCCTGACCGGCGAGGCGGACCGCGCCGTCGGACGCGGCGAGGCGGTGCCGCGTGACTACACCCTGGCCATGGTGGCCCTGATCGGCGCCATCAACGAACTGATCGCGCACTGGGCCCGCGGTGGTGGAGCGGTGCCGCGCGAGGTCGTGGCCGACGAGCTGATCCAGCACGTGCTCGCCACGATCGGCCATCCCACGGGACCGGGAGACGGCGCCGTACGGGCGGACGAGGGAGCGTGAGGGTATGAGCGGGCTCTGGCACCAGGTCATGCGGAGCATGTCCCAGCCCGACGCGTCGCCCGACGACGACATCCTCGCGCTGGCCGCCGCCGACATCGCGTTACGCAACCACCCGGAACCGCCCGCCGACGCCGACGTCGTGCTCGACATCGCGCGGTCCGAGTTCGCCGCCGTACTGACCGTGCGGCAGGCCAGGGCCGCGCTCCAGCGGGCCCGCGAGATGGCCAAGGAACAGGCGGCGCGGGACCGGGATCGTACGGACCAGGACGGCTGAACGGCAGTTCAGCGGGTTGCACCGCCGAGGGGGCGGCCCGTTCGCTCGGTTAGCCTGAGTGGACGATGAACCGTTTGACGACGCCCTGGGGCGATCTCGACCTTGCCCGCTTTCCCGAGCAGCCCCGTGACACGCTCCGGGCCTGGGACGCGGCCGACGAGTATCTGCTGCGGCATCTCGCCGAGGCCGAGGCGGAGGCCGGAACCTCCGGCGGCGCCGGGAGCGGCGTCGATCTGTCCGGCAGCGTGGTGGTCGTCGGCGACCGGTGGGGCGCGCTCGCCACCGCGCTCGCCCCGCACCGCCCTGTACAGATCACCGACTCGTACCTCACGCAGCGGGCGACCCGCGCCAATCTGCTGCGCAACGGCGTCGACACCGACGCCGTACGGCTCCTCTCGGTACGGGACACCCCGCCCGAGCGGATCGACGTCCTGCTGATCCGGGTGCCCAAGAGTCTGTCCCTGCTGGAGGACCAGCTGCACCGGCTGGCGCCCGCCGTCCATCCGGGGACCGTCGTCGTCGGCACCGGCAAGGTCACCGAGATCCACACCTCCACACTGAAACTCTTCGAGCAGATCCTCGGCCCCACCCGGACGTCGCTCGCCGTGAAGAAGGCACGTCTGATCTTCTGCGCGCCCTTCGCCGACCGCGCCCGCGCCGGTGACCGCGCCCGCGCGGCGGCGGGCCCCTGGCCGATCTCATACACCGTCCCCGAGGGCGCCGGCACCGCCTCCGGCCTGACCGTGACCAACCACGCCGGCATCTTCTGCGCCGAACGCCTCGACATCGGTACGAGGTTCTTCCTGCGCAATCTGCCCGAGCGCCGTGGCCGGGAGCACGTCGTCGACCTCGGCTGCGGGAACGGCGTTGTCGGCACCGCCGTCGCCGTGGCCAATCCGGAAGCCCGGCTGACCTTCATCGACGAGTCCTTCTCGGCCGTGGCGTCCGCCGAGGCGACCTACGCCAAGAACGTCGACACGGACAGTCCGGTGGAGTTCGTCGTCGGCGACGGCATGGCCACCGTGGCGGCCGGGTCGGCCGATCTCGTACTCAACAATCCGCCGTTCCACAGCCATCAGGCGACGACCGACGCGACGGCCTTCCGGATGTTCACCGGGTCACGCGAGGCGCTGCGCCCCGGCGGCGAGCTGTGGGTCGTCGGCAACAGGCATCTCGGCTACCACACCAAGCTGCGGCGGCTGTTCGGCAACTGCGACGTCATGGCGAGCGATCCGAAGTTCGTCGTCCTGCGGGCCGTCCGGCGCTGAGCGGAGCCAGTCGGTACGGCCGTGCGGCGGGGCCCCGGACGGCCGCCCGAGGGCGCTGACCGGCCGGAACTTGCCTTTTCTGACGTTCCGTTGGGCACACTGGGCACGTGACGTCACTGCCGCAACTTCCGTCCCAGGTACAACACGGCTCGCAACCCGGCCACATGATCGTGTGTGGCGACGACGCGCTCGGCCACCGGCTGGCCGGTGAGCTGCGTGAGGTCTACGGGGAACAGGTCACCCTCGTCGTCCCGCCCGTGCGCGCGGAACGCAGGGACCCCGCGCCGCTCACCGGCCGTGGCAGGGCGTCCGCCCTCATCGGCCGGATGTCGGCGGTCATGGCCCGGACGTACGGCCCCGCCACCGGCGGCCCCGAGAGCCGGCCCGGTGACCTCGCGCTTCCGCAGCTCATCGAGACGCCGGAACTCGACACGGAGGTCCTGGTGGAGGCGGGAGTGGCCGAGGCGGCGGCGCTCGCGCTCGTCCACGACGACGACGAGGTCAACATCAGGACAGCTCTCGCCGCGCGGCGCCTCAACCCCCAACTGCGCCTCGTCATCCGGCTCTACAACCGCAAACTCGGCCAGCATCTCGAAGACCTGCTCGACCAGGCGGCGGCCGTCGCCGTCCCCGGCCTGGACGTCGCCGCGCTCGACGCGTCCACCACCGTGCTCTCGGACGCCGACACCGCCGCACCCGCGCTGGCGGCCACCGCCGTCGCGGGTACCAGCAAGATCGTCCGTGCCGACGGGCTGATGCTGCGGGCCGTGGAGCGCAACCCGCCGGGCCCCGGCGAGGTCGCCGACCCCGGTCTGTGCACGCTCGCCCTGCTGTCGTCGACGACCAACGACCCCGCCGGCGCGGAGGGTTCGGACAGCAGCGGCCACGACGGCCCCCGGCTGCTGCCCGACGACGCCAGCACGGCGGCGGCCACCGGCCGGGGCACCGTGGTCCTGGAGGCCGTCTCCCACGAGGGGGAGCCGCTGTCACGCCGCCGGACGGCGGGGCGCGGGGCGCCGCTCGGTTCGCTCTTCTCCCGGCGGCTGCGCTGGTCGTTCGCCGGGATCGCCGTCGCCGTACTGGCCCTGGCCGTCGCCTCCGCGATCACCACCGACGACCACCCGCTGCACGCGACGTACATCGTCCTGCTCGACCTCTTCGCCATCGGCGACCCCGCCACCGGTGCGGATCTGGACCGCCAGATCATCCAACTCCTGTCCGGAGTGGCCGGGTTGTTGCTGCTGCCGGTGCTGCTCGCCGCCGTACTCGAAGGGCTCGGTACGTTCCGCAACGCGTCGGCCCTGCGCAGACCGCCCCGTGGACTGTCCGGTCACATCGTGCTGCTCGGCCTCGGCAAGATCGGGAGCAGGGTGCTGGTACGGCTGCGTGAACTCGACATACCCGTCGTGTGCGTGGAGGAGGACCCCGAGGCGCGCGGTATCGCCCTCGCACGGAGCCTGCGCGTGCCGACGGTGGTCGGCGACGTGACGCAGGAGGGCGTCCTGGAGGCGGCCAAGGTGCACCGGGCACACGCCCTTCTCGCGCTCACCAGCGTCGATGTCACCAACCTCGAAGCGGCCCTGTACGCGCGGTCCGTCAAGCCGGACCTGCGGGTCGCCCTGCGGCTGTACGACGACGAGTTCGCCACCGCCGTCTACCGGACGCTGCGCGCGGCCCACCCCCGGGCGCTCACCCGCAGCCGCAGCGTCTCCACGCTCGCCGCGCCGGCCTTCGCCATCGCCATGATGGGGCGTCAGATCCTTGGCGCGATCCCGGTCGAGCGCAAGGTGCTGCTGGTCGCCGCGATCGACGTGGCCGGACATCCGAGACTCGAAGGGCGCACCGTCGCCGAGGTGTTCAGACCGGGCGCCTGGCGGATCATCGCGCTGGACACGGCCGCGCCGGGGGACCGGCTGCCGGATCTCGCCGACACCCGCCGCGACCACGACGAGGACCGGACCGCCGGCCTGGTCTGGGACCTGCACCCCGGCTATGTGCTGCGCGCCCAGGACCGCGTCGTGCTGGCCGCGACCCGGCGGGGCCTGGCCGAACTGATGGGCCGTCAGTCGGCGCCGCCCCGGCCCGCGTCGTAGGGGCGGGCGCCGCGCATATCGGCCACCCGGTGCGTCTGTTCTCGCCGTACTGCGAACAGTGCCGGTCCGCGTAAGCCTCTGTCCTCCCGTACGTCACTCAACTGGCCTACCGTTCCTGACACTTCACTCGTATGACGGGAAGGCCGGGAACAATGGGAAGACTCATGCGTACGACAGTGGCCGCGAGCGCGGCCGGGGCGCTGGCGCTGGTGGGCGTGTTGAGCCAGGCGAGCACCGCCGTCGCCGACGAACAGCTGCCGTACTCCTCTTCCACCGGGGTCGGGGTCCACAACGCGTACGAGAAGACGACCTTCCCGTACTTCGCCGACGCGCTGGACTCCGGTGCCGGGATGCTCGAACTCGACGTGTGGACCAATGTGTTCGGCGCGTCGTGGCGGGTCTCGCACAGCAACCCGCTCGGCAGCAACAGCAACTGCGTGAACGCCGCCAACGCCGGTGAACTGCGCACCAAGGCGCGCGACCAGGGGCTGCCCGGCTGCCTCAAGGACATGAAGGCCTGGCACGACGCCAACCCGGGCCACCGGCCCATCCTCGTCAAGGTCGAGCTCAAGGACGGCTTCCAGGGCAACGGCGGACGCGGCCCCGCGCAACTCGACGCGCTCCTCGGCTCCACGCTCGGCGACGCCCTCTACCGGCCCGCCGACCTCGTGGGCGGCAGCGCGAACCTCGACAGCGCCGTCCAGGAACGCGGCTGGCCGGCGCGCTCCGCGCTCGCGGGCAAGTTCATCTTCGAGCTGATCCCCGGCACCGTCGAGCAGCAGAACCCCCTCGACACCCTGTGGACCGACCGCGAGTACGCCATCCACCTCCGCGACCTGGCCGCCGCCGGCCGGCTCCGCGAGGCGGCGGCCTTCCCCGCCGTACTCGGCGCCACCGCTCCCGACCCGCGCACCCGGTACGCGGACGCCTCGCTGCGGCCGTGGTTCGTCGTCTTCGACGGCTCCGCGTCCACGTACGCCGCCGAGGGCTTCGACGCCGCCTGGTACGACCAGCGGCACTACCTGGTCGTCATGACGGACGCGCACGCGGTGGCGCCCGCCATCGACGCCACGAGCCCGACGGAGACGCAGGCGCGCGACCGCGTCACGCTGCTGGCGGGGCGGCACGCGAGCATCGTGTCGTCGGACTGGCACACCCTGCCGTCCGTGCTCTCCACGGTCGTGGAACGCGGCGCCGGTCAGTAGACGGTGCCCGGGTTGCGCGGCCCCCCGTGCCGCGCAACCCGCCCCCGCTCCCCGCCCGGCCCCCCCGCCGCCCCCGGGGTCAGATTCCCGCGAGCTGACCCCCGTCGACCAGGACCACCGAGCCCGTCTGGAAGGCGAAGTCCGGGGAGGCCAGGCCCAGTGCGGCGCTCGCCATCTCCTCCGGTGTCGCCATGCGCTTCAGCGCGTCGATCCCCTGCCTGCCGAACTCGGCCTTCGTCGCCACCCATTCCTCGTCCGTCAGCCCGTCGGGACGGTGGACGTCCAGCATCGGGGTGTCGGTCATTCCGGGGGCCAGCGCCACGACACGGATCCCGTGCGTGCCGTTCTCGATGGCCGACGCCTGGACGAGACCCGTCACACCGCCCTTGCTCGACGTGTAACTGCCCAGCCCGGAACGGGTCATGAACTGGTTGGACGAACCGGTCACGATGATGACGCCGCCGCCACGCGCCCGCATATGAGGGATCTGGTACTTCAACGCCAGGAACACACCACGTGTGTTGGTGAGCGCGACGTCGTCGAAGTCCTCGACCGTCACCTCGTGCAGATCGGTGAACGGCTTCTGGATCCCCGCGTTGTTGAGGGCGATGTCCAGGCCGTCGTACCGGTCCACCACCCGGTCCACGAAGGACTTCACCTCGGCGGGGCGACGCACATCGGCCCTGATGAACGTCGCCTCACCGCCCGCCGACCGGATCCTGCGCTCGACCTCCTTACCGAGGCGCTCCCGGCGACCGCAGAAACCGACCTTGGCCCCCTCGGCGGCGAACGCGACGGCCGCGGCCCGGCCGATGCCCGACGTGGCGCCGGTGACGAGGACGGTCCTGCCCGCGTACCGGCCGCCACCGCCACCGTCCTTGCCCGGTCGGGCGGTCGCGGCCCCCGCGGCGCTCACCCCCGGTGCTCCGAACGCCAGTCCCGCCCCCGCGGTCGCCGCCGCGCCACCCAGCACGGTGCGCCGGCTCAGCGGCCCGGGTCCTGTTCTGCCGTTCACGGCAGTCCTCCTCTGTAGGTGTGCGTGTTCGTGCTCGTCCCCTGCCGCCGTCGACTGTTCGGCATTCCGGCACCCCTCACATCCGCCGTAAGACGGCCCGGCGGCACCGACTTTCGTCGAATGTGAGGGGCGGATCCGCTCCCTACGATGGGCGGATGACGACAACGGACGCCCGCCCGCGCGATCGTGTGACGACGCTGCTGCACTGCCGGCTGTTGCGGGCCGCGGCGTTCGCGTTCGTGTCGTACAAGGCGGTGCACGACGGCCTGACGGCCGACGCGGGACTCGTCGACGGCGCGGCGGCGAGCGCGCTGGTCGCCGCCGGGCTGTGCGCCGCGCTGCCGCTGTGCCGACGGCTGCCGGTCCCCGTCGCGGGACTGGCCCTGGCCGGGTTCCTGCTGGAGAGCCAGATCTGGCCCGTACTGATCGCGCTGTACTGCGTGACGGTGCGGCGCCCCGCGCCGGTCGCGATCGGGCTCACCGCACTGGCGTTCGTGCCCGCCGCGTACGAGCCTTTCCGCGAGCTGGTGAACATGCCCCAGGTCAGCTATCTGCCGTGCGCGGTCGTGACGGTCCCGCTGGCCTTCGGCCTCGCGGCGCGCAGCCACCGGCGGCTCGCCCGGTCGCTGGCCCGCCAGCTCGACCACCTGGAGGCCGCGAACCGGCTGCGCGACGAGCGCGTACGGCTCGCCGAACGCGCCCGGATCGCACGCGAGATGCACGACGTGCTCGCCCACCGGCTGAGCCTGCTCGTGCTGCACACCGGTGTGCTCCAGCGGCGCGGCGCGGAGGTGCCCGAGGCGGTACGGGAACGGCTCGGCCTGCTCCGCGACACCAGCGCCCACGCCCTGGACGACCTGCGGGACCTGCTGGGCGCGCTGCGCGACCACGAGGGCCCCGCGCCGCTCGGCCCGACCGTGGACGACCTGCCGTCGCTGATCGCCGAGTCGGAGGCGGCGGGCACGCGAGTGCGGGGAGGGGTGGACGAGGCCGGAGAACTCGCGGCGCTGCCCGCCGCCGTACGGCTGGCGGTGCACCGCATCGTCCAGGAGGCCCTGACCAACGCCCGTAAGCACGCCCCCGGCGAACCGGTGGACCTCGCGGTGACGGTGCGGCGATCACGTTCCCGGGTGGAGATCCGGGCCGCCAACGGCTGCCCGCCGCGCCTCACTTCGCCGGGCGCCCCACGCGGTTACGGCCTGGTGGGCGTCGGCGAACGGGTGGCGGCGCTGCACGGCGAACTGACCACCGGCCGCACCGACGACGACCGCTTCGTCCTCCGGGCCGAACTGCCCATTCCGCCGCATCCTTCTACGGAGAGTGTGCGGGAGGCCGTCGGGGCGGCGGGGGTCCGGTGAGCGGCGTACGCGGGCAGCGGCCGATCACGGTACTCGTCGTGGACGACGACCCGTTCGTCCGGGCGGGCCTCGTCGACCTGGTCGCCACGGACGACGGCCTGGAACTGGTCGGCGAGGCGGGCGACGGGCGCGCGGCCGTGGAGCTGGCGACCCGCCTCCGTACGGACGTCGCGCTGGTCGACATCCGGATGCCGGTGATGGACGGCATCGCCGCGACGAGCGCGCTGCGGGCGCTGCCTCGGCCACCGGCCGTGGCCGTGCTCACCACCTTCGACCTGGACGAGTACGTCTACGGCGCACTGGAGGCGGGCGCGGCGGGATTCCTCCTGAAGGACACCGCGCCGGACGAGATCCTGCGCGCCGTGCGGATCGTGGCCGAGGGCGGCGCGATGCTCTCCCCGACGGTCACCCGCACGGTCATCAGCCGTTTCCACCGCCCGGACGCGACGCGCACCCGGGCCGCGAGGGCGGCGGCGGTACGGCTCACGCCGAGGGAGCGGCAGGTCCTCACGGCGCTCGCCGACGGCATGACCAACGCGGACATCGGCGACCTGCTCCAGCTGCGCGAATCGACGGTGAAGGCGCATGTGAGCCGGATCCTCACGGAGTTGGGCGTCTCGAACCGCGTACAGGCGGCGATGGTGGCGAGGGATCTCGCGTCGTGACGCGGGGCGCGGGCGGCGGCCCGGGCGGCCGGGCCATGCCACCGGACGCGCCGATGTCGCGTGACATCGCGTCGTGTGACGCGGCGCGTGGGTCGCGCCGGTTGGGACGTCCGGCCGTCGGCCGCGCCATGCGTGAGACACGCCGATACCGCGTGATGTCGGCGGCTCGGGACCTCGCGTCGCGTCACCCGTTGCGTGGGCTGCGGCCCGGTCGGGGACGCGCCGGCTGCGTGGGTGGCGTCGTTGAGGCGTTCGGTCGGGCCATGCCATCAGCCGCGCCGACGCCGTGCGACGTCCAAGGCGCGGGACCGGCGGGAGTTCGCGACCCGGACCGCCAGTCCGGGGACGACAGGCGACCGCGATCGAGCGGGCCGTACTGACTGGCGGGGGAGGGGCCGGCGGCACGCCCGCCACCACCGCCGTCGCGTCGAGGCGCGGACCCGGCCGGCCCCCTACGTACCGAGCACCGTCTCCAGCGTGTCCGCCTCCGACGCCGGTTTGTCCTCGCGGTGGCGCAGCACCCGCGCGAATCGCAGCGTCACCCCCGCCGGGTAGCGGGACGAGCGCTGGAGGCCGTCGTACGCGATCTCCACCACCAGCTCCGGGCGCACCCGCACGGTGAACCCGTCGTCGTCCAGGGCCAGTTCCCGCAGCCGTGTCGTCTGCCACTCCAGCATCGCGTCCGTCAGGCCCTTGAACGTCTTGCCCAGCATCACGAACGAGCCGTCCGGCTGCCGGGCGCCCAGATGCAGGTTCGACAGGCGGCCCGTGCGCCTGCCGTGGCCCCACTCGGCGGCCAGCACCACGAGATCCAGGGTGTGGACCGGTTTGACCTTCACCCAGCCGGCCCCGCGCCGGCCCGCGCTGTACGGGGTGTCGAGCGCCTTGATCACGACGCCCTCGTGGCCCCGGTCCAGCGTGGCCCGCCAGAACTCCTCCGCGTCGGCGGTGGTGAGCCGGGAGTCCCGCGCGGACACCACCACCCGCCGCACCCGCATCGGCTCCGGGACCAGCCGGTCCAGTGTCGTACGGCGCTCGGCGTACGACAGGTCCAGCAGGTCGTCGCCGTCGGCGGCGAGCACGTCGAAGAAGACCGGCGACAGTGGTACGGAGGCTGCCGCCGCCCGTACGTCGGTGCGGGAGCCGACCCGGCCCGCGACCTCCTGGAACGGCCGGGGCCTGCCGTCCGCATCCAGGGCGATGACCTCCCCGTCCAGAATGAAACGGTCACCGTCCAGCGCCAGCGCGGCGGCCGTCACCTCGGGCAGCCGGCCGGTGATGTCGTCCAGGGTGCGGGTGTAGACCCGTACCGCGTCACCCTCCCGGTGGACCTGTACGCGGATCCCGTCCAGCTTCTCCTCCACGGCGCACGGCGCGAGCTTCTCCAACGCCTCGGCCAGACTGCCCGCCGACTGCGCGAGCATCGGGAGTACGGGGCGCCCCACGGTCAGCCGGAACTCTCCCAGCGCCTCGGGGCCGTCCGCCAGCAACCGTTCGGCGACGCTCTGCAGCGACCCCGCCAGCATCACCGCCCGGCGAACGGCGGCGGGCGGCGCCTCCGTCGCCCGGGCGAGCGCCTCCCCGGCGACGGCGTCCAGCGCGCCCTGGCGTACCTCACCGGAGAGCAGCGCGATCAGGAACCGCTGCTCCTCCTCCGTCGCCGCGCCCAGCAGGGCCTGGACCAGCCGTCTGCGTTCGGTCTGCGACCCGGGACCGGCGACGGCGGCGAGCGCGGTGACCGCGTCGTCCGCCTCGCGGATCGTCAGCGTCGCCGTGTCCGCCGCCGGTACGGGGTCCTTCAGCGAGTGCCGGCCGACACCGATCCGCCCCTGGGGCAGCCGGCCCGCCAGCCACGGGATGACGACCGGCACGTCGGCGGGCCCGGCCGCGCGGAACAGCTCGGCCAGCAGGGCGATCTTCCGGGACCGCGCCGACGTCGCGGCGACCTCCCCTGAGACATGAGCGAGCGTGGCCAGCAGCATGCGCCCATCCTGCAACGCCCCGCGCCCGCGCGCCCCTCCACGGCCCGCCCTGCCCCGCCCCGCCCCCTGCCGTACGGCGGACCGCACGCGGCTAACCTGGCAGTCCGGCCGACAGCGGAGAGGTGAGCCACGGTGCGAGACGTGGACAGGGACAGGAGCGGGAACGGCGACCCCGGCCTCTTCGGCCCCGACTCGGTCACCTGGCAGCTGCACGGCGACCCGATGATGTGGATCGCCGGCGTCCGCGCGCTCTACCTCCAGGCCCTGCACCCCCGCGCCGTACGCGGCGTCATACAGAACAGCGACTTCAGACAGGACGCCTGGGGACGGCTGCGGCGTACCGCCAACTTCGTCGGCACCATCAGCTACGGCACCACCGAGGCCGCCGAGAAGGCCGGCGCCCGCGTCCGCCGCGTCCACACCCACATCAAGGTCACCGACCCGGCGACGGGCGAGCGTTACGGCGTCGACGAACCGGACCTGCTGCTCTGGGTGCACTGCGCCGAGGTCGACTCCTACCTGCACGTCCTGCGCCGCTCCGGACTGCCCATCAGTGACGCCCAGGCCGACCTCTACATCGACGAACACCGCGAAGGCGCCCGTCTCGTGGGCCTCGACCCCGCGCAGGTGCCCGCCGACCGGGCCGAACTCGCCGCGTACTTCGATCGGGTACGACCCGAGCTGGCCGGCGGCCCCGAGTCACGGGAGGTGGACGACTTCCTGCGCCGTCCCCCCGTACATCCGCTGCTCGTCCCCGCCCGCGCGGTGCTGTGGCGCCGTGTCTCCGCCCTCGCGTACGACTCACTGCCGGGCTACGCCCACGAGTTGTACGGCAGGGACGCCCCCGCCCCACCGCGTGTCACCCGTCGACTCGTCGTCACCGGGCGAGTCCTGCGCGCCGTCCCCGGGTGGCTGCGCCGCCGCATCCCACCGGGCCACATCAGAGGCGCGATGGCCAGACTCGGGCGTGAGACCCGACCCCGTCCACGCGAACTCAGGAGACAGGCTGCCAAACTCCGCAGACAGGCGGCCATACTGGACGGGCCGGGGAGGGCGCAGCGAGGCGACGGGGGCGACAGCGGGCAATGGCGGAAACGAGTCTGATCCAGGGCCGGTACCGGCTGCTCGATCTGATCGGGCGCGGCGGCATGGGCGAGGTGTGGCGGGCCCAGGACGAATCGCTCGGCCGGCACGTCGCCGTGAAGTGCCTCAAGCCGCTCGGCCCGCAGCAGGATCACTCGTTCACCCGGGTGCTGCGTGAGCGGTTCCGCCGCGAGGCGCGGGTCGCCGCCGGCCTTCAGCACCGGGGCGTCACCGTCGTCCACGACTTCGGCGAGCACGACGGTGTGCTGTATCTGGTGATGGAGCTGCTGGAAGGCCGTAACCTCAGTCAGCTCCTGGAGGACAGCAGACAGGGCCCGCTCCCGGTGCCGGACATCGTCGACATCGCCGAGCAGGTCGCGGACGCGCTCGCGTACACGCACGAACAGGGCATCGTGCACCGGGACTTGAAGCCCGCGAACATCATGCGCCTGACCGACGGCGCGGTGAAGATCTGCGACTTCGGCATCGCGAGGCTCGGCCACGACATCGGGTTCACCTCCAAACTCACCGGCACGGGCATCGCGATGGGCACCCCGCACTACATGTCGCCCGAGCAGATCGGCGGCGGTCACATAGACCATCGCAGCGATCTGTACTCGCTGGGCTGTGTCCTGTACGAGATCGCCACCGGCGTCCCGCCCTTCGACCTGGACGACGCGTGGGCCGTCCTCGTCGGGCACCGGGACACCGTGCCGCAGCCGCTGCGGAGCCACCGGTCCGAACTGCCCGAGTTCCTGGACCGGATCGTCCTCGACCTGCTGGCCAAGACGCCCGACGAGCGTCCGGCGGACGCGACCGCGCTGCGGCACCGGATCATCGCGGCCCGTTCCATGTCCGGCCGGGAGGGGCGGGAGGGCCGGGGGAGCCATCCCGCGACCCTGCCGCCGATGTTCGCGCACCCGCCGTCCACCGCCGGCTCCACGTCCCACGGGCATGTCGCCGGTGGCCCGGACGCACAGGGCTCCCGGCTGCCCTCCTGGACGTACGGCATGACCATCGGGCACAAGGCGACCGGCTCCGCCGGACTGCGGACCACGCCGCCCGACCACACGGCGGGACTCACCGGCGAATGGACCACGCCGTCCGGACCGACGGGCGCCATGACCGGGGGGTACGCGCGCCCCGAGCGCCCGACGCCCTCGCCCGAACAGATCGCCGTGCTCAACAGCAGACACAGCGCGGGCCTCAGCCTGGGCAGGCTCGGCCGCTGGGACGAGGCGGGCGAGGTGCACCGCTCGGTCGCGGCCGAGCGGGAACACGCGCTCGGGCCCGACCACCCCGACACGCTCGGCAGCCGCTACGAGGTCGGCTTCACGCTCAGCAGGACCGGCCGCACGGCCGACGCGCTGCGGGAGTTCGTCCGCGTCACGGAAGGCCGCGAACGGGCGCTGGGCCCCGACCACCCGGAGACCCTGGCCGCGCGCCAGGAGACCGCGTACGTTCTCGGGCAGCTCGGCCGGCACTTCGAGGCGCACGAGGTGTACGCGGCGGTGCTCGCCTCCCGTGAACGCACCATGGGCGCCGACCATCCCGACACGCTGCGCTGCCGCCACAACCTCGCCTTCAACCTCAGCAGGCTCGGCCGGATCGAGGACTCGTACCGGATGGCCCTGGAGGTGGCGACGGCGCGCACCAGGGTGCTGGGCGCCGCCCACCCCGACACGCTGGTCACGCGGTACGAGGTCGCCTACGCGCTCGGCATGCTCGGCCGCTGGACGGAGGCGCTCCAGACGTACCGCGAGGTCGCCGTCGGCCGCGCCCACGCGCTCGGCGGCGACCACCCCGACAGCCTCGCGGCGCGCTACGAGGTCGGCATAAGCCTCGGCCGGCTCGGCCGCAGCGCCGAGGCCCTGGAGCTGTACCGCGGCCTCGTCGAGGACCGCACCCGCGTGCACGGCCCCACCGACCCCGAGACGCTGCGCGCCCGGCACGGGCTGGGCGTGAACCTCGGCCGGCTCGCCCGCTGGGAGGAAGCCCTCGTGGAGTCACGCGACGTGTGCGCGATCCGCGAACGCGTCCTGGGCCCCGACCACCCGGACACCCTCGTCAGCCGCCGCGAGGTCGCCGTCGGCCTGGGCTGGCTGGGCCGCTGGCCCGACGCCCTGGCGGTCTACCGCAGGGTGGCGGAGTCCCGCGAACGGGTCCTGGGCCCCGACCACCCCGACGCACTCGCCAGCCGCAACGACGAGGCGCACTGCCTCGAACAACTCGGCCGGGGCGGCGAGGCGGTGGAGCTCTACCGCCGGGTGGCGGCGCTGCGCCAGCAGCGGGAGGCGGGGCGGTACTAGTGGGTGTCCTGCCGAACAGGGCCGCCCGGGGCAGGCTTCGCACGACTGCCATACGCGTGTAACCCCAGGCCGTTGACCCCTCACCCCCCGCTTGCGACGATCGCGTGCATGGCCGAACGTGTCCGGCCGCCCCTGCTCGTCGCTCCGAGTGAGCCAACCGGCCCTCTCGTGGCAACGGGCGTCGGCGGCCCCGGTGGTGTGCTCCCCGGATCCGTGTTGCGTGACGGGTCCGTGACTCGTGACGCACAGGACATCGCCGGCCCGACCCGGCGGGCACGGACTCGGCGCATGGACATGACGGTGACGGTGAGGGCAGCGGCGCGTGACGCCGCCGGGCGGGAGCGCGTCAACGCTTTCCGTGCCCACCACTTCACCGCTCTCGGCTGTCGGCCGGCCGACAGCGGGCGCTGAACGTCCGCGTCTCGCGCGTCTTCAGTCTCTTCACGTCTCTTCACGTCTTCTCACCGTCCGCACCGACATCCGGCTCGTCCGGACAAGGAGTCCTGCCATGACCGCACCCGCCTCCGTCATCTCCGTACAGAGGATCGGCGGCCACATCGGCGCCCGCATCGAGGGCGTCGACCTCGCCGCCGATCTCGACGACGCCGTGATCGCCGAGATCCGCGCCGCCCTCCTCGCCCACAAGGTCGTCTTCTTCCGCGACCAGCGGCTCGACGCCGCCTCCCAGGAGGCCTTCGCGCGCCGCTTCGGCACGCCGACGACGGCCCACCCGACCATCCCGTCCCTGGAGGACACCCCCGCGGTCCTCGACCTCGACTACAGCCGCACGGCGGGCCGCGCCAACCACTGGCACACGGACGTGACCTTCGTCCAGCACCCGCCGCTCGGCTCCGTCCTGCGCGCCGTGACCATCCCTCCTTACGGAGGGGACACCGTCTGGGCCAACACCGTTCACGCGTACGAGACCCTGCCCGACGAACTGCGCCTGCTGGCCGATCAGTTGTGGGCCGTGCACTCCAACGCGTACGACTACGCCACCTACCGGCCGGGCGACGACTCCGACGCCGCACGCGCGCAGCGCGAGGTCTTCACCTCCACCGAGTACGTCACCGAGCACCCGGTCGTCCGCGTCCACCCGGAGACGGGTGAGCGCTCGCTGACCCTCGGCGGCTTCGTACGCCGCTTCGTCGGCTGGAACGCCGAGGACTCCCGCGATCTGCTCGGCATCCTCCAGCGCCATGTCACCCGCCTGGAGAACTCGGTCCGCTGGAACTGGCGGGACGGCGACGTGGTGTTCTGGGACAACCGCGCCACGCAGCACTACGCGGTCGCCGACTACGGCGACCTGCCGCGCCGCGTGCAGCGGATCACCCTCGTGGGCGACGCCCCGACGTCCGTGTCGGGCGAGACCAGCCGCGCGGTCACCGGTGACGACACGGAGTACAACACGGTGCTCGCGCGCACCGGTGACGGACCGTCGGCGCCCTGACCAGCCGGGCGCCCTCGCGGGGCGGGGTCCCGTACCGGCGGCAAACGTGTTACCAAGAGCCATGCCCGCACTCTCCTCTCCCGCCCACGCCTCCTACGACGCCGTGATCGTCGGCGGCGGCCACAACGGACTGGTCGCCGCCGCCTATCTCGCCAGGGCCGGACGCACCGTCCTCGTCCTGGAACGCCTCGGACACACCGGCGGAGCCGCCGTCTCCACCCGCCCCTTCGCCGGTGTCGACGCGCGGCTCTCGCGCTACTCGTACCTGGTGTCGCTGCTGCCGCGGAAGATCGTGGACGAGCTGGGGCTGCGGTTCGCCGTACGGAAGCGGACCGTCTCCTCGTACACACCGGCCGAGCGCGGCGGCAGGGCGACCGGACTGCTCGTGGGCGGCGGCGCCGACCGTACGAGGGAGTCGTTCACCGCCCTGACCGGAGGCGACGCCGAGTACGCGGCCTGGCAGTCGTTCTACGCCTCGACCCTCAGGGTCGCCGAGCGTGTCTTCCCGACCCTCACCGAACCGCTGCCCGGGCGCGCCGAGTTGCGCGCCCGGATCGACGACGAGGCCGCCTGGCGCATGCTCTTCGAGGAACCGATCGGTGTCGCGATCGAGGAGCGGTTCGCCGACGACCTCGTACGCGGCGTGGTTCTCACCGACGCGCTGATCGGCACCTTCGCCGACGCCCACGACCCCTCCCTCCTGCAGAACCGCTGCTTCCTCTACCACGTGGTGGGCGGCGGCTCCGGCGACTGGGACGTGCCGGTCGGCGGCATGGGCGCGCTCACCGACGCCCTCGCCGACGCGGCACGCGCGGCGGGCGCGGAGATCGTCACCGGCCACGAGGCCACCCGCGTCGAGACGGACGGCAGCCGCGCCGAAGTCGCCTTCCGTACGGAGGCGGGCGACACCGGCAGCGTCGCCGCGCGCCACGTCCTCGTCAACGCCTCCCCGCAGGCGCTCGCCGCCCTGCTCGGCGACGCGGCGCCCGACCCCGCCGCCGAGGGCGCCCAGCTGAAGGTCAACATGCTGCTGCGCCGGCTGCCCCGGCTGCGCGACCGGAGCGTCGACCCGCGCGACGCGTTCGCCGGAACGTTCCACATCGCGGAGGGTTACGGGCAGTTGGCGACGGCGTACGAGGAGGCGGCCGGCGGCCGGCTGCCGTCGGCGCCGCCCTCCGAGATCTACTGCCACTCACTGACCGACCCGTCGATCCTGGCCCCGGAGCTGGCCGCGCGTGGCTACCAGACCCTCACCCTCTTCGGACTGCACACGCCCGCACGGCTGTTCGCCGAGGACAACGACGCCGTACGCGACGAACTGCTCAAGGCGACCCTGGACCAGCTCGACACGCACCTGGCCGAGCCGATCGCCGACTGTCTGGCCGTGGACGGCGAGGGTCGGCCGTGCATCGAGGCGAAGACGCCCCTCGACCTCGAACGCGAACTGCGGCTGCCCGGCGGCCACATCTTCCATCGCGATCTCGCCTTCCCGTACGCCACGGCCGACACGGGCCGGTGGGGCGTGGAGACGGCGCACGCGAACGTACTGCTGTGCGGCGCGGGCGCCGTGCGCGGCGGCGGAGTCAGCGGCGTACCCGGCCACAACGCGGCGATGGCGGTGCTTGAGCCGTCCGGCTGATGTCCTGTATGTCTTCTTTGGGCTCCGGGTGTACGGAGTCGGCGTCAGCGGCGCCGAGGGCGCCGCCGCCAGCGAGGAGGCAGAGCATGAGTCCGAGCGGAGCCCCGGTCATCGGGACCGTCACCACGAAAGTCCCCGCGAGACTCGACCGGCTGCCGTGGTCACGGTGGCACTGGATGATCGTGATCGGCCTGGGCACCGTATGGATCCTCGACGGGCTCGAAGTCACCGTCGTCGGCAACATCGCGAGCCGGCTCTCCGAGGACGGCAGCGGCCTGGCGATCACCGACGCGCAGGTCACCGGCCTGGCCGCGGCCCTCTATGTCGCGGGCGCCTGCTCGGGAGCGCTCTTCTTCGGCTGGCTCACCGACCGGTTCGGCCGTAAGAAACTCTTCCTCATCACCCTCGCCGTCTATCTGATCGCGACCGCGCTGACCGCCCTCTCCTACACCGCGTGGTGGTTCTTCATCTTCCGCTTCCTCACCGGATTCGGCATCGGCGGCGAGTACGCGGCGATCAACTCCGCCATCGACGAACTGATCCCCAGCAAGTACCGGGGCCGCGTCGACCTCATCATCAACGGCAGCTTCTGGCTCGGCGCCATGGCCGGCGCCCTGCTCTCCGTCCTCGCGCTCAACACGAGCATCTTCCCCAAGGACGTCGGCTGGCGGCTTACCTTCGCGCTGGGCGTCGTCCTCGGGCTCATCATCCTGGTGGTCCGCCGGCACGTCCCCGAGAGCCCCCGATGGATGTTCATCCACGGACACGACGCCGGCGCGGAGAAGATCGTCGCCGGGGCGGAGCGCGAGATCGAGCGGGAGACCGGGAAGAAACTGCCGGAACCCGGCGAGTCCATCACCATCGAGCAGCGCAGGAGCATCGGATTCGTCGAGATCGCGAAGACGCTCTTCCGCGTCTACCCCAAGCGCTCGGTGCTCGGCTTCTCCCTCTTCATCGGGCAGGCGTTCCTCTACAACGCCATCACCTTCGGCTTCGGCACCATCCTGGTGAAGTTCTTCGACGTGTCGAGCGGTTCGACCGGTTACTACTTCGCCGCCATCGCTTTCGGCAACTTCCTCGGACCACTCCTGCTGGGCCGGCTGTTCGACACGGTCGGCCGCAGACCGATGATCGCGGGGACGTACATCCTGTCGGGGCTGCTGCTCTACGTCACCGCCTGGTTCTTCAGCGAGGGCTGGCTCAACGCGACGACCATGACCCTGTGCTGGGCCGTGGTGCTCTTCTTCGCGTCCGCCGGGGCCAGCTCCGCCTATCTGACCGTCAGCGAGATCTTCCCCATGGAGACACGCGCCCTGGCGATCGCGTTCTTCTACGCCATGGGGACGGCGGCGGGCGGCATCTCCGGACCGCTGCTGTTCGCGAGCCTCACCGACAGCGGGGTCGTCGGCGACGCCGTCATCGCGTTCTGCGTCGGCGCGTCACTGATGGTCGCGGCGGGTGTGGTGGCCGTGTTCTTCGCCGTCGCCGCCGAGGGCAGGTCGCTGGAGGACATCGCCACCCCGCTGTCGGTACGCAAGTGAGCGACGGGACCTAACGCGAGACGTTCCTCATCTCGACGGAGGCGATCCGGCCCGCTCCGTCGAACAGGACGTCGACCGCGGAGCCGCCCGGCAGGTCGGCGCTGATCCGGTCGGCCTCCTGGCGCTGCGTCAGCCCGTGGTGGCCGAAGTACCCGGTCACCACGGCGCGGGCCGAACTCCCCGCGAGTAGCCCCGCACCCGTCAGCAGCACACGCGGCAAGGTGATCTCGTCCGGCACGGCACGCGGCACCTGCGGGTCGTCCGGCACCATGTACAGCCGGCCCTCGGCGGACGCCTGGACACCGATGTAGCCGGTGGCGCCGAGCGCGCCCATCGCCCCGAACGCGAGCGTCTCCACCGCGAACCGGGGGTCGTCGAACGCCGACAGGTCGACAAGGTCGTCCCTGAACTCGGGGATGCCGTGCGCCTCACCCAGCCGCCGTATCTCGTCCGCCGCGCCGACGACGGGCGTGCCGCCGAAACCGGGGTTTGCCCAACCCCACAGCCACGAGCCCTCGGTCGTGTCGAAACTCCCCAGCACCGAGATCCGCAGATCCCGGTCCGCCTGGCGGTAGAGGTGCTGGTCGAGGTTGGCCGTCCACGGTCCGGTCGGCATGAACTCGTTGAAGGCTTCGAGCTGTTGGGCGCCCCAGGCGGCGTGCCGCTCGGTCATCCGGAGGAACGGGTCGCTGAAGGTGGTGGTCACGGTCATCCGAAGACCCTAGTGGGTGTCTTGCCGATCTTGCCGGGCCCCCGCGGCTCAGTCCGCCGACACGCTCCAGCCGTCCAACTCGACCCGGGCCGCGTCCCCCTGCAGCGAGTCGTCGAACACCGTACGGCCGCCGTCCTCGACCCGCAACGCGTCCACATAGGCGCCACGGCCGACGTACGGGGCGCCCGTCACGTACCGCCAGCGCAGCCGCACCTGTCGCCCGCGCCGGTCGGCGAGGTCGGCCTCCAGCCGGTGCCAGACGCGCCCCGACCAGCCCGAGACCGAGCCCGTCGGACGCGGTGTGCCCGCGTCGTGGCCGGAGGGCGTCGTCGTGAACGGCACCGGCAGCCAGTCGGCGTCGACCTCGTCGGACGCCTCCAGGACCAGGACCCCGGTCGCGGGCTCCGTGTCCCACCACAGTGAGCACCGCAGCCGCCCCTCCCCGGTGGCCAGGCGCAGCGCGGGCAGCGTGAGCGTCGCCGTGGCGCCGGTGGCCATGCCCGAGAACCACGCGGTCCGGCCTCGCTCGGGTGCGACGGGCACGGCGCGCGCCAGGTTGTCGGCGGCGGCGACCCGTGGAGCGCTGCCCGAC
The DNA here is from genome assembly GCF_042670825.1 of Streptomyces sp. NPDC057137. Taxonomy (NCBI): domain Bacteria; kingdom Bacillati; phylum Actinomycetota; class Actinomycetes; order Kitasatosporales; family Streptomycetaceae; genus Streptomyces; species Streptomyces sp. NPDC057137. The sequence goes on along the minus strand of NZ_JBHUUW010000059.1, from coordinate 25,527 downwards.
CGCCAACTACGCACGGGATGAACGGAGTTGCCGAGTACGACGAGGAACGAGTCGGTCGTCGGATCGAGGACGAGACTGGTCCCGGTGAAGCCGGTGTGCCCAGCCGTACGCGGCGTGGCCATGGCCCCCATGTACCAGTGCTGGTTCAGCTCGAAGCCCAGACCGTGCTCGTCACCGGGGAAGTCCGTGTTGAAGTCGGTGAACATCAGCTCCACCGACGCCGGGCGCAGGATCCTCGCCCGGCCGTACGCCCCGCCGTTGAGGAGCGTACGGCCCAGGACCGCCAGGTCCCACGCGCACGAGAAGACCCCGGCGTGACCGGCGACGCCGTCGAAGCCGTACGCGTTCTCGTCGTGCACCTCGCCCCATACGAGACCTCGGTCGAGCCCCGACCACGGCTGCCGCGAATCCTCCGTGGCCGCGATCTTCGGCCGCCAGGACGCGGGCGGGTTGAAGCGGGTGCGGTGCATGCCCAGGGGAGCGGTGATCTCCTCGCGCAGCAGTACGTCCAGCGGGCGCCCGGTGATCTTCTCCAGGACGAGCTGAAGGGAGATCAGATTGAGGTCCGAGTACCGGTAGACGCTGCCCGGCGGGCTCGTGGGCGCCTCGGCCATGAGCATCCGGAGCTTCCCCTCCCGCGTCGGCTCCCGGTAGAGCGGGATCCAGGCGGCGAAGCCCGAGGTGTGTGTGAGCAGCTGGCGGACCGTGACGTCCTGCTTGCCCGCGCCGCCGAAGTCGGGGAGGTACGAGGCGACGCGCTCCGCCAGGACCAGCGCCCCGCGCTCGATCTGCTGTACGGCGAGGACGGATGTGAAGAGTTTGGAGACGGACGCCAGGTCGAAGACGGTGTCCTCGGCCATCGCGATCTGCCGGTCGGCCGGGAACTCGACGCCGGTGTCGGTCGCCTCGTCGTACGCCGAGTAGCGCACGGCCTTGCCGATGGCGCGGTGGAGCGCGACCGTGTCACCGCGCCCGGCGAGCAGGACGGCGCCCGCGTACCAGGGGTGCGTCGGTGACGGCGCCAGGAACCGCTCGGCGTCGGTGACCAGCCGCTCCAGCGGGCCCGGCAGCAGCCCGGCGCGCGCGGGGGAGCCGCGCCGCAGCGTCGGCGAACGCCGTCCGGAACCTGAGCCGGAGGCGCCGGACGAACCCGAGCCCGCTGGGCCGGACGACCCCGCACCCGCCCCTATGGCGGTGGCCGCGTCGGCGAACGGGACCGGCGCCAGCGCGAGCGCGCCGCCCAGCGCCAGTACGCCCCCGCCCAGCCTCCGCCGGCTGATCCCGCCGCCCGCCGCGTCCCCGCTCATCCGGCACACCCCTCTGACGCTCCGTCCGAAACCGCCCGCCGCCCGAGGTTACTGGCACGGGCCCCGCTGCGTACGGCCCACGACGGTGCGGCTCACCGCGCGGGCACCGGGCACCTCTGGCAGCGTGAGGCGTATGACGACGCGTACCGGGATCCGTTCGCTGTGGTCCCGCTGGACCGTGGTCGTACCGCTGCTCGCCCTGGTGGCGCTCGTGCTCAGCTGGGGCCGCGACCTGCCGGGCTACGCGGTCGCCCTGGTGGCCCTGCTCCTCGCGGGCGCCGTACTCGCCGCCGTGCACCACGCCGAGGTCGTCGCGCACCGGGTCGGCGAGCCGTTCGGCTCACTCGTGCTCGCCGTCGCCGTCACCGTCATCGAAGTCGCGCTCATCGTCACCCTGATGGTCGACGGCGGCGCCAAGAGCTCCACCCTCGCCCGGGACACCGTCTTCGCCGCCGTCATGATCACCTGCAACGGCATCATCGGCATCTCCCTGATCGTCGGTGCCCTCCGCAGCCGGGTCACCGTCTTCAACGCCGAGGGCTCCGGCGGCGCGCTGGCCACGGTCGCGACGCTCGCCACCCTCAGCCTGGTCTTTCCGACCTTCACCACGAGCAGACCGGGAGCGGAGTTCTCCACGGATCAGCTCACGTTCGCCGCGATCGCCTCGCTCGGCCTCTACGGCCTGTTCGTCGCCATGCAGACGGTCCGCCACCGCGAATACTTCCTGCCCCTCACCCAGGAGGGTGAGATCAAGGAGGTGGACGAGCACGCACCGCTGCCCACCCGGCGCGCGACGACGCTGAGCGCGGTGATGCTCGTCGTGGCGCTGGTCGCCGTCGTCGGCGACGCGAAGGCGGTCTCGCCCACCATCGAGTCGGGCGTGGAGTCGGCCGGGATGCCGCACGCCGTGGTGGGTGTGATCATCGCCCTGCTCGTGCTGGCGCCCGAGACGCTGGCCGCCGTACGGGCCGCGCGCCGCGAACGGATGCAGACCAGCCTCAACCTCGCGCTCGGCTCGGCCATGGCCAGCATCGGCCTGACGATCCCCGCCATCGCGCTCGCCACCATCTGGCTGGACGGGCCACTCGTCCTCGGCCTGAGCGCCACCCATATGGTGCTCCTCGCGCTCACCGTCGTCGTGGGCGCGCTGACGGTCGTGCCGGGGCGGGCGACCCTGCTCCAGGGCGGCGTCCACATGGCCATCTTCGCGGCGTTCGTGTTCCTCGCCGTCAGCCCGTAGACCGGGCCGCCCGTAGGCCCGTCAGTTCGTGGACCGGACCGACCCGTTCACCGGCGCGCGCTCGTGGTCACCGGCGGACTACCCCACAGGTCAGGACAGTTGCCGGGGCCGCCGGTCGCACACCCCTATCCCACGGCGGCAGTTGGGGCCGAATAGGGGTGTACTCAGCAACACCCCAGACCTGGGTCATACGCCCAGTGTGCTGCCGTCCGACGGTGCGTAACTTCTTAACTCGTGGCACAGAGAGTGTCCGACCGGAAGGCCCGTCCGACTGAGGGCCGATCTCACCCCACGGCACGGCGCGGGAACACGCCGAGCCCGTTCCCCATGTCCTGATCCGCCCCAGACCGGGAGTACTCCTCGTGGCCACGTTTCTTTACAAACTCGGACGGTTGGCGTTCCGGCGCCGGATCTACGTCGTGCTCATGTGGGTGGCGGTGCTGGCCCTCTCCGGCGTCGGCGCCGCGTCCGCGCCCACCGCTGCATCCAGCTTCGCCATCCCGGGGACGGAGGCGCAGAAGGCCTTCGACCTGATCGACGAGCGCTTCCCCGGAAGCAGCGTCGACGGTGCGGTCGCCCGGGTCGTCTTCAAGGCGCCGGACGGCGAGAAGATGACCGCGCCCGAGAACAAGGCAGCGGTCGAGAAGGTCGTCAAGGACCTGCCGGCCGGTTCCGACCAGATCGGGCAGGTCACCGACCCGTACACGGCCAACGCCATCTCCCAGGACGGTTCGACGGCCTACGTCGCGGTCTCGTACAAGGTCACCACTCTGGAGCTGACCGACGACACCCGCACGTCACTCGAGGACATCGGCGCCGACGCGCGGAAGTCCGGCCTGACGGTCGAGATCGGTGGCGACGCGCTCCAGTCCATCCCGGCCGCCGGAGCCACCGAGTCCATCGGCGTCGCCGTGGCGGCGGTCGTGCTCGTCATCACCTTCGGTTCGCTGATCGCGGCGGGACTGCCGCTGATCACCGCCCTCGTGGGTGTCGGTATCAGCGTCTCGGTCATCACCGCGCTGGCCGGCGTGATGGACTTCGACTCCACCACCAGCGTTCTCGCGATGATGATCGGCCTCGCCGTCGGTATCGACTACGCGCTGTTCATCGTCTCCCGCTACCGGGCGGAGCTGGCCGAGGGGCATGAACCCGAGGACGCAGCGGGACGCGCGGCAGGGACCGCCGGATCCGCCGTGTTCTTCGCGGGGCTCACCGTCGTCATCGCCCTGGTCGGACTCGCCGTCGTCAACATCCCGATGCTCACCAAGATGGGCCTCGCGGCGGCCGGTACGGTCGTCATCGCCGTCCTCGTCGCGCTGACCCTCGTCCCGGCCGTGCTGGGATTCGCCGGCAAGCGCGTGCTGGGCAGGAAGGCGCGCAAGCGCCAGGAGCGCGAGCAGGTCGCGTCCACCCACGGCAAGCCCAACATGGGCACCCGCTGGGCCAACTTCGTCCTGCGCCGCCCCGCCGCCGTGGTCCTCGTGGGAGTCGTCGGTCTCGGCGTCGCCGCCGTCCCGGCCGCCTCGCTGGAGATGGGTCTGCCCGACAACGGCTCGCTGGCGACCAGCACCACGCAGCGCAAGGCGTACGACACGCTCTCCGAGGCCTTCGGGCCCGGCTTCAACGGCCCGCTCGTGGTCGTCGTGGACGTCAAGGGCGACGACAACGCCAAGCAGGCCGTCGCCCAGGTCAGCGACGCGGTGAAGAACGTGAAGGGCGTCGTCGCCGTCACCCCCGCCACGTTCAACGAGGCCGGCGACACGGCGATGATCACGGCCGTCCCGAAGGACCGTCCCTCGTCCGTGGAGACGGAGGATCTGGTCCACTCGGTCCGCGACGCGGGCGGTGAGGCCGCCTCGGAGAACGGGGTGAAGGTGCTGGTCACCGGCGCCACCGCGCTGAACACCGACTTCTCCGAGAAGATGAACGACGCGCTGCTGCCCTACCTGGCGGTCGTCGTGGGCCTGGCGTTCCTGCTGCTGATGCTGATCTTCCGGTCGATCCTGGTCCCGCTGAAGGCGGCCCTCGGGTTCCTGCTGTCGGTCCTCGCCGCCCTCGGCGCCGTCGTCGCGGTCTTCCAGTGGGGCTGGCTCGCTGACTTCTTCGGTATCGAGCAGACCGGTCCGGTCATGTCGATGGTGCCGATCTTCATGGTGGGTACGGTCTTCGGTCTCGCCATGGACTACGAGGTCTTCCTGGTCACCCGGATGCGTGAGGCGTACGTCCACGGGGAGCAGCCGAAGCAGGCGATCACGACCGGCTTCCGGCACGGGGCGCGGGTCGTCACCGCCGCCGCGATCATCATGATGGCGGTCTTCGCGGGCTTCGCCGGCTCCGCCGAGTCCATGATCAAGCTGATCGGCTTCTCGCTGGCAGTCGCGGTCTTCTTCGACGCCTTCGTGGTCCGCATGGCCATCGTCCCGGCGGTGCTCGCACTGCTCGGTGACAAGGCCTGGTGGCTGCCGCGCTGGCTGGACCGGCTGCTGCCGAACGTGGATGTCGAGGGCGAGCAGCTGCGGAAGAAGCTGGAGCGGGAGTCGCAGCCCCCCGGGCGGGGGCCGGACTCCGACTCGGACTGGAACAGGGGAATGGCGCGAGTCTGACGTGACGTGACCTCAATCGCCGGACGGGCTTTCACAGCCCGTCCGGCGATTGAGGCGTTGAGGCGTTGAGGACGAGTGCGCGCGGCTCAACAGCCGTGCGGTGCCTTCACGTTCGGGGCCACGGCCCCGAACGTCGCCGGGCCGCTCACGGCGTCCTGAGGTCCACGATCCGCTTGATCTTGCCCACCGAACGCTCCAGCGTCTCCGGATCCACCACCTCGACCGCCACCGAGACCCCGATCCCGTCCTTCACGGCCGTCGCGATCGACCGGACGGCCTCCTCACGCTGCTCCGGCGTCGCCCCCGCCCGCGCCTCCGCCCGCACCGTCAGGGCGTCCATCCGGCCGTCGCGCGTGAGCCGCAGCTGGAAGTGCGGGGCGACCCCCGCCGTACGCAGCACGATCTCCTCGATCTGGGTCGGGAACAGGTTCACCCCGCGCAGGATCACCATGTCGTCGCTGCGCCCGGTGACCTTCTCCATCCGCCGGAACACCCGCGCCGTGCCCGGCAGGAGCCGCGTCAGGTCGCGCGTACGGTAACGGATCACCGGCATCGCCTCCTTGGTGAGGGAGGTGAAGACCAGCTCGCCCTCCGCACCCTCCGGCAGCACCTCACCGGTGAACGGGTCGACGATCTCCGGATAGAAGTGGTCCTCCCAGATGTGCAGGCCGTCCTTCGTCTCGACACACTCCTGCGCCACACCGGGCCCCATCACCTCGGAGAGCCCGTATATGTCCACGGCGTCGATCGCGAACCGCTCCTCGATCTCCCGCCGCATCTCCTCCGTCCACGGCTCGGCCCCGAAGATGCCGACCTTCAGTGAGGTCGTCCGGGGATCGACGCCCTGGCGCTCGAACTCGTCCAGCAGCGTCAGCATGTACGAGGGCGTCACCATGATGACCTCGGGCCGGAAGTCCGTGATCAGCTGGACCTGTCGCGCGGTCATGCCGCCCGACGCCGGGATGACGGTGCAGCCGAGCCGCTCGGCGCCGTAGTGCGCGCCCAGTCCGCCGGTGAACAGGCCGTATCCGTACGCCACATGGACCTTGTGGCCGGGCCGGCCGCCGGCCGCGCGGATGGAGCGGGCCACCACGTCGGCCCAGTTGTCCAGATCCCCTTGGGTGTAGCCGACCACGGTGGGGCGGCCCGTCGTGCCGCTGGAGGCGTGGATGCGGCGGACGTCCGTCTGGTCGACGGCGAACATCCCGAAGGGATAGTTGTCCCGCAGATCGGTCTTGGCGGTGAAGGGGAAGCGGGCGAGGTCGCCGAGCGAGCGGCAGTCGTCCGGCCGCAGCCCTGCGGCGTCGAACGACTCGCGGTAGAACGGCACGTTCTCGTACGCGTGGCGCAGTGTCGCCCGCAGCCGCGTGAGCTGCAGCCCTTCGAGCTCGTCCCGGCCGAGCAGTTCCCCGGCGTCCAGCTGAACCGTCATGGCTGACTCTCCGACTCTTCCGTACCGACCTGGCCGACCGACCGATCATTCGGTTGATCCTCTTCCCGCCCAGTAATCCAGCCCTCGGCACGTGCGTCAAGGCTCGGGGCGCGAGCCGTACCCGGACGGGAAACCGGTTGGTCCCGTGCCCGGCCGGCTGTGAGGATCCGGACATGCCCACGTTCCACGCGTACGACGGGACCGAACTGACCTACCACCTGAAGGGGGACGGGCCCGGGGAACCGGTCATCTGTCTGCCGGGCGGCCCGATGCGGGCCGCCGCCTACCTCGGCGACCTCGGCGGCCTCGGCGCGTACCGCCCCCTCGTCCTGCTCGATCTGCGCGGCACGGGCGATTCCGCCGTCCCCGCCGACCGCTCGACGTACCGCTGCGACCGGCTCGTGGCCGACGTCGAGGCACTGCGCGAGCACCTCGGTCTCGCGCGGATCGATCTGCTCGGGCACTCGGCGTCGGGCAATCTCGCCACTCTCTACGCCGCCGCCCACCCGCACCGGCTGCGCTCGCTCGTCCTGGTCGCCCCCGGGCTGCGGGCCGCGGGCATCACCACCACCGAGGCGGACATGCGCGAGGCGGTCGAACTGCGCGTGGGCGAACCCTGGTACGCGCAGGCGCGGGCCGCCATGGAAGAGGTCTGGTCGGGCGCCCGTGGCATCCGCGAGGTGTGGCCGACGGTGATCCCCTTCGCGTACGGCCGGTGGGACGCGGCCGCGCGGGCGCACGCCGCCGCCGAGGCCCACGAGGTCAACCGGGAGGCGGCGGCCGGGTACTACGCGCCGGGCGCCTTCGACCCGCCCGCCACCGTCGCCGCGCTGTCCGCCGTCGACGCCCCGGTCCTGGTCGTGACGGGAGAGGTGGACACCAGCCCACGACCCCGGCACGCGACGGAACTGGCCGGTCTCTTCCCGGCCGGCCGGACGGTCGTGCAGCCGGGCGCCGGACACCTGCCCTGGCTGGACGACGCGGGGTGGTTCACGCGTAGGGTCGGCGCCTTCCTGGCGCCCGGCGTGCGTACGCCCGCGGCGGGCTGACCGGCCGGGCGGCCACGGGCCGAGTTGGTCCCGGCCGAACCGACCTCGGCCGAACCGACCCCGGTCGAACGCGCGTCCGGCGGCCGTCCCGGCCTCAACTGGGCGTCACCACAAGGGCGTTGGGGACGGCCGGTGCAGCGGCCTGTCCGGGACCGGAAACGATCGATAGTCTGGCCCCGGACGACGAACCGGGAGGAGCGGGACGTGGCTGAGAGCACCACCACCCAGCAGCCGTTGGCGGGCTGGGACAAGCCGGAGCTGGACCTGAGCAAGGCTGACTGGCGTTCCAGCAGCCAGGGCACGGGAGACGTCCAGATCGCCTTCGTCGAAGGATTCATCGCGATGCGCAACGGCGGTAAGCCGGAGAATCCCTCACTGATCTTCAGCCCCGCCGAGTGGCGGGCCTTCGTACTCAACGCCCGCGACGGGGAGTTCGACCTCACCTGACCGCACCTCGCGTCCCACCCCCGGCGAGCCTCAGGGTCCCGCGTCGCCGGGGTCCCGCGGAGACGTACCATGGCCGCATGTCCTTCCTCCGCCGCCGCAGCGCCGCCACACCCGCGGGCCCGGACTTCGACGTCCTGGCCATGGACCCGGGTGACTGGCCCGGAAATCTGGGCGCCGGCCTGCTGCCCGCCCCCGACGGCAGCTGTCAGGGTGTCTTCCTGCGGTACGACCTGTTCGGCGGACGCGGCCCGGCCATGATCATCGGCAATCTGCCCGAGGGATCACCGGCCCGCGAGCTGGAGGACGGCCAGATCCCCTTCGAGGTCGCGCAACTGCTGATCGCCCTGGAGAACGAGGAGCAGGTCGACGTCGTCAGTACGGAGGACGTGCCCGTGATGCAGGGCGACAACCTGCTCATCGTGCGCAGGCTGAAGCTCTCCGAAAGCCGTATCGCCTGCGTGCAGTTCGACCGCAGCGACAACGTCCTCGTCACCATCGCCAGCTGGGACCGGCCGATCACCGACGATCTCTACGCGCTCCTGAAGCCGCTGCCCGCCGAGCTTTTCCAGCAGGGCTGAGAGCCTGTCGGGGCCGAAAACCGCCCCCGATGCGATATCGGGCGAGACCCCGGCAGACCGGAACCCGCCCTCGCACCCCATCGCCTCGCGGCAGGAAAACTGACTGCCGCGAGGTTTTGTCATGTGCCTTGCCAATTCAGTCATCGGACTTTTAACGTCTGCCGCATGACTCAGGGCATCACCCGCAGAACCACGATGAAGTCCGCCCTCGGCGTAACCAGTGCTCTCGCGCTGGGTGTTCCTGCTCTGGCCGGCAGAGCCGCAGCCGCCGACCCCTCCGATGAATTGACGCTCTGGTACACGAAGCCCGCCGCCGACTGGGAGCGCGAAAGCCTCCCCATCGGCAGTGGCGCGCTCGGCGCCGGCATCTACGGAACGCTCGCCACCGAGCGACTGGTCCTCAACGAGAAGACCCTGTGGACGGGCGGCCCCGGCGCGCCCGACTACGACCACGGCAACTGGACCAGCCCCCGGCCCGGTGTGCTGCGCGGGATCCAGGACCGTATCGACGCCGAAGGGTCCATGACCCCGGAGGCCGTCGCGGCCGAGCTGGGCCAGCCCAAGCACAGCTTCGGCTCCTACAACGTCTTCGGCGACCTGCTGATCGACGTCCCCGGAGCGCCCGGTGGCCCCGACTCCTCCTACCGGCGCACCCTGGACATCGCCACGGCCCTCGCCACGGTCTCGTACGCCCACCAAGGCGCCACGTACACACGGGAGTTCTTCGCCTCCCACCCCGGCAAGGTCATCGCGGGCCGGTTCGCCGCCGACCAGCCGGGCAAGATCGGCTTCACCCTCCGCTACACCTCCCCCCGCAACGACTTCACGGCCACCGCGAGCGGTGACCGGCTCACCATCAAGGGCAAGCTCCAGAACAACGGGCTGCTCTTCGAGGGCCAGATCCGCGTACGTACCCAGGGCGGCAGCGTCACCGCCGGGAACGGCACCCTCACCGTCAGCGGCGCCGACAGCGCCTGGTTCGTCCTCGCGGCCGGCACCGACTACGCCGACACCTACCCCGACTACCGCACCGACGACCCCCACGGCGCGGTCACCGACGCCGTCGACCGGGCGGCCGGCCTCTCCTACGACGACCTGCGCACCGAGCATGTCAACGACTACCAGGGGCTGTTCGACCGGGTGTCGCTCGACATCGGCCAGCAGCTGCCCGACCTGCCGACCGACCAGCTCCTCACCCAGTACACCGGCGGCACGGGCGCCGCCGACAAGGCGCTCGAAGCGCTGTACTTCCAGTACGGCCGGTATCTGCTCATCGCCTCGTCCCGGACCGGCTCGCTGCCCGCGAACCTCCAGGGCGTCTGGAACAACGTCACCAACCCGCCCTGGGATGCGGACTACCACGTCAACATCAACCTCCAGATGAACTACTGGCTCGCCGAGGTCACCAACCTCGCCGAGACCACCGCGCCGTACGACAGTTACGTCGACTCGATGCGTGAGCCGGGCCGCACCACCGCGCGGGAGATCTTCGAGACGGCCGGCTGGGTGGTGAACAACGAGACCAATCCGTACGGCTTCACGGGCCTGCACCAGTACCCGCAGTCGTTCTGGTTCCCGGAGGCGGGCGCCTGGCTCACCCAGCAGATGTACGACCACTACCGCTTCAACGCCTCCACGGACTATCTGCGCTCCACCGCCTACCCCGTGATGAAGGAGACCGCCGAGTTCTGGCTGGGCTTCCTGCGGGTCGACCCGCGCGACGGGAAGCTCGTCGTCACCCCCAGCTACTCGCCCGAGAACGGCGACTTCACGGCCGGCGCGGCGATGTCGCAGCAGATCGTGCACGACCTGTTCACCAACACGCTGGAGGCGGCGCAGACCCTCGGCGACGACCCCGCCTTCCGCACCCGGCTCCAGGACACCCTCGGCAAGCTCGACCCCGGCCTGCGCATCGGGTCCTGGGGCCAGCTCCAGGAGTGGAAGGAGGACCTGGACGACCCGAACAACGACCACCGGCACGTCTCGCACCTCTTCGGCCTGCACCCGGGCCGGCAGATCGAGGTCGGCACCGACTGGGCCGAGGCCGCCAAGGTCTCCCTCACCGCGCGCGGTGACGGCGGCACGGGCTGGAGCAAGGCCTGGAAGATCAACTTCTGGGCGCGGCTGCGGGACGGCAACCACGCGCACAAGATGCTCACCGAGCAGCTCAAGAGCTCCACGCTGCCGAACCTCTGGGACACCCACCCGCCGTTCCAGATCGACGGCAACTTCGGCGCCTCCTCCGGTGTCGCCGAGATGCTGCTCCAGAGCCAGCACGGCCCGATCGAGGTCCTGCCGGCCCTGCCCGCGTCCTGGCCCGACGGCTCGATCGCCGGGCTGCGGGCACGCGGCGGCGCCACGCTCGACATCACCTGGGCCGGCGGCAAGGCGAGCCGGATCGTCCTCAGGGCGAGCCGTACCGGTGATCTGACCCTGCGCAGCACCCTGCTGCCCGGCGGTGAGAAGACCTTCCGTGCCACCGCCGGTCAGGTCTACGAGTTCCCGGAGGGCCGTGACAAGCCCGGCCACGGCAAGCCGGGCCACGGAAAGCCCGGCCATGGCAGGCCGGGCCATGGCCGACCAGGTCGCGGCGGGAACTGACGGCGCGCGATCCGGCCACCGGATCAGGGGTCTCGTCCGGCAGCGGCGGCAGCCGGGCGGGGCCCCGTCCTATGTGCGGCCCCGCCGCATTCCTGCGGGCCCCGCACATTCGACGGCTCCGCGCCCCTGCGGATGTCGGCGGCGTCCCGCACCATGGAAGGAGGTCCGGGGTACTCCAGCCGGCCGCTCGCCGGTGTGGGACCTCCGCCGAGCGAAGGGGCAGCATGGACAGTAACGATCTGACGCCCGAAGTCTTGCGGAGTCTGCGGAAGCAGCGGCCGTATCCGGCGGTGTCCCTGACAATGCCCACCCATCGGCACGAGCCGTGGAGCGACCAGGACCCGGTGCGCCTGCGCAACGTCCTCTCCGAGGCCGTGCACCGGATGGAGGCCGATCCGGACGTGCCCAAGGCCACGCGCCAGGCGGTGAAGGGGCGGCTCAATCAGGCGGTGGCGGAGGTGGACCTGCGCCACAAGCTCGACGGGCTGCTGATTCTCGCCGACGCCGAGGAACACCAGGTCTGGTACCTGCCCCGCGAGACGCCCGAGTCGGTCGTCATCAGCGACACCTATCTCACCCGGAATCTGGTGGCGGCCACCGTCCAGCGCCACCACTACTGGGTGCTGAACGTGGCCTCCGACCACGCGACGCTGTGGAGCGGTGTCGGCGACTCCCTGCACGAGCACCGCGCCGACGGCTTCCCCGCGACGCCTTCCGAGGCGACCTGGGACGTGGAACGCCTGGAGCGGGTCGGCAACCCGCCGAGCAACTTCATGGACGAGGACACCCGTAAGTTCATGCGGTCGGTGGACGACGCCTTCACCGCCGTGCTGGCCGGGAGCCCCCGCCCGTTCTATGTGGTCGGCGTCGCCCCCGCGCTCGCCCTGCTGGAGGAGGCGGGCAGCACCGCCCCGTCCGCCACCGGCCGGCTGGCCAAGGGCGGCCTGACCGACGGCCCGGCCCATGTGCTGGCGAAGGCGGTACGGCCCCTGGTCGAGGCGTACGCGCGCGACGAGGAACGGCAGGTCATGGTCCAGCTGGACGACGCCAGGAGCAGCCGTACCTTCGCCGCCGGTCTGGACGAGGTCTGGGAGGCGGTACGCGAGAGGCGGGCCGGCCTGGTGGCGGTGGAGGAGCACTTCCAGCGGTCCGCCAGGGTCAGCGAGGGACATCTGATCCCGGTCGACGGCGCGGACGGTGCGGCCCTCGGCCGTGAGGTGCAGGACGACATCGTCGACGAACTGGTCGAGTCGGCCCTGGACGGCGGCGCGCAGGTCGTGTTCCTGGACGACGACGTACTCGCCGGGCACGAACGCATCGCGGCGGTGCTGCGCTACTGAGCCACTGCGCGTGCGTGCGGAAAGAGCAAGGCGCCACCGGCCCCCCACAGACCGGTGGCGCCCGTCGCCCTACGAGGGCCGCGTCTCAGCGGCCCGAGGGCAGGACCCGGACATCGGACGCCTTCACATAGGCGACCCGGTGTCCGAACTGGATCTCGTAGTACTGCTCCTCGCCGCTCACCACGCGGTGACCCGTGGTGTCGAAGGTGGGCGCGAAGTAGTACGCGCCGGGCACCCGGTCACCGACCACGTACTTCTGACCGGCGAGCAGTTTGTACGGGAACGGCGAGATCGCCTGCACGGGGATGTCGGCCGGGTACGCCGACGCCTCCGGGTAGGCCCTGCCGTACACCGGCACCTCCGCGAGACCGGCCTTCGGCGTGAGCACCCGCTCCTGCGCGCTCACGGCCGTGGGCGCCGTACGCGGATTGTGGAACCACGCCTTCTGACCGAGGTACCAGATCGCCGTCCAGTCGCCCTCGCGCCCGGCGACGGCGAACTGCTGGCCCGTCGACGCGCGTGCGCCCAGGTCGTTGACGCCGGTCGTGGAGTCACCGCCGCCCGGCCGCAGACCGATGTCCTTGACCAGCGGCGACGCGGCGTCCGGCGCGGTGTGCAGCCGGACCGCCCCCGAGCCGTGCGGGGCGCACGCCTGACCGGCCGTCACACAGCCCGTGTAGACCGGCTGGTTCGACGCGTAGTCGGGACGGATCGTCACCGCGCCCGCGTCACGCCCGCCGTCCGCCTTGAACGGCTTGCCCAGCAGCTCGAAGTAGTGCGCCCAGTCCCAGTAGGGACCCGGGTCGGTGTGCATCCCGGCGATGGTCGACGCGGTCGTGCCGGGCACGTTGTCGTGGCCGATGATGTGCTGCCGGTCCAGCGGGATGTCGTACCGGTCGGCGAGATAACGGACCAGCCGCGACGACGTCCGGTACATCGCCTCGGTGTACCAGGCGTCGGGGGAGACGAGGAAGCCCTCGTGCTCCAAGCCCACCGACGTGGAGTTGACGTACCAGTTGCCCGCGTGCCAGCCGACGTCCTTCAGCGGGACGTGCTGCGCGATGTGCCCGTCGGACGAGCGTAGAGAGTAGTGCCAGGAGACGTACGTCGGGTCCTGGACCAGCTGGAGTGTGGTGTCCCAGGTCGCCTCGGTGTCATGGATGACGATCGAGTCGATGGAGGGGGAGCCCGCCTTGGGGCGGTCGGCCTTGTCGTGGTTGCCGTAGTCGCCCTCGCCGAACTCCTCGTACGGCGCCGGGATCCACTCGCACGCCACGGTGCGCGGGCACTCGGTCCTGCCCGCGTCGGCCTTGCGCAGTCCGAGCTTCGACACCTGCGAGGTGTCGGGGGCGACACCCGGCGTGGCCGGCAGCGCCACCCGCTGCCCGCTGTCGGTCGTACGCCGCTGGCCGTCCCGGATCACCGCGTAGACGTCGTTCGCGTACGTCGCGGCGGTGGCGGAGTCGTCGGCGCCGGAGAAGCGGGCGACGGCCGCGTACCAGTCGGCCGGGTCGGCGCTCAGCGGTTTGCCGAGCGCGCGCTGGGCGTCGGCCAGCAGGGCCGCGCCGCCGCGGATGTTGGCGGCCGGGTCCTGCCTGAGCCGCTCGGCGGACTGCCCGGTGAGCTTCGCGGCCCGGTCGACGGTGCGCAGCCGTGCGGGCAGTTGGGAGTTCTCGGGTACGACGGCCTCGCGGGCGGCGTCCGGCGCGCCCGTTTTCACCGGGCGGGACGTGTCGCCGCGGGCGTCCTCCGTGCCGTGCGAGTGGTGGGGTGCCTCGGCGATCGCGGTCCTGGCGTCGGTGAGATGCATGGGGCCGTAGCCGCCGGTCACGCTGGGGGCGCCGCTGTGGGTGTCCCACCTCGACTGGAGGTAGGAGACGCCGAGCAGGACGCTCGCCGGTACGTCGTACCGGTCCGCCGCCGCGGCGAAGTCGCTCTGGAGGGAGCCGGCGGTGGGCTGTTCGGCGGTGGCGGAAGGAGAGGCCGACACCAGAGGCAGCAGCAGGGCGGCCGAGGCGACGGCGCCCGCCGTGCGCGTCGCACGTCTGCGGACCGTTCTGACGGGTGTGGGGGCGGAACCTTGCAATGCAGCCTCCAGTGACGTGGTGCGCGAAGCGCCCGCGGGGCCGTACCCGGCACGCGACAGGTCGTACGGGGTGCGGCGTGCGGAGTACAGGGCAGGGGTACAGGGGTATCGGCTTGAAGGCGATCCGTCAATCAGGCGTGGCGGCAAGGATTTCGCACGTCAGCGCGCGTGTTGCGGACTTGTCCCGGTGACAGGCCACGGGCCTGCGGCGCGTCAGTGGTGTGAACCAATGAGCGGACTCGACCGACCTGGAACGATGTTGGTCCGACCCTTGACGTTTCTTGAACATGACGGATCGTCAGGCGTGGGACTCGTACCGGCGGGACTTCTGAAACACGGCCCGGTCAGGTGGTGACGTCACGCGCCAGCTGCCGGTCCACCTGCGCCGGCGACAGTGCGTGCTCGATCGCGAGGATCCCCGCCCCGAACGCCGCCGCGTTCTCACCCGTACGGCTCGGCTCGATCCGCAGCACATGCGTGGCCAGCGGATGCGACCGCCGGTACACCGCCTCCCGTACGCCCGCGAGCAACTGGTCGTGCACGGCCGCCAGCGCGCCGCCGAGCACCACCGTGTCGGGGTTGAAGAAGTTCACCAGCCCCGCCAGCACCTCGCCGACCGCGCGGCCCGCCTCGCGCACCATGCGCAGGGCGTCCCTGTTGCCGGACTTCACCAGCCGTACGACATCACTGCCCGACGCGGCGTCGAGCCCGAGGCCCGCCAGCTTCGCGGCGATCGCGGCACCGCCCGCCACCGCCTCCAGGCAGCCGAAGTTCCCGCACCGGCAGGCGTCCTCCTGGTCGCTGACCTTGATGTGCCCGATGTCGCCCGCGCTGCCCTGCGCGCCCCGGTGCAGCCTGCCGTCGGCGACGATGCCGCAGCCGATGCCCGTACCCACCTTGATGTAGAGCAGGAAACGGGTGTCGGGGAACGCCCGTCGCTGTTCGGCCAGGGCCATCACATTCACGTCGTTGTCGACGAGCGCCCGCACGCCGAAGCGCGAGGCGAAGAATTCGGGAATCGGATACTGGTGCCAGCCGGGCATGATCGGAGGATCGACGGGACGCCCCGTGGAGAACTCGACCGGCCCGGGGACCCCCACCCCGATGGACCGCAGCGTGCGCGGTTCGAGCCCCGACTTCTCCAGCAGGCCGTGCAGCGTGCGTTCCACATGGCGCAGTACGGAATCGGGCCCGTCCCCGATCGACAGCGGATCCTCCTGCGTGGCCAGGGTGGTACCGCCGATGTCCATCAGCGCCACCCGGCAGTGCGAGGCGCCGAGGTCCACGCCCGCCACCGCGTGCTCGCGGGTACGGAGCCGGAGCCTGCGCGGCGGCCTGCCGCCCGTCGACCCGCCGGCCTCCGGCCCGGACTCGTCGACGAAGCCGTGCGCGATGAGCGCGTCCACGCGCTGGGAGACCGTGGAGCGCGCGAGCCCCGTCATCCGGGAGAGATCCGCGCGCGTCGCCGCGGCTCCGGAACTGATCAGCGTGAGCACCTCGCCCGGTGTGCGGGAGACGGCGTAACTGCTGTGATCCGGCAGCGCAGACATGGCAATACCTTAGGGACGACTTTCGCTGCTCACAAGACACCATTGTTTCGCCGATCGGCATAAGTCTCCGTCAACTCCGCCGAAACGAACGGCGCTTGGACCCTTGACAGGTCAAAGGTCAGTCACGACATTGCACAGCAGACCGCGACCGAGGAGCCATCGAGGAGCCAGGGGATGCTGACGATGCAGGGCGTGTCCAAGAGCTTTCTCGGGGTGCGTGTGCTCCATGACGTGGGACTCGATCTTCAACCCGGTGAAGTCCACGCGCTGGTGGGCGAGAACGGCGCGGGGAAATCCACCCTGATGAAGGTCCTGGCCGGCGAACACGCCCCCGACACCGGCACGATCACGCTCGACGGAACGGCGCACACCTTCAGCCACCCGGGTCAGGCGCAGGCCGCCGGGATCGGCATCATCCACCAGGAGTTCGCGCTCCTGGCCCATCGCACCGTCGCCGAGAACGTGTTCCTCGGCCGGGAGCCGACCCGATACGGACTGGTCGACCGCGCGGCCATGGAACGGCGTACGGCCGAACTCCTCGCCGAGATCGACGAGACGGGCATCACCCCGCGCACGCTCGTGCGGGATCTGTCCGTCGCCCGGCAGCAGACCGTCGAGATCGTGAAGGCGCTCGCCACCGACGTACGTGTGCTTGTCATGGACGAGCCAACCGCACCGCTCGCGGACCACGAGGTCGCGCTGCTGTCGGCCCTCGTACGCCGATTGACCGCCCGCGGCCTCGGCATCCTGTACATCTCGCACCGGCTCAAGGAGGTCTTCGACCTCTCGCGCCGCGTCACCGTCCTCAAGGACGGCCGCCATGTCACCACCGTGCGCACCGCCGACACCACCCCGGACGACATCGTCCGCGCGATGGTCGGCCGCGAACTGACCGCGTACTACCCGCCGCGCGCCCGCCCCGACGAGATCGGCGACGTGACGCTCACCGTCACCGGCGGCGGCAACTCCCGCGTCAGGGACATCGACCTGACACTGCGCGCCGGCGAGGTCGTCGGCATCGCGGGCCTCCAGGGGGCGGGGCGTACGTCACTGGCCCGCGCCCTGTTCGGCGCCGCGCCCTTCACCACCGGCACGATGACGGTCGGCGGGAAGCCGCTGCGGCCGTCGAAGCCGCGCGAGGCCATCCGCGCGGGCATCGCCCTGGTCACCGAGGACCGCAAGACCGAGGGGCTGGCCCTGCGCCAGTCGGTACGGGACAACGCGCTGCTGGTCACCCGCGCCGTCGCGGTACGGGGCAGACCCCCGGCGGGACGCGAGGTCACCGCGCTCCTCGAACGGGTCCGGCTCCAGTCGCGCGGCGAGGACCAGCAGGCCCAGTTCCTGTCCGGCGGCAACCAGCAGAAGGTCGTCATCGCCAAATGGCTGGCGGCGAACCCCCGGGTGCTGCTCTTCGACGAGCCCACGCGGGGCGTCGACGTCGGGGCCAAGGCGGCCATCCACACCCTCGTACGCGAACTCGCGCGTGAGGGACTCGCCGTGCTGATCATCTCCTCCGAACTGCCGGAGCTGATCGGGATGAGCGACCGGATCCTCGTGATGTCCGACGGGCGCCTCGCGGGTGAACTGCCCGCCGGGGCAACGGAGGAGAGCATCATGCGCCTCGCCACGACCGGGTCGGACGAGGGTACGGAAGCCGGGGCCGCGACCGCCGCGAACACCCGACCGGAGGGCGCCGCGTGACCACCGTCGAGTCCGCTCCCGCCCCGTCCGGCCCCCCACCGAGATCGACATCGTTGTCCAGGGGCAAGGCGCGCCGCTCCGTCCGCCCGTCCGTCGACCCCGTCGTCGGCGTCTGGCTCGCCGCGCTCGCCGTGACCGTCCTCGGCTGGATCGTCGTCGCCGCCCAGGGCGGCAACTTCCTCACCACCTCCAACGCGGTCGCGATCCTCCAGAACTGCGTCGCGCTCGGACTGGTCGCCGTCGGCCAGTCAGCCGTGATCCTCACCGGCTCCCTCGACCTCTCCGTCGCCTACCTCATCAGCCTCGGCACGCTCGTCGCCGCCGAGACCATGGCGAGCGGCGGCGTCGTCACCGCCGTGCTCGCCGTGCTCGCGCTGTCCGTCGCCGTCGGACTCGTCAACGGGCTGATCGTCACCGGGCTCAAGGTCAACGCGTTCATCGCGACCCTCGGGATGGCGTTCATCCTGCGCGGCTGGATCGAGGACAACTACACCGGACCCGCCGGTGAGGTGCCCGTCTCCTTCCAGCGCCTCGGCTACGACCGGATCGGCCCCGTCCCCGTCTCGGTGTTCCTGCTCATCGCCGTGGCCGCCCTCATGTGGCTCATCACCCGCCGCACCCGCCTCGGCCACCACATGTACGCCACCGGCGGGGACGAACACGCCGCCCGGCTCTCCGGCGTACGGACCGGGCGCACCGTCGTGATCGCACACGTCCTGTGCTCGCTGTGCGTCGGCGCCGCCGCGCTCTTCCTCGCGGCGCGACTGGGCGCGGGCGCACCGTGGGCGGGCACCGAGGCACGCTACGACCTGGAGTCGATCGCCGCCGTGGTCCTCGGCGGCACGGCGCTCGCGGGCGGCCGCGGGGGAGTGGCCGGCACCCTCGGCGGCGTATTCGTCCTGGCCGTCCTCGACAGCGTGTTCAACCAGCTCTCGGTCGACCCGTTCTTCAAGAATGTCGTACGCGGCGTCGTCATCATCGCCGCCGTCGCCATCTACGCCCGGCCCCGACGGACCCCGAAGGCACCGAAGGCCCTGACGGAAGGGCGGACCACATGAGCGCCCCGACCGAACCCCTGACCAAGGCCGGCGGAGCCCCGACGGCCGCCCCCGCCAAGCGGATCGTCCGCGCGCTCGGCACCGGTATCCCCGTCTACGTGCTCCTCGCCGTGCTGCTCCTCGCCCTCCTGATCACCGACCCCGGCTTCTACGAACCCGACAGCTTCCTCTCCTTCGTCAAGCGCGCGGCGCCGCTGGTGATCCTGGCCGCCGGGCAGTATCTGGTCATCGTCTGCGGCGAGTTCGACCTCTCCGTCGGCGCGATCGTCACCGCGGGCGTGGTCGTCGCGGCCGAGTTGTACGGCTCCTTCCCCGACGCCCACTGGCTGGTGGTCACCGCCGTCCTGCTCGTCGCCGGCGGCCTGGCCGGACTGGTCAGCGGGCTGATCACCACCGTCCTGCGGGTGCCGTCGTTCATCACCACCCTCGGCATGATGCTCATCCTCGAAGGCGCCGTCTTCTTCTGGACCGGCGGCTCACCGCAGGGCGTACTGCCCACCGCCTTCCGCCAGTTGGGCCGGGGCACCGCCTTCGGCTGGCTGCCCTGGGCGGTCGTCGCCTGTCTGGTGGCCGGGACCGTCGCCGTTCTGGTGATGCGCTCCGACTTCGGACGGACGCTCATGGCCACCGGTGACAGCGACCGCGCCGCCGCGCTGTCCGGCGTACGGGTGATCCGGGTGCGGACCATTGCCTTCATCCTCTCCGGCGCGGCAGCCGCGCTCGCCGCCGTCCTCGTCGGCGGCTTCTCCGGAGTCTCCGCGCAGGCGGGCAGGGGCTACGAGTTCGAGGCCATCACCGCCGTCGTCCTCGGCGGTGTGGTCCTCGGCGGCGGGCGGGGCTCGGTGGTCGCCGCCATGGCCGGTGCCTTCTCGCTCCAGGCACTGTTCACGCTGCTCAACCTCCAGGGCGTCTCGGGAGCCCTGGAGTCCACCGTCCAAGGTGTCATCGTCATCGCCGCCGTCGGCCTCGGAGCGGCCGACTGGTCGCGGCTGCGCAACCGCCGTACGCCGTCGGGCGGCGGTCCACCCGGTCCTGCCTCGCCCGGCCCTACGCCACCTGGCCCCACGCCCCCCACCGGTACGCACCCCACGGGAGGAACACCCTCATGACCGTCATCCGGCCCCTTCGCCGACGCGCCCTCGCCGCGGGCGCCGCGCTCCTCGGCGCCGTACTCATCACCTCCTGCACGAGTGACGCGCCACCCGAGTCGCCGGGCGCCTCGGGCAGCGGAAGCACGGCGGACGCGGGCACCGGGAAGCAGTCCAGCTTCTTCGAACAGGCCGAGTACGACCGTCAGTTGGCCCTCGCCGACGAGAAGCCCGAGGGGCCGGACGGCAAGCCCTGGGAGCAGATGCTCAACCCGGAGATGACCGACACCTCCCAGTACAAGACGGCGGACCCGAGCGACATCGAACTCTGCTTCTCCAACGCCGGCGTGTTCAATCCCTGGCGCCAGGTGGGGCTGAAGAACATGCGTGCCGAGGTGAAACTCCACAAGGAGATCACCAAGTTCACCGTCCTGGACGCCCAGGGCAAGGACGACAAGCAGATCTCCGACATCCAGGAGCTGTCCGCCCGCGGCTGCGACGCGCTGATCGTCTCGCCGAACACGACGGCCACCCTCACCCCCGCCGTGAAGCAGGCCTGCGGCAAGGTGCCCGTCATCGTCTTCGACCGGGGCGTCGAGACCGACTGCGCCGTCACCTTCGTCAACCCGATCGGCGGCTACGCGTACGGCGCGGTGGCGGCCGACTTCCTCGTCGAGAAGGTCAAGCCGAAGGGCAAGATCCTCGCGCTGCGCATCTCGCCCGGCGTGGACGTCCTGGAGACCCGCTGGTCGGCGGCGAAGGTCGCCTTCGACAAGAGTGAACTCGACGTCGTGGACGTGAAGTTCACGGACGGCGACCCGGCCAAGGCCAAGTCGATCGTCACCGACGCGCTCACCCGGCACGGCGACATCGACGGTGTGTGGATGGACTCGGGCGCCACGGCCGTCGCCGCCGTCGAGGCCTTCGAGGACGCGGGCAAGGACGTACCTCCCATCACGGGCGAGGACCAGCAGGACTTCCTCCAGGCGTGGCAGGACAAGGACCTCACGGCGATCGCCCCCGCGTACCCGACGTTCCAGTGGCGTACGCCCGTCATCGCGGCCCTGGACATCCTCAAGGGCGAGGACGTGCCCAAGGAGTGGAAGCTCCCGCAGCCCACCATCACGCAGCAGAACCTCGGCGACTACCTCAAGCCCGGTATGCCGCCGCTGCACTACGCGATGTGCGGCTGCGAGTCGATGCCCGGCTTCCCGAAGGACTGGGGCGGCAAGTGAGCACACCGACACCGAATCCGACACGGCCGTTCGCGATCGGCGCCAACCCGTGGATCTGGCACTCACCGGTCGACGGCGCGGCCCTCGCCGAGACGCTGCCACGCCTGGCCGCCTGGGGCTTCGACTGCGTCGAACTCCCGCTCGAACAGGCCGACGACTGGGAGCCCGCCGCCGCGTCCAAGCTGCTGGACACCACCGGGCTCGCCCCGGCCGCCGTCGTCGCCGTCATGCCGCCGGGCCGCGATCTCGTGGCCACCGACCCGGCGACGGTGCGCACTACCCAGGACTATCTGCGGCGCTGCGTCGACGCGGCACGCGCGATCGGGGCACCCGTCGTGGCCGGTCCGGTCTACATGGCCGTCGGGCGCTCCTGGCGCATGTCGGACACCCAGCGGGCGGCGGCGTGGGCCGAGTGGCGTGAGCACATCGCTCCCGTCGTCACCCACGCGCGGGAGGCGGGGGTGACGATCGCAGTCGAGCCGCTGAACCGGTACGAGACGAGTCTGCTCAACACCGTCGCCCAGTGCCTCGAAGCCATGGACGGCCTGGACCCGGCGGGCATCGGCATCGCGCTCGACGTCTACCACCAGAACATCGAGGAGCACGGCCTGCCTGGCGCCGTACACGAGGCGGGCGCCCGTATCGTCCATGTCCAGGTGTGCGCCAACGACCGGGGCGCACCCGGCGCCGACCACCTCGACTGGCCCGGCTTCCTGACCGCGCTCGCGGACAGCGACTACCGGGGGCCCCTGTGCATCGAGTCCTTCACCGCGCACAACGACGCGATCGCGGTCGCCGCCTCCGTCTGGCGCCCGCTGGCACCCAGTCAGGACGCGCTGGCCACCGACGGGCTGGCGTTCCTGCGCCGGGCCCTCGCCGGTATCCGCTAGAGACCCGGGACCACCCGATCCCGGGACCGCCCGATCCCGGAACCACCCGGCCCCGGGACCACCCACCCGACCCGGAACCACCCGACCGATCCCATCCCCCCAGAGAGGACCGGCACATGAAATGGCATGTACATGACGGAAAGCGTCGTGGGAGAGCGATCCGAAGAGCGTTCGTCGCCGGCGTCGGCGCCCTGCTGCTCGCGCTGACCGCCCTGCCCACCGGCGCCGGAGCCGCCGAGAAGGAGGCCACCTTCAAGGCCCTCCTCTTCACCCGCGCCGTCGGCTACGTCCACGCGTCCATCCCGGACGGCATCACCATGTTCGAGGAGGAGGCCGCCGAGAACGGTTTCGAGGTCGTCCAGAGCGACGACCCCACCGTCTTCAGCGACGACAACCTCGCCCAGTACGACGCGATCGTCATGCTCCAGAACTCCGGCATGGTCTGGGACACCGAGGCGCAACGCCAGGCCATGAAGACGTATCTGGAGAGCGGCAAGGGCGTCGTCGCGATCCACAACACCCTCGACATGGGCGTCGAGGAGGCGTTCCCCTGGTGGGACGAGACCATCAACGGCGGCGCCCACATGCCCACCCACTCGCCCGGTGTGCTCCAGGGCACGGCCAAGGTCGCCGACCAGGTCCACCCCTCCACCAAGGGACTTCCCGAGCGCTGGGAACGCCCCGAGGAGTGGTACAACTTCGACGAGAACCCGCGCGGCGACGTCCATGTCCTGGTCACCGCCGACGAGACGACCTACAACCCCGGCCCCGACGCCATGGGCGCCGACCACCCCATCTCCTGGTGCCGCAACACCGGCGGTGGCAAGGTCTGGGCCACCGCCATGGGCCATGACACCCCCGCCTACGACGAAGAGGCCTTCCGCGACCATGTCGTCGGCGGACTCCAGTGGGCGGCCGGCGACAAGCCCGGCGACTGCGGCGGCACGGACTGGGGCGCCTACGAGAAGGTCACCCTCGACGACAACACCGCCGACCCCATGGAACTCGACGTCGCCGACGACGGCCGCGCGATCTACGCGCAGCGCAACGGCGAACTGAAGGTCTTCGACCCCGCGTCCCACTCCACCGTCACCGCCGGCAAGCTCGACGTCTACAGCGGCGGCGAGGACGGCCTCGTCGGTATGGAACTCGACCCGGACTTCGCCACCAACCACTGGGTCTACCTCTACTACGCGCCCGCCGGTGAAGCCGAGGACGTCAACCGGCTCTCCCGCTTCACCCTCCACGGCAACACCCTCGACCTGGCCAGCGAGAAGAAGCTCCTCGACGTCCCGGCCTACCGCTCCCGTACCTTCACCGAGCCCGGACACACCGGCGGCGCAGTCGAGTTCGGCCCCGACGGCACCCTGTACCTCGGCGTCGGCGACGACGTACCGCCCAACCTCGACCCCGACTGGCAGGGCTACGCGCCCATCGACTGGCGCGAGGGCAAGGAGATGCTCGACGCCGCGCGCACCGCGGGCAACACCAACGACCTGCGCGGCAAGCTCCTGCGCATCAAGCCCACGGACGAGGGCGGCTACACCATCCCGGAGGGCAACCTCTTCGCGGAAGGCACCGACAAGACCCGCCCCGAGATCTACGCGATGGGCTTCCGCAACCCGTTCCGCTTCACCGTCGACCAGAAGACCGGCTACGTCCACCTCGCCGACTACGGCCCCGACCGGGGGCTGCCCACCACCGACCGGGGTCCCGAGGGCCTGGTCGAGTACAACGTCATCAAGAAGCCGGCGAACTTCGGCTGGCCGTTCTGCCACGGGAACAACCAGGCGTACGCGCCGTACAACCCGGACACCGAGGTGATCGGCGCGAAGTTCGACTGCGGCAACCCGACCAACCCCTCGCCCAACAACACCGGACTGACCGACCTGCCGCCGATCCAGCAGCCCGAACTCTGGTACGGCTACGGCGTGTCCGGGCAGTTCCCGGAGATGGGCGAAGGCGGCTCGGCACCGATGGGCGGGCCCGTCTACCGGTACGACGCGGACAACCCCTCCGAGACGAAGTTCCCCGAGTACTTCGACGGCGCGAGCTTCCTCTACGAGTGGTCACGCAACTACATCAAGGAAGTCCGCTTCGACAAGGACGAGAAGCTCCTCAAGGTCAACGACTTCATGGACTCGGTGGCCTTCAAGAGCCCCATGGACATGACGTTCGGACCCGACGGCTCGCTGTACGTCCTGGAGTGGGGCAGCGAGTTCGGCGGCGGCAACAACGACTCGGGCCTCTACCGCGTCGACTACGCCCAGGGGCAGCGCAGCCCCGTCGCCAAGGCCAAGGCCTCCGTCACCGACGGACCGCTCCCGCTCAAGGTGGACTTCTCCAGCGAGGGCAGCGCCGACCCGGACGGAGACCCGCTGACCTACGAGTGGGACTTCGACGGTGACGGCACCTACGACTCCGCCGACGAGAACGCCACCCACACCTACACCGAAGGAGGCGAGTTCAGCGCCCAGTTGAAGGTCACGGACCCCAGCGGCAAGTCCGGCTTCGCCAACGTGCCCATCACCGCGGGCAACACGACGCCGAAGGTGACCATCGACTTCCCCGTCAACGGCAAACTCATCGAGTTCGGCGACCAGATCCCGTACAAGGTCACGGTCACCGACCCGGAGGACGGCACCGTCGACTGCTCCAAGGTCACCATCAACCCGGCACTGGGGCACGACGACCACGAGCACCCGACGAACGACATGCCCGGCTGCGAGGGCACCGTGAACACCGGTGACCTGGGCGGCCATCCCGAGGGCGCCGACCTCACCTACGTACTCAACGCGAAGTACACCGACGGCGGCGGCTCCGGGGCACCGGCGCTGACCGGCTACGGGCGGGCCGTCCTGCAGCCGAAGCTCAAGCAGGCCGAGTACTACGACAGCCAGTCGGGCACGCGCATCGTCGACCAGGCGGGCGCCGCGAACGGCAAACGCATCGGCGACGTCAGCGACGGCGACTGGGTGGCGTTCGAGCCGATGAGCGTGGAGGGCATCGACTCGGTCACGTACCAGATCTCCTCGCCGTACGGAGTCGGGGCGATCGAACTGCGCGCCAACGCCCCGGACGGTGAACTGCTCGCCACCACCCCGATCCCCAACACCGGGGGCTGGGACGTCTACCGGGCCACCGATCCCGTACCGGTGAAGGCCCACGAGGGGACGCAACGGCTCTATCTCGTCTTCACGTCACCACAGAACAACTCGTTCGACGTGGACACGGTCGAGTTCAGCGGACCGTAAGGCCGTAAGCCCTATGGGCGGACGACAACGCGCGTCGCGCGCCCGGTGTGTCGGCACCGGGCACACGA
>NZ_JBHUUW010000058.1:0-50982 GCF_042670825.1 Streptomyces sp. NPDC057137 | reverse complement strand
AGACCAGGGCCCGCTCGGGCGGGTCCAGATAGAGGCTTTCGCGTGGTGCGGTGGATCAACCCAGCGTGGAAATAGCCTGGTTGAACGTCTTCGACGGCCGCATCACGGCCTCCGCCTTCGCCGGGTCCGGCTGGTAGTAGCCGCCGATGTCGACCGGCGCCCCCTGCACGGCGAGCAGTTCGGCCACGATGGTCTGCTCCTGCTCGGCCAGCGTCTCGGCGAGCGCCGCGAACGCGCCGGCGAGCTGCGCGTCCTCGGTCTGCTTCGCCAGCTCCTGCGCCCAGTAGAGCGCCAGGTAGAAGTGGCTGCCGCGGTTGTCGATGCCGCCGACCTTGCGGCTGGGCGACTTGTTCTCGCTCAGGAACGAGCCGGTGGCGCGGTCGAGCGTGTCGGCGAGCACCTGGGCGCGCGCGTTGCCCGTCGTGGTCGCGAGGTGCTCGAAGCTGACGGCCAGCGCGAGGAACTCGCCCAGGCTGTCCCAGCGGAGGTAGTCCTCCTTGACGAGCTGCTGCACATGCTTCGGCGCCGAGCCGCCCGCGCCCGTCTCGAAGAGCCCGCCGCCGTTGATGAGCGGTACGACCGAGAGCATCTTGGCGCTCGTGCCGAGCTCCAGGATCGGGAAGAGGTCGGTCAGGTAGTCACGCAGGACGTTGCCGGTCACCGAGATGGTGTCCTCGCCGCGCCGGATGCGCTCCAGCGAGAACGCGATCGCCTCGACGGGCGTCTTGATCTCGATCTGCAGCCCGTCGGTGTCGTGCTCGGGCAGGTACGCGTTCACCTTGGCGATCAGGTTGGCGTCGTGCGCGCGGCCCTCGTCCAGCCAGAACACGGCCGGGTTTCCGGTGGCGCGGGCGCGGCCGACGGCCAGCTTGACCCAGTCCTGGATCGGCACGTCCTTGGTCTGGCACATCCGGAAGACATCGCCGGCGCTGACCGTCTGCTCCAGTACGGCGTTGCCCGCCGTGTCCACGACGCGCACCGTGCCGGTGGCGGGGATCTCGAAGGTCTTGTCGTGGCTGCCGTACTCCTCGGCCGCCTGCGCCATCAGACCGACGTTGGACACCGAGCCCATGGTCGACGGGTCGTAGGCGCCGTGGGCGCGGCAGTCGTCGATGACGACCTGGTAGATGCCCGCGTAGCTGCTGTCGGGGATGACGGCGAGCGTGTCGGCCTCGCCGCCGTCCGGGCCCCACATGTGGCCGGAGGTGCGGATCATGGCCGGCATGGAGGCGTCGACGATGACATCGCTCGGCACGTGCAGGTTGGTGATGCCCTTGTCGGAGTCGACCATCGCCAGCGCCGGGCCCTCGGCCAGCTCGGCCGTGAACGACTCCGCGATCTTCGATCCCTCGGGCAGCGACTCAAGACCCTTGAGGATGCCGCCGAGGCCGTCGTTCGGGCTCAGACCGGCTGCGGCGAGCGCCTGGCCGTGCTCCGCGAACGTCTTGGGGAAGAAGGCGCGCACCGTGTGACCGAAGATGATCGGGTCGGAGACCTTCATCATCGTGGCCTTGAGGTGCACCGAGAACAGGACGTCCTCGGCCTTGGCGCGGGCGATCTGCGCGGTGAGGAACTCACGCAGCGCGGCCACGCGCATCGCGGACACGTCCACGACCTCGCCGGCCAGCACGGGCACCGACTCACGCAGGACGGTGGTGTTCCCGTCGTCGCCCACCAGCTCGATCCGCAGGGTGCCGTCCTCGGCGATCACGGCGGACTTCTCGGTGGAGCGGAAGTCGTCGGCATCCATGTGCGCGACGTTCGTCTTCGAATCGGCCGTCCAGGCGCCCATCCGGTGGGGGTGCGCCTTGGCGTAGTTCTTCACCGAGGCGGGGGCGCGGCGGTCCGAGTTGCCCTCGCGCAGCACCGGGTTCACGGCGCTGCCCTTGACCTTGTCGTAGCGCGCCCGTACGTCCTTGTCCTCGTCCGACTTCGGGTCGTCCGGGTAGTCGGGCAGCGCGTAACCCTGCTGCTGCAGCTCCGCGATCGCCGCCTTCAGCTGCGGGATCGACGCCGAGATGTTCGGCAGCTTGATGATGTTCGCCTCGGGCGTCTTGGCCAGGGCGCCGAGCTCCGCGAGCGCGTCATCGATCCGCTGTCCCGCTTCGAGACGGTCGGCGAAACCGGCGATGATCCGTCCCGCCAGCGAGATGTCACGGCGCTCCACCGTGACCCCGGCCGTCGAGGCATAGGCCTCGACCACAGGCAGGAATGAGTAGGTGGCCAAGGCCGGGGCCTCGTCGGTGTGCGTGTAAATGATGGTCGAGTCTGTCACCGGGTGCTCCGCTCCACGTCTGCAACATTGCTCGACATCAAGATATCCCTTGGCCCGGGGTTGCTCGACAGTGGCCCGTACTGAGCGGTATCCGTGTCGAATGAGACATCAACGTCTCATTTGGGCTATGGTTGTCTCATGACAGTCGATCGTGACCAGGTGCTGCGTACGGCCGCCGCCCTCCTCACCCGCAAGGCGACCGCCACCATGGACGAGGTCGCGCGGGCCTCCGGCATCGGCCGGGCCACCCTGCACCGGCACTTCGCGGGGCGCGACGCCCTGGTCAAGGCGCTGGAGGAGCTGGGCATCCGGGAGTTCGAGGCGGCGCTCGACGCGGCGCGGACGGACGAGGGACCCGCGAGCGACGCGCTGCGCAGACTCGTCGCCGAGGTCGAGCCCGCCGCCGGGCTCCTGGCCTTCCTGGTCACCGAGAACCAGCTCTTCGAGGGCGAGGTGAACGAGGGCTGGGACCGGCTCGACGCCCGGGTCGCCGGACTCTTCCGGCGCGGACAGGAGCAGGGCGAGTTCCGCATCGACCTGCCCCCCGCCTGGCTCACCGAGGCGTTCTACGGACTCATCGGCACCTGCGCCTGGGCCGTCCAGGACGGACGGGTCGCCGCGAAGGACTTCCAGTACATGATCGCCGAGTTGCTGCTCGGCGGAGCACGACGGAGCGTGGAGCAATGATCAGCACCGACCTGACGGCGACGGAGACGGACCCCCGGCACCGCCCGGGGCGCTGGCTCGCCCTGTCCGTACTCGTCCTGGCCGTGCTGCTGGTGGCGGTCGACGCCACGGTCCTCGGCCTCGCCACACCCTTCCTGAGCGAGGACCTCAAGCCGTCCGGCACCCAACTGCTCTGGATCGGCGACATCTACTCGTTCGTCATCGCCGGCCTGCTCGTCTCCATGGGCAGCCTCGGCGACCGGATCGGCCGCAAGAAACTGCTGCTGACGGGCGCCGTCGCCTTCGGTGCCGTCTCCGTACTCAACGCGTACGCGACCAGCCCGGAGATGATGATCGTCGCGCGGGCGCTGCTGGGTGTCGCCGGCGCGACGCTGATGCCCTCCACGCTGGCCCTGATCCGCAACATCTTCCACGACCCCAAGGAGCGCAGCCTTGCCATCGGCATCTGGGGCGCCGCGGCCTCGGCGGGCGCGGCCGTGGGTCCGGTCGTCGGCGGATTCCTGCTGGAGCACTTCTGGTGGGGCTCGGTCTTCCTGATCAACCTGCCCGTCATGGCGGTCCTCGTCGTCGTGGGCGTGAAGCTCCTGCCCGAGTCGAAGAACCCCGCACCCGGCCCCTGGGACGTGCAGAGCGTGCTGCTGTCCCTCGTCGGGATCGTCGGTGTCGTGTACGCCATCAAGGAAGCCGCCGCGCACGGGCTGCGCTGGGACATCGCCGCCGCGGCGGTGGTCGGCGTCGCCGCGCTCGTCCGCTTCGTCCGCAGACAGCTCAGGATCCGCCACCCGCTGCTCGACATGCGGCTGTTCAGGAACCGAGGCTTCTCCGGAGCCGTACTCGCCGACCTGCTGACCATCCTCGGCCTGTCCGGGCTCGTCTTCTTCCTGTCGCAGTATCTGCAACTCGTCCAGGAGCGTGGGCCGTTGGAGGCGGGCGTGGCCGAACTGCCCGCCGCCGTGGGCGCCGTGACGGCCGGCCTGCTCGCCGGCCGGGCGGCCCGGCGGTTCTCCGTACGGCTGGTGGTGGCCGGCGGCCTCGCCGGTGTCGGCCTGGCGACCGCCTCACTCGTCGTACTGACCGAGACCACCGGCTATCCGATGCTCGGCGCCGTGCTGCTGGTCGTCGGCGTCGGCGCGGGCTTCTCCTTCACCGTGACGGCCGACGTGATCCTCTCCAGCGTCCCCAAGGAACAGGCGGGCGCGGCGTCGGCGGTGTCGGAGACGGCGTACGAACTGGGCGCCGCGCTCGGCATCGCGCTCCTCGGCTCGATCGTCACGGGCGTCTACCGGGGCTTCCCCACCCCGGCGGGCGTACCCGCCGAGACGGCGGCAGCCGCACACGAGTCACTGGGCGGCGCGGTGGAGGCGGTACGCGTCATCCCCGGCCACCAGGGAGCGGAACTGGTCGCAGCGGCCCAGGAGGCTTTCGTCCACGGCCTGCGCATCGCGGCGGGCGCGGGGGCGGCGGTGCTGCTCGCGACATCGGTGGTGGCGTGGTTCCTGCTGCGCGGCCAGAAGCTGGAGGACGGCGTCGAACCGGCCACCGCGGCGATCGAGGACAGAACACCCAGCCCGTCCCGCGACTGAGGACACCCGCCCGACGGGACCGGCGCCCGCGCTCCTCCCACGAGGGGATGCGGGCGTCGGCGGGGTCGGCCCGGCTCAGGCAGCCTTCGCCTTGGTGGCGTACATGTCCACGTACTCCTGCCCACCGAGCCGCATGACCTCCGTCATCACGGAGTCGGTCACCGCCCGCAGCACATAGCGGTCGCGGTCCATGCCGTCGTACCGCGAGAACTCCATCGGCGCGCCGAAGCGCACCGTCACCTTGCTCGGCCGCGGCATGCCCGACCCGTTCGGCTGGATCTTGTCCGTGCCGATCATCGCGAAGGGGATCACGGGCGCGCCGGTCATCAGCGTGAGCCGCGCGATACCCGTACGGCCCCGGTACAGCCGGCCGTCGGGGGAGCGCGTGCCCTCCGGGTAGATGCCGAACATATGGCCGTCCTCCAGCACCCGGCGGCCGGTCATCAGCGCCGCGACACCGCCGCGCCCGCCGTCACGGTCGACCGGGATCATGCCGCAGCCGGTGAAGAACCAGGCCATCAGCCGGCCCTTGAGCCCCTTGCCGGTGACGTACTCGTCCTTGCCGATGAAGAAGACCTGACGGCTGCCGCAGACGAGCGGCAGGATCATCGAGTCGATGAAGGTGAGGTGATTGCCGGCGAGGATCACCGGACCGGTCCCCGGGATGTTCTCGGCGCCCTCCACCCGTGGCCGGAACATCAGACGCAAGATCGGTCCGAGCACTGCCTTGACGAGCGCAAAGCGGGACAACGGGGTCCTCCGGTTGGTGAGCGGTCGTATCGAGCCGACTAACTCTCTGCAGGTGAGGACGATACTCGCGGGTCGGCCCCCCGCGCACATCGGGTTCATCGATCGGATACGCAGTGTTGACACGAGTTTCCGATGTGTTCGCGCCAGATCTGCCCCGTGTAGGGGGTGACTGCCTACGATCAAGCCCTCGCTTGACAGGTGCGGGACAGCACATGGACATCACATGAAGGAGCGTTCATGACACAGGGTGCGAGCAACATCCCGGGACGACGGACCGTGCTGGGAGCGGCGGTGCTCGGCTCGGCCGCACTCGGTCTCTCCGTCGGCACGGCCGGTACGGCGCAGGCGGCGCAGTCCGACGGGCGCGGCGGCAACCACCGCCCGCCGCACAAGGGCCTGCCGGTGCCGACGATCGTCGGACACCGCGGCGCCAGCGGCTACCGGCCCGAGCACACCCTCGGTTCGTACCAGCTCGCGCTCGACCTCGGCGCGCACGTGATCGAGCAGGACCTCGTGCCCACCAAGGACGGTCATCTCGTCTGCCGTCACGAGAACGACATCACCGGCACCACGGATGTCGCCGACCACCCGGAGTTCGCCGGGCGCAAGACGACCAAGAGTGTCGACGGGGTCAGCCTCACCGGCTGGTTCACCGAGGACTTCACCCTCGCCGAGCTGAAGAAGCTGCGCGCCAAGGAGCGCATCCCGCAGTCCCGTCCGCACAGCACCCTCTACAACGGCCGTTGGGAGATCCCCACCTTCGAGGAGGTGCTGCGCTGGGCCGACGAGGAGGGCCGCCGCCGGGGCGAGCCCGTGTGGCTGTACGTCGAGACGAAGCACCCCACCTACTTCCGGGGTCTCGGTCTCGGCCTGGAGGAGCGGCTCGCGAAGCTGCTTCGCCGGTACGGCAGGGACCGCCGCGACTCGCCGCTCTTCCTCCAGTCCTTCGAGCCCACCAGCATGCAGCGCATGGCCAAGCTGGTCTCGACCCCGCGCGTCGTGCTCTTCGACGCCGCCGACACGCAGCCGTGGGACTTCAAGCAGTCGGGCGACCCGCGTTTCGTGGCCGACCTGATCAAGCCCGAGGGGCTGAAGTGGATCGCGTCCTTCGCGCAGGGCATCGGCCCGTGGGTGGACCTGATCATTCCGCGGGACGCGGCCGGCAAGCTGGGCAAGCCGACCACGCTGGTGCGTGACGCCCACGCCAAGGGCCTGATCCTGCACCCGTACACGATGCGCAACGAGAACAGCTTCCTGCCGGCCGACTTCCGGATCGGTACGGATCCCAACGCGTACGGCGATGCCTTCGGAGCCTTCAAGACCTACTTCGAGCAGGGCATCGACGGCATCTTCACCGACAACCCGGACACCGGTCTGCTGGCGGCCGCCGACTTCAACAAGGACTGATTCCGGCAGCGACGTGTAGTCCGTGCCCCGGCCGGGTGGTTCCCCGCCGGGGCACAACCGGTTGCCGTGGCCGCCGAGTTGGGCATCGGACCGCGGAACGTACACCTGACCCCCACCCCGGCCCCATGGCTGCGATGTTGTCGCCCGACGGCCCCACCCACCGCGAAATCACAGGAGAGTTGGGTATCTCACAGGGTGGTTTGGAGCCATGGCGTTCCCCATGCCTGTGATGCCTGGGCAAAATGCTCACCACAGAGGTTGCAGCTCCTGAACTCCGGGGAAAGGAGCGGTAGACAACCGGCGGCAGCAGGTGAGCGGGAGGCATGCACACATGGGCATGAGCGTGACCATCTCAGCAGCGAGTGCGCAGGACGCGGAACACATCCTGAAGCTGCAGTACCTGTGTTACCAGAGCGAGGCCGAGCTCTACGGTGACTACACCATCGAACCGTTGACCCAGACCCTCGACGACCTCAAGGACGAGATCGCCCGCGGCCACGCTCTGGTGGCCAGGCTCGGCGGCGAAGTCGTGGCCTCCGTGCGGGGCGTCATCGACTCCGAGGGCACGGCCAGGATCGGCAAGCTCATCGTTCATCCGCGGATGCGGCACCACGGTCTCGGCGGCCGGCTGCTCGACGCGATAGAGGGGAGCTTCGCCGGAGCCGAGGCGGCCAAGCGCTTCCAGCTCTTCACCGGCCATCGCAGCGAGGGCAATCTGCGGCTGTACCGGAGCAAGGGGTACGCGCCGGTGGCGAGGGAGACGGCCGGTCGCGGTCTCACGCTCGTGACGCTGGAGAAGGAGGCGGCCACCGAGGCGTTCGTCGCCAGCGCCTGACGGTCATCGACCGCCCCAACCCTCGACCCCCAACCCTCGACGCTCAATCCCCGACCCTCGACCGTTCGACCCTCAGACCGCTCAACGACCGCTCAACCCCGTCGGGACCTGCGCAGCCACAGCATCCCCGTGATCGGCAGCAACACGGGAATGAAGACATAGCCCCAGCCGAACCCGGACCAGACCGTCGCGTCGGGAAAGGCGGAGGGGTCCACGATCGTCCAGGTCCCGACGGTGAGCACACCGACGAGTTCGCCGCCGCAGCACACCAGCGCCGCCTTCCGGGCCGTCTCGCCGCCCCGTACGAGCGTGTAGGTGATGAACACGTACACGACGGCGGCGATGCCCGACAGCGTGTACGCCAGCGGTGCCCGGTCGAACTTGGTGGCGATCTCGAAGGCGGTCCGCGACACCGCGCCGACCGACATCACCCCGTACAGCCAGACGAGCAGCAGTCCGGGCCCCTCGACCAGCCTGGTCCGCCCCGCCGGCCGGCCGTCCGTGCTCGTGCCCGCGTCGGCCCCCGCGCCCGCGTCCGCCCCTGTCCCGGTCTCCACGGTCAGCCTCCCCAGATGTCGTACAGACGCACTTCGAGTACGGCGAGGACGACGGCGCCCGCCGAGACCGTCGCCGAGCCCCAGCGGGTCCGCTCGGCCAGGGACAGGAATCCGGCCGACGGCACGGCGGCGAACGCGCCGATCAGATACGAAACGAAGATCACCGAACTCTCGGCCGGATCCTCACCACGCGCCAACTGAACGATTCCGATGACCAGTTGGGCGAGCGCCAGCACCGTGACCACGGCCATGCCGATGAAGTGCCAGTCCTTGGTGGGCTGGTCCCGGTACGCGGCGAAACCGCACCAGGCGGCGAGGACGAGAGCGGCCACGGAGACCGCGACCGTCAGGGCGACAAGCATGACGACGAGAGTATTACGGCCCGATAAGCCCGGTGCGCTCGCCCCTGTGAGGAGCCGGGCCGCCGACCTCGGCGCCGGGGGCCGCCATGACCGTGACCGTGGCCTTGGCCACAACCCACGACCGGGCCCGACCGGCCGCCGACTTCCCCGCCGACGACCTCACGCCCCTGTCCGTGCAGGTCAGAGAGGTGAATCCGGAGATCGACGCCGTCTTCGGACTTCTTCGCCGCACCTCCCGGCGGGCCCGGAAGACGTATCCGCTATCCGGACAACCGGCCGAACCGGGGATATACGTCTGCTTTACTTACCGACATGACCACGACGAGCAGCCGCATCCTTGCGACCGAGGCGATCACGACGCCCGGTGCTCGCTGTCTGTGTCGAATGTGCGCCCACTGAGGGCCCCTGCCTGAGTCTCGCGCCCCGAAGCGAGGCCCGACAGAAGCGACGCCACATCCGTGGTTACGTCTCGTAGCTCCGCACGTCCCTCACGCGTGACCGGCCATGACTGGCCGCGAGCCGCCGTGAGCCGACGCGCCGTGTCGCGCCGCGCCCTGTCGGACCGCCCGAATCCCCGTGCCCCGCCCGGCCGCAGCGCCGTGCACCCGACAGTGACGGAAACCCCCTGTGATCACCACTACGGGCCTGACGAAGGTCTACCGGTCCGGCCGGTCGCGCGGCCATGAGATCACCGCGCTGGACGGCGTCGACCTGCACGTACGCGAGGGCGAGGTCTTCGGAGTCGTCGGCCGCAGCGGCGCCGGGAAGTCTTCCCTCATCCGCTGCGTCAACCTCCTCGAACGTCCCACCGCCGGCACCGTGACCGTCGACGGGACCGACCTGACCGCGCTCGCCGGGCGCGGCCGACGGGCCGGCAAGGAGCTGCGCCGCGCGCGCAGTTCCATCGGCATGGTCTTCCAGCACTTCAACCTGCTGTCCTCGCGCACCGTCCAGGACAACATCGAACTGCCGCTGGAGATCCTCGGCCACTCCGGCCAGGAACGCTCCCGCCGGGCACTGGAACTGCTCGACCTCGTCGGTCTCGCCGACAAGGCCAAGAGCTACCCGGCCCAGCTCTCCGGCGGCCAGAAGCAGCGCGTCGGCATCGCACGCGCCCTGGCGGGCGAGCCGAAGGTGCTGCTCTCCGACGAGGCGACCAGCGCGCTCGACCCCGAGACCACCCGCTCGATCCTGCGGCTCCTGCGCGACATCAACCAGCAGCTCGGCCTCACCATCCTGCTGATCACGCACGAGATGGAGGTCGTCAAGACGATCTGCGACTCGGCCGCGCTCATGGAGAGGGGCCGGATCACCGAGTCCGGCACGGTCGGCGGGCTGCTCGCCACCCCCGGCTCCCTGCTCGCGCGCGAGCTGTTCCCGGTGGACGGTGCCCAGGCCGGACCCGGCGGCACGGTCATCGACGTGACATTCCACGGCGAGGCGGCCACCCAGCCGGTCATCTCCCAGCTGTCACGCACCTACAACATCGACATCTCGATCCTCGGCGCGGCGATGGACACCGTCGGGGGCCGCCAGATCGGCCGGATGCGCATCGAACTGCCCGGCCCCTTCGAGGAGAACGTCGTGCCCATCGGCTTCCTGCGCGAACAGGGACTCCAGGTCGAGGTCGTGGAAGCGGTCGAAGACGACGTGGAAGCGGACGGAGACGCCGTGGAAGCGGATGGAGACGCCGTGGAACCGGTCGGGGACGCCGAAGACGTCGCCGCCACCGAGCAGCCCGCCGCGCTCACCAAGGAAGGTGCGAAGTGACCTGGTCCGAGATGCAGCCACTGCTCAGCCAGGGGACGCTCGACACCCTCTACATGGTGCTGTGGTCGGCGCTGGTCACCGTCGCCGGCGGACTGCCGCTCGGCGTACTCCTCGTCCTCACCGACAAGGGCGGCCTGCTCCAGAACGCCCCCGTCAACAAGGTCGTCGGCGTGATCGTGAACATCGGCCGCTCGCTGCCCTTCATCATCCTGCTGATCGCGCTGATCCCCTTCACCACCTTCGTCGTCGGCACCTTCATCGGCCCCACCGCGATGATCGTGCCGCTCGCCATCGGCGCGATCCCCTTCTTCGCCCGGCTCGTCGAGACGGCGATACGGGAGGTCGACCACGGCCTGGTCGAAGCCGTCCAGGCCATGGGCGGCTCCATCCCCACCATCGTCCGCAAGGTGCTGCTCCCGCAGGCCCTGCCGTCGATCGTCTCCGGCACGACCACCACCGTCATCGCGCTCATCGGCTACTCGGCCATGGCCGGCGCGGTCGGCGGCGAAGGCCTCGGCTCCAAGGCCGTCACCTACGGATTCCAGCGGTTCGAGAACGGCTTCATGATCGCCACGGTCGTCGTGCTGATCCTCGTCGTCACCGTGATCCAGCTGATCGGCGACCTCGCCGTACGGCTGCTGACCCGCCGGACCCGTACCGCGTAACCCCTCAGATGTCCCACCGGCCCGCACTCCTTGTCCGGGCCCGACCACCGAACACCGGAAAGAGGCACTCTTCGTGCGCACTCACCTCAAGATCGCGGCCGCCGCTGCCACCGCCGCCCTCGCCATCGGCCTGAGCGCCTGCGGCACCTCGTCCGACCCCGCCGAGAAGTCCGCGGACGGCGCCAAGGCCGACGAGTCCAAGCCCCTGCTCGTCGCCGCGTCCCCGACGCCGCACGCCGACATCCTGAACTTCATCAAGGACAAACTGGCGGCGGACGCCGGACTCAAGCTCGACGTCAAGGAGTTCACGGACTACGTCCTGCCGAACACCGCCACCGAGAGCGGCGAGGTCGACGCCAACTACTTCCAGAACAAGCCGTACCTCGACGACTTCAACAAGAAGAACGACACCCACATCGTTCCCGTCGTCAACGTCCACCTGGAGCCGCTCGCCCTCTACTCCAAGTCGGTCAAGGACCTGAGCGGCCTCAAGTCCGGTCAGACCGTGGCGATTCCGAACGACACCGTCAACGAGGGCCGGGCCCTGAAGCTCCTCGCCGACAACGACGTGATCACGCTCGCCGACGGCGTCGAGGGCAGCGGCACCCTGGCCGACATCAAGGACGCCAAGGGCCTGAAGTTCAAGGAGCTGGAGGCCGCCACGCTGCCCCGCGCCCTGAACGACGTGGACGCCGCCGTCATCAACGGCAACTACGCCATCGAGGCCGACCTCAACCCCGCCACGGACTCCCTGGCCCTGGAGAAGACCGAGGACAACCCGTACGCCAACTTCCTCGCCGTCAAGGAGGGCAACGAGAAGGACCCGCGCGTGCTGAAGCTCGCGAAGCTCCTCAACTCGCCCGAGGTGGAGAAGTACATCAAGGACACCTACAAGAACGGCGCGGTCCTGCCCGCCTTCGGCCCGCCCGCGTAATTTGTCCGTGCAACCCGGCCGTCAATCCGGTACGAGCCCCGCACACCCCGGCCGTGTGCGGGGCTCCCCCGATGCTGCATGCTGTGCATTTACGACGGACTGAGGCATGGAGCTGAGCATGACTACCACCTTTCCGGACGTCTCCATCAGCACCGAGCGGCTGGTGCTGCGCCCGTTCGAGGCCGCGGACATCCCGGCGCACATCGAGATGATGAACGACGAACCGGTCATCGCGTGGACGTCGGCACCGCACCCGTACAGCGCCCAGGACGCCGAGGACTGGGTCGGCGCAATCGCTCCCGCGGAACGCACCGAGGGGCGCGGACTGGTCCTCGCCGTCACCGAGTTCCTGACCCAGCGCCTCGTCGGCCTCGCGCGTCTCCAGCACACCAACTGGCGCGCCCGCACGACCGAGATCTCCTACGTCACCGCCCCCTGGGCGCGCGGCGAGGGCTACGCCACCGAGTCGGTGCTCGCCGTCGCGCAGTGGCTCTTCCGCGACCAGAGCTTCGAGCGCATCGAGTTGCGCACCGCCGCCGACAACACGGCCGCCCAGCAGGTCGCGCAGAAGGCCGGCTGCATCAGCGAGGGTGTCCTGCGCAACGCGTGGATAGCGCGTACGCAGACGGAGACCGGCGGCTGGATCGACATCCGCACGGACCTCATCGTCTGGAGCCTGCTGCCGGAGGACCTCGAAGGCGTCGCCGAGCAGATGGCGGACGCGGGCGGCTACGGGTTCACCGACTGGAACTGAACCCCGACACCAGGACCCCGGCGGTCTCGTGCCCGCGAGGACCCCGGAACCCCCGGCCCCCGGCAGACGGCAGGCCGGCCGGCGGGTACCCTCACACGCACCGCCCCGGTGCGGACCCCCCTCACGGCACGACCGATCCGCCGCGGCTCCGGCCTGCGCCGAAACAACCAGCCACACATCGACCCGCGCCACAACAACCTGACGACCTCTGGGGAGACTGACGACGATGGCCGACCGCGTCACGGTGATCGGCTGGGACGGCTCGCCCCTCGCGCCTGCGGCCACGTCCGCCCTCGCCGCGGCCACCCTGGTGGCCGGCGCCGCCCACCATCTCGCCCTGCCGGAAATACCGCCGGACGCAGAACGGATCCGCCTCGGCAGCGTCGACCTCGCCGCCCGCAGGATTGCCGGACACCGCGGCAGCGCCGTCGTACTCGCCGACGGCGACCCGGGCTTCTTCGGCGTCGTACGCACCCTGCGCGCCCCCGAGCACGGCCTTGAGGTCGAAGTCGTACCCGCCGTCTCCGCCGTGGCCACCGCCTTCGCCCGCGCCGGA
Organism: Streptomyces sp. NPDC057137; assembly: GCF_042670825.1. Classification (NCBI taxonomy): domain Bacteria; kingdom Bacillati; phylum Actinomycetota; class Actinomycetes; order Kitasatosporales; family Streptomycetaceae; genus Streptomyces; species Streptomyces sp. NPDC057137. The sequence goes on along the minus strand of NZ_JBHUUW010000058.1, from coordinate 37,847 downwards.
ATGCCCTGGGACGACGCGCAGGTGGTCGTCGCCCAGCAGCGCACACTCCGTCGCGCCGTCAACGTGATCCGGGCGCACACCAAAGTCGCCGTCCTCACCTCACCGGGCGCCGGACCCGCCGAACTCGCCCTGCTCCTCCAGGGAGTTCACCGCACCTTCGTCATCTGCGAGGAACTGGGCACCGACCGCGAACAGGTCACCGTCCTCACCTCCGACAAGGCCGCCGACCACGTCTGGCGCGACCCCAACGTCGTGATCGTCGTCGGCGGCATCGGCACCGCGCCCGTCCGCACCGGCGGCTGGCTCGCGGGCCACGACCCCGAGTACCCGCCCGCCGTTCGGGGTTGGGCGCTGCCCTCCGAGGAGTACGGCATCGACCTCGACGAGGGCGAGTCGACCTGGCTGCGCGCGGCCCAACTCGCCCGGCTCGGCGCCCGTACCGGCGACCTCGTCTGGGACATCGGCTCCGGCAGCGGGGCGCTCGCCGCCGAGGCGGGGCGCTTCGGCGCGGCCGTGATCGCCGTCGACGCGGAACCGGGGGCGTGCGCCAGCACGGCCGCTGCCGCCCGTCGCGCCGGCGTACAACTGGAAGTCGTGGAAGGCCGTGCGCCCCACGTGCTGGAGAATCTGCCCGAGCCCGACGTCGTACGCATCGGCGGCGGGGGAGTGGACGTCGTCATCGCCTGCGCCGACCGCAGGCCCGCGCGCATCGTGACCCACGCGGCGACGCGGGACGAGGCCGAGGCCATCTGCGGCGCGCTCCGCGAGGGTGGTTACGTGGTGGAATGCGTCCTGCTCCAGTCCGTCGAAATGGACACCGGAGCGTGGTCGGAGCGTGAACGCTCCGTGGTTTTCCTGGTCTCGGGCAACCGGCCGGACCGCGCCCCCTGACCCCGTTGTCAGAGGCGCGGGGTAGGCTGACCGATCGTTGTACCGCAGCCGTTCGTTCGTCGCTTCGTTCGTCAATGTCCGGAAAAGGGGGTCGTTTTGGACCCTCATGTGGTACGGCTGCACCGGGGGACGCGCAACGTGGCGCAGCCCACAGAAGGCTGCCGCAGATCACCGTGTGTCGGCCGCGAGAATACGTGAGGGTCGCGGCCCGATTCGTGCCGCGCGGCGCCCACGCTCGTTGACACTGACGGGCGCCGGACGCGCCGCCGAATCGGGCGCCCCGGTCGAAGGGCCGTAGGAGCACAACCAATGGGCGAGGGGTACGCATGACTGACACCGGCCAGGTCCCGGACGAGGGACAGCCGGAGAACGCAGGCATGGTGGAGCAGCCGGGCGACCCCGCTGCCGGCTCCTACGCCTACCTGGGCCCCTCCGAAAGTGCTCCCGAGGACGACGACCTTCTGCTGATGCCGAGTTCGCAGGGCGCGTGGGGCGATCCGCAGCCGGCGCCTCCGGCGGAGCCGTTCGCGCCCGCGGCGCATGTCGTGCCTGTGCCCGAGCCCGTGGCCGCGGCGCAGATCCCGCAGCAGATGGGGCAGGCCGAATTCGCGCCGCAGCAGCCGCAGTCGCAGCTCGCGACGTACTCGCAGCCGGTGCCCGAGCCGGGGCCGGTTCCTGTGCCGCAGTCCGACTCGCTCGGGCACGGCCAGGTGTCGTACCAGCCCCAGACGCCGCCGGAGTATCCGGCGCCGGACATGGCCCATATGCAGGTGCAGCCGACGCAGTCCGCGCAGCCCGCAGCCCAGCACGCCGAGTTCGCGGTGGCGCCGGAGACGTACGCGCCGGCGGAGGCCCTGGTGGAGCCCCAGGTTTCGGAGGCCGTACCGCAACCGGCCCCCGAGTTGGCGCAGGAGTCTGTCCAAGAGGCGCCGCAGGAAGTCGCCGAGGCGCCCGCGCCGCAGACGGTGGCAGCGCCCGCGCCCGTGGCGGCGCCCGTGACCGAACCGGACGCGCACGAAACCGGTGGCCGCGACTCGGGCTCGGTCGACCTCGGGGCCGTACGGGTCCCGACCGCCACGCCCACACCGACGCCGCCCCCCGCGCGTCGGCCGCTGCACATGGGCCCGCCGATGCCCGACTCCACGGGTGGCGTGGTGCGTTCGCTCGCCGACCGTGGTCCCACGAGTACGCCGCCGACCCCCGTTCGCGTACGGACACAGGGGCCGCCCACGACCGGCCCCGAGTATCTGGACATCCCGCGCGAGGAGGCCGAGGCGCTGCCGGGGCCGCAGCTCGGCGCGATTCCCGTGCAGGGCGCGGACCCGTGGGCCTCGCTGCCGCCGCAGTCCGAGACGCCGGTGGCGGAGGTAGCGGTCGTGGTCGCCGAACCGCAGGTGGTGGCGGAGGAAGCCGTCCCCGAGCCTTCCGCAGAAACGGTCGTCCCTGATTTCGGACCGGAGTTCGCCCCGGAGCCGGTGGTGGAGCCCGAACCGGAGCCCGTGCCGGTCCAGGAAGTCGCGCCGGAGCCCGAACAGGAGCCCGAGCCCGAACCGGTGCTCGACGCGGTGGCCGAGCCGACTCCCGAGCCGGTGGCCGAGGAGCTTGTGGCGGAGCCCGCGCCTGAGCCCGTCCCCGAACCAGCCCCCGAACCCGTCGCCGTCGCCGTCGTGGCCGAGTCCCCGGTCGTCGAGCCGGTCGAGGCGGAGGAGAAGCGCGAGCCGATAGCGCTGCCTGGCGCGGCCCCCGCCCCGCCCGCCCCTGCCGAGCCGGAGGCCGTACCCGCGGCACCCGTGCCTGAGCCGGAGCCCGTACCGGTCGCGGCGGAGGCGCCCACCCCGGAGCCCGCACCGGCCCCCGAACCCGCACCGGCCCCGGCACCCGAGCCGGTGGCCACAGCGGTCCCCGTCGCGGCCCCGACCCCCGTGCCCGACGCCGAGCCCGAGGCTCCGGCCGTCGCCGACGACGCGTCACCCCCCGCCCCCGGCTACGACGACGCCGAGCGCGAGGCCGTTCTACGCGTGATGCGCGAACGCCGCGACATCCGCAACGGCTTCCGCTCCGACCCGATCCCGCACGAGGTGCTGCTGCGCGTCCTCGAAGCCGCGCACACCGCCCCCAGCGTCGGCCACTCGCAGCCCTGGGACTTCGTCGTCATCCGTTCCGCCGAGACCCGGCAGACCATGCACGAACTGGCCCAGCGCCAGCGCGACGCCTTCGCCAAGTCGCTCCCCAAGGGCCGGGCCAAGCAGTTCAAGGAACTGAAGATCGAGGCCATCCTCGACACCCCGGTGAACATCGTCGTCACCGCCGACCCCACGCGCGGCGGCAGGCACACCCTCGGCCGCCACACGCAGCCGCAGATGGCGCCGTACTCCTCCGCCCTCGCCGTCGAGAACCTGTGGCTCGCCGCCCGCGCCGAAGGACTCGGCGTCGGCTGGGTCAGCTTCTTCGACGAGCGCGAGATGGTGCGCGCGCTCGGCCTCCCCGAGCACCTGGACGTCGTGGCGTATCTCTGCGTCGGATACGTCGACGAGTTCCCGGAGGAGCCCGAACTGACGCAGGCGGGTTGGTCCAAGCGCCGCCCGCTGTCCTGGGTCGTCCATGAGGAGACGTACGGCCGCCGGGCCCTGCCCGGTGAGGAGCCGCACGACCTCCTTAAGGAGACCATCGCCGGCATCCGCCCGCTCGACGCCAAGGCGCTCGGCGAGGCGTGGGAGCGGCAGAAGCGGATGACGAAGCCCGCCGGGGCACTCGGCATGCTGGAGATCATCTCCGCGCAGCTCAGCGGTCTTTCCCGGATGTGCCCGCCGCCGATCCCGGAGCCCGCCGCCGTCGCGGTCTTCGCGGGCGACCACGGCGTGCACGCGCAGGGCGTCACCCACTGGCCCCAGGAGGTGACGGCGCAGATGGTCGCCAACTTCCTCGGCGGCGGGGCGGTCTGCAACGCCTTCGCGAACCAGGTCGGCGCCGAGGTCTGTGTCATCGACGTCGGCGTCGCGAGCGAGCTGCCCGCCACACCGGGCCTGTTGCCCCGCAAGGTCCGCTCGGGCACGGCCGACTTCACCACCGGCCCCGCGCTGACCCGCGAAGAGGTGCTGGCCGCGATCGACGTGGGCATCGAGACCGCCCGCGATCTGGTGGCGGCGGGCAACAAGGGCCTGCTCACGGGCGAGATGGGCATCGCCAACACCACGGCCTGCGCGGCGCTGATCTCGGTCTACACGGACCTGGACCCGGCCGAGGTCACCGGGCGCGGCACGGGCATCAACGACGAGACGCACGCGCGCAAGATCGACGTCGTCCGGCGCGGTCTCGAACTCCACCGCCCCGACCCCGCCGACCCCATCGGCGTCCTCGCGGCCTTCGGCGGCCTGGAGCAGGCGGCGCTCGTCGGCTTCCTGCTGGGCGGCGCGTCGCTGCGTACACCGGTCATCCTCGACGGTGTGAGCGCGGGAGCGGCGGCCCTTGTCGCACGCGCCATCGCCCCCGAGGCACTGGCCGCCTGCATCGCGGGCCACCGCAGCGCCGAACCGGGCCATGTGGCCGCGCTCAACAAGCTGGGCCTGCGCCCCCTGGTCGACCTGGACCTCCGCCTGGGCGAGGGCACGGGCGCCCTGCTGGCGCTCCCGGTGGTCCAGAGCGCGGCACGGGCGATGCACGAGGTGGCGACGTTCGACTCGGCGGGAGTGACGGAGAAGTAGCCGCAAGCGTCTCTGTCCAGCCCCGCCGACACGTCATCCAGCCCCTCCGGCGTTTGAGGAGCGGGGTCCGGGGCGGAGCCCCGAAACCCAGCCCGCCCGGCGTTTGAGGGCACGGCCGAAGGCCGTACGGGGTCCGGGGCGCAGCCCCGGTTGTGGGAAGGGGCGGGTAGGGGAAAGCTCCGCCACCGGCCAACCCGAGCCCCGCACTAAGCTGGAACCGCTTCCCACCAGCCCCTTCACCACCCCGCACCGTCCCAGAGGAGCCCCCAGCGCCATGGCCGAGCATCCCGCCTACCCCGTCGGCCTCCGTCTGGCCGGGCGCCGCGTCGTCGTCATCGGGGGCGGGCAGGTCGCCCAGCGCCGCCTGCCGGCACTCATCGCGACCGGCGCCGACATCCTGCTCGTGTCGCCGTCCGCGACGCCCTCCGTGGAAGCCATGGCCGACGCCGGCGAACTGCGCTGGGAACGCCGCCCGTACACCGAAGGCGACCTGAGCGACGCCTGGTACGTCCTGGTCGCCTCCAACGACGCCGAGGCGAACACCCGTGCCTCCGCCGAGGCCGAGCGGAACAGGACCTGGTGCGTACGGAGCGACGACGCCGAGGCCGCCACCGCCTGGACCCCGGCCACCGGCCGCAGCGATGGCGTCACCGTCGCCGTCCTCACCGGACGCGACCCGCGCCGCTCCGCCGGCGTACGTGACGCCATCGTCGAGGGCCTGCGCGACGGCACCCTCGCCGCCCCCCGCCACCGCACCCGGACCCCCGGCGTCGCCCTCGTCGGCGGCGGCCCCGGCGATCCTGAGCTGATCACCGTCCGCGGCCGGCGCCTCCTCGCCGAGGCCGACGTCGTCATCGCCGACCGCCTCGGCCCGCGCGACCTCCTCGACGAACTCCCGCCGCACGTCGAGGTGATCGACGCGGCGAAGATCCCGTACGGCCGCTACATGGCCCAGGAGGCGATCAACAACGCGCTGATCGAGCACGCCCAGGCGGGCAAGGCCGTCGTACGGCTCAAGGGCGGCGACCCCTTCGTCTTCGGCCGGGGCATGGAGGAGGCCCAGGCCCTCGCCGACGCGGGTATCCCCTGCACCGTCGTCCCCGGCATCTCCAGCTCCATCAGCGTCCCCGGCGCGGCGGGCATCCCCGTCACGCACCGGGGCGTGGCACACGAGTTCACCGTGGTCAGCGGCCATGTCGCCCCCGACGACCCGCGCTCCCTGGTCGACTGGCCCGCGCTCGCCCGGCTGCGCGGCACGCTCGTCCTGCTGATGGCCGTCGACAAGATCGGCGCCATCGCCCTGGCCCTCATCGCCCACGGCAAGTCGCCGTCCACCCCCGTGGCGCTGATCCAGGAAGGCACCACGGCGACCCAGCGCCGCGTCGACGCGACACTCGAAACGGCCGCCGAAGCGGTCGGCGCGCAGGACGTACGACCCCCGGCCGTCATCGTCATCGGCGACGTGGTCTCCGTCGGTCCCGACCGGGGCACCGGCGGCGGGACCGGCCGTGGCTGAGATCGTCACCGTCGAGGCGGCCCCTGACGGCTCCGCCGACCCCCGCCTCGCCGACTACACCGACCTCACCGACGTCGAACTGCGCCGCCGCCGCGAACCCGCCGAAGGCTTGTTCATCGCCGAGGGCGAGAAGGTCATCCGCCGCGCCGTGGCGGCCGGTTACGAGATGCGCTCCATGCTCCTGACGGCCAAGTGGACCGACGTCATGCGCGACGTCATCGACGAGACCACCGCACCCGTCTACCAAGTGGCGCCGGACCTGGCCGAACGCGTCACCGGCTACCACGTCCACCGCGGCGCGCTCGCCTCCATGCACCGCAAGCCCCTGCCGCCGCCCGCCGACCTCTTGCGCACGGCACGCCGCGCCGTCGTCTTCGAGGACATGGTCGACCACGCCAACCTCGGGGCCGCCTTCCGTAACGCGGCGGCGCTCGGCGTCGACGCGGTGCTCCTCACCCCGCGCTGCGCGGACCCGCTCTACCGGCGGGCCGTGAAGGTCTCGATGGGCGCCGTCCTCCAGGTCCCCTGGACCCGGCTGGAATCCTGGCCGCGCGACGCCGGCCTGCTGAGCGAGGCGGGATTCGTCACCGCCGCCCTCTGTCTGGACGACAAGTCGATCACCCTCGACGAACTCGCCGAGCGGCGTCACGACAGGCTCGCGCTCCTCTTCGGTACGGAGGGCGACGGACTCACGGCCGGCGCGCTCGCCGCCGCCGACCTGCGGGTGAGCATCCCGATGGACGCCGGGGTGGACTCCCTCAACGTCGCCGCCACCTCGGCCGTCGCCTTCTACATGACGCGGCCCCGAGGCTGATCCGGCCTACAACTGCTGCGCCGCCGCGATCCCCAGCGCGACCACCAGCGTCACCACCACGAAGACGATCAGCCGCTGGCGCAGCAGCCGGGGATTGGCCGGCCTGCGTCCGCCGCGTCCACCCGACGTCGTACGCGCCCCGGGCCTGGTGCCCTGACGGCCGCCGGTACGTGAGCCGGTGCGGGACGAGCCTTCGCGGGGCCTCGGCGGACGCCCGCCGCCCGTGCGCGGCGCCGAACCACGCGAGCCGTGCGCCCGGGAGTCGTGCCCGCCCGCCGTACGCCCCTGCGTGGACCGCTCGGAACGGTCCGTCCGCTCCTGCCGCTCCTGCCGTTCGATCCGCTCCGGCCGCTCCGTGCGCTCGGTCCGCTGCGGCATCCGCGCCGTACGCTCCGGAATCCGGCCCGTCGGCACGTCCTGCCCGCTTCGCTCCCGCTGCGCCGGCGGCCGTCCGTCCGGCAGCCCCTGAGCCTCCCGCGCCGCGATCTCCTTGAGCCGCATCGACAGCTGGAGCGTGCTCGGCCGCTCCTCGGGGTCCTTCGCCAGACAGGCCCGCACCAACGGCGCCAGCGCGTCCGGCACCCCGTACAGCTGTGCCTCCTCGTGCACCACCCGGTAGAGCATGACTTCCGAACTGCCGTGCCCGAAGGGCGAGTCGGCCGTCGCGGCGTACGCCAGCGTCGCGCCGAGCGCGAAGACGTCGGTCGACGGGGTCACCGCCGCGCCGCGCACCTGCTCGGGCGCGAGGAAGCCGGGCGACCCCACCGCCGTACCGACGTGTGTGAGCGTGCTCGCCCCGGTCGCCCAGGCGATCCCGAAGTCGATGATGCGCGGGCCCTTGGGGGAGAGCAGGATGTTCGACGGCTTCAGATCGCGATGGACGACCCCGGCCTCGTGCACCGCGAGCAGCCCCTCGGAGAGCGCGGCTCCTACGGAGGCGACCTCGGCGGCCGACAGCGGCCCGTCCTCGGCCACCTTGTCGTGCAGCGAGGGCCCGGGAACGTACTGGGTGGCGAACCACGGCCGGTCCGCGTCGAGATCAGCGGCCACCAGCCGGGCCGTACAGCCCCCGCGGATCCGCCGGGCCGCCGAGACCTCGCGGGCGAACCGGGAGCGGAACTCCTGGTCCTCGGCGAGATCGGGCCTGATCACCTTCAGCGCGACCCGCTGGCCACGCCGGTCGGAACCCAGGTAGACGACCCCCATGCCGCCCTGGCCCAGCCGCCGGTGAATTCTGAACGAACCGACGACACGCGGGTCCTCGCGCCGGAGCCGCATCATCGCCATGTCCATCCCCGCTGCCCGGTCGTCCGTGTGACGTGGCACAGCTTACGTACCCGCGCCCCGGGGCGCTCATAGGCCGCGCCCTCCGGGACGGATCGATTGTCAGTGCCGGGTGAGAAACTTGAGGGGTGGTCAGGGGACCGCGGATCCAAGGTCCTCAGGCCCGTGCGAGATCTCAATGGTCCGTCGCAGAAGGGGGATTGGATCAATGAAGGGTGACCGCGTGGAGATAGTGGTGGACGCGGGTGACACGACACGTACGTACGAAGTCGTGGCAAGTCGGGCAGGCCGCCGGGTGGAGACGGCGGTGCGTCGAGGAGTGGTGGAAGTGAGTGAAGTCACCCGCAACGGTTCCGTGGTGCGTACGGCGCGCTTCATGGCCACCCGGGTGCTCGCTCTGGTCGAACAACCGGTGCCCAGGGAGGACCTCTCCGAGCGTCCCCTCAGGGAAGACCCGCAGGCTTAGGACCCCCTCTCCACCCAGGGGAGTACGCGCAGGGGGTACCGGTCATCCTCCGGGAGGCCCGGCAATCGGTACGCGGGCATGACGACCCAGGCACGGCGCTTACCTAATGTTGTTGTCAAGCGGCGGGTGCAGCACTCGTCCCCCGAGGTCAGACACTCGCCGCTGCCAGACACGACAGGAGAAGGACCATGGCCGACACGGCATCGCGAGCGATGATCCGCACGCAGGGACGCAGGGCATTCGACGCGTTCGGCGGGCGGAATTCCGGTTCGCGCCACCCCTTGGTGGCGACAGCCATGGTTCTCCCTCTCGCGGCCCTGCTGGTCGTCGTATTCGGCGGCTGGGAAGCAGTGGTCACACAAGCGTCGTCCGTGGGCGTGATGCTGGGGCGCTGAGCGGCGCCCCAGGTTCGGGAGAGCGGCCCGAACCACAGACATCCGGCCAACAACCCCGTGGGGACGGGGGTGCGGCGGACGGCAGCGTTTGGCCGGTCAGCTGGGGAGCTGACCGGCCATCGCGCTGTCCGGACCCGTTTCGGCCCCTCATCCCCGAGACCGTACGAGACCTACGCGCCGTACGAAGCCCGCGTAGGCTCCCGGCGGGAACACACCGCACCGGGGGACACCACCGTGACCACATCCGCCTCCACGACCGCGGCCGTCGTACGCGCACTCACCGTCGCCGCCCGTCACGCCGCCCACCCGGAGGCCGCCGACCCGGCCGCGGGATCTCCCTGCCGGGCCTGCGGACGCGACGAGACCGTGCTCGCCGACCGGTCCGACGGCGTGGTCGTACGACACGGGGCCGCGGTCGCCAAGGCCCACGCGCCCGCCACCGACCCGGCGGGACACCGCGCCCGGCTCTCCGTCGCCGCGCATCCGCTGCTCGCCGGGATCCTGCTGCCCCCACTCCCGGCGACCACGACCACGGCCACAGCGACGGCCACGGCCGCCCCGCACATCGAGGGCCGGCCCGTCACCGCCTGGCCGTACGGCACCCCCGTCGACCCCGACCGCCCCGACGACGCGCCCTGGGAAGCGGCGGCGACCCTGCTCGCCCGGCTGCACGCCGTACCGCCCGCCGGCCTCGCGCCGTCGCCGCTCCCGCCCATGCGCGGCCCACTCAAGGCCGCCCGGGCCCTCGCCCGGATGCGGGCCGCCGGACACCACCCGGCCACCGCCGACGTGGAACGCGCCTGGGCCGGCCTGCCCGCCTGGGCCAGGGACGAGGCGCCCGCACCCGTCGGCGGGCTGCTGTGCCACGGGGACCTCCACCTCGGGCAGCTCGTACGGCACCCCGTACCGGACGGCCCGTGGCTGCTGATCGACGTGGACGACCTCGGACTCGGCGACGCCGCCTGGGACTTGGCCCGCCCCGCCGCCTGGTACGCCGCCGGTCTGCTGGCCCCCGACGAGTGGCAGCGGTTCCTCGGCGCCTACCGCTCGGCGGGCGGTCCCGCCGTACCGGCCGACGGCGACCCCTGGCCCCGGCTCGACGTCGCCGCCCGCGCCCTCACCGTCCAGACCGCCGCCCTGGCCGTCGCCAAGTCGACCGAGCAGGGCCGTGAACTGGACGAGGTGGAGGAGACGATGATCGAGACCTGTGCCCGAATTGCCACACTCCCGGCGAAGTTGGCGGCCGGACCCTCGTCGTAAGGTGAACTGACCGTCGCCGGGAGGCATTCCGGCGATGCCGACCGAACGGCGAGGAGCTGACCCGACCCATGCAGTGCCCCAAGTGTCATGCAGCGATGCACACGTACAACCGCAACGGTGTCCAGATAGAGCAGTGCAGCGGCTGCCGGGGGATCTTCCTCGACTACGGCGAGCTGGAGTCCCTCACCCGCCTTGAGGCGCAGTGGGGACAGCAGGCCCCGCCCCCGCCCGCGGCCCCCGGCGGCTACCCCGCTCAGGGGGCCCCCGGCTATCCCGCGCAGGCGGCGCCGGCTCCCGCGTGGGGCGCGCCGCACGGTGGTCACCACGGCGGTCACCATGGTGGCCACCGTCAGAAGGGCTTCGGCCGGATGCTCTTCTCCTCCTGATTCCTGGTCGAACCCCGCGCACGACGAAGCCCCCGGCCAACAGGCCGGGGGCTTCGGGCTGTGCGCGATACTGGGATTGAACCAGTGACCTCTTCCGTGTCAGGGAAGCGCTCTCCCGCTGAGCTAATCGCGCAGGGTGACCCCGCGTGTACTGCGTGCGCGATACTGGGATTGAACCAGTGACCTCTTCCGTGTCAGGGAAGCGCTCTCCCGCTGAGCTAATCGCGCGGGAATCCAAGTGGATCCAGTGGACGATACTGGGATTGAACCAGTGACCTCTTCCGTGTCAGGGAAGCGCTCTCCCGCTGAGCTAATCGTCCTTGGAGGTGGAGACGGGATTTGAACCCGTGTAGACGGCTTTGCAGGCCGTTGCCTCGCCTCTCGGCCACTCCACCAGGAGTACGGGGGACGGGAATTGATCCCCCAACTCGAGCGGACGACCAGGTTCGAACTGGCGACCTCAACCTTGGCAAGGTTGCGCTCTACCAACTGAGCTACGTCCGCGTGCCGTTTCCCGGTCCCTACTGCGTGGTCCGGCGACGTGGTGAACTCTAGCGGATTACGGGGCCAGTACAAAAACGCGTTTGTGCAGCGTGCTGCCGTGCGTTCACGCTGCGGCACCTCCACGGCGCCGTCGCGACACGTTCGCGGTGCGTCCCGGCGGCCGTCCTAGACTCGGCATCGTGTACGACCTCCCTCCGCTGGCCCGCTTCGGTGATCTCGTCGCCACCGATCTGCGCGATGTCACCCGTGACCCGGAAGCCCTCGAATCCGCCGGCTTCTGGGCCGTAGCCATGGACTTCGAAGGGCGTCTCACCTGCGCCCGCTTCGGCGACGTACGCCGCGAACCGGTGCCCGTCCCCGTTCCCGGGCAGTGGCGGGGCCCCGCGGCGGGCGACTGGGCGACGTCGCTCGACCGGGCCGCGTACGTCTCGGGCGTACGGCGCGTACGGGAACTCATCGCGGCCGGCGAGGTCTACCAGGCCAACCTCTGCCGCGTCCTGACGGCGCCGCTGCCCGACCCGGACGCCGCCGACGTCGACGCGCTGACCGCCCTCCTGGCGCGCGGCAACCCCGCCCCGTACGCCGGCACGATCCGGCTGCCCGCCCACGGCGTGGAGATCGCCACCGCGTCGCCGGAGCTGTATCTGCGGCGTACCGGCCGCACCGTGGAGTCCGGCCCCATCAAGGGCACCGGCCGGACCGCCGACGATCTGCTGGAGAAGGACCACGCCGAGAACGTGATGATCGTGGACCTCGTCCGCAACGACCTCGGCCGCGTCTGCGCCACCGGATCCGTGACCGTGCCCGCCCTCTGCGCCGTCGAGCCCCACCCCGGACTCGTCCATCTCGTGTCGAGAGTGCGCGGCGAACTCGCCGAGGACGCGGGCTGGCCGGAGCTGCTGGCCGCGACGTTCCCGCCCGGATCGGTCACCGGCGCGCCGAAATCCAGCGCGCTGAAGATCATCGAGGAGCTGGAGACCGCGCCCCGTGGCCCGTACTGCGGCGCCGTCGGGTGGGTGGACGCCGACCGTGGCACCGCCGAACTGGCCGTCGGGATAAGGACGTTCTGGATCGAACGCGACCCGCCGCGTGGCCCCGTCCTGCGCTTCGGCACCGGCGCGGGCATCACCTGGGGATCCGATCCCGAGCGTGAGTGGCAGGAGACCGAACTCAAGGCGTCGCGGCTGCTGGCGGTAGCGTCGGGAGTGTACGAGGCGACGGGAAGGACGGCTGGATGATGATCTGGGTCAACGGCGGACTGCGGGCGGCCGACGCCGCGCAGGTGTCCGTACTCGACCACGGGCTGACCGTGGGCGACGGAATCTTCGAGACGGTGAAGTCCGTCCGGGGACGGACCTTCGCCCTCACCCGGCATCTGGACCGGCTGACCCGCTCGGCGCGCGGTCTCGGACTGCCCGACCCCGACCACGACGAGGTGCGCGCCGCGTGCGCCGCCGTCCTGGACGCCAATCCGGTGGAGATGGGCCGGCTGCGGATCACGTACACCGGCGGTCTGTCGCCGCTCGGCTCGGACCGCGGCGACGCCGGCCCGACGCTCGTCGTGGCCGTCGGCGAGACGAAGCGCCGCCCCGACACCACCGCCGCGATCACCGTCCCCTGGACGCGCAACGAACGCGGTGCGCTGACCGGGCTCAAGACCACGTCGTACGCCGAGAACGTCGTCGCCCTCGCCCGTGCCCGTGAACAGGACGCCTCCGAGGCCCTGTTCGCCAACACGGTGGGAGATCTGTGCGAGGGCACCGGCTCCAACGTCTTCGTCGTACTGGACGGGCAGCTCCACACCCCGCCGGTCTCCTCGGGGTGTCTGGCCGGTATCACCCGGGCGCTCACGGTGGAGTGGGCCGGAGCCCACGAGACCCGGCTGCCGTTCGACGCGCTCGACCGGGCCGACGAGATCTTCCTGACGTCGTCGCTGCGCGACGTGCAGGCGGTCCACCGCGTCGACGGCCGTGAACTGCCCGGCGCCCCTGGTCCGGTCACCGCCAAGGCCATGCGCGTCTTCGAGGAGCGCGCGGCGGCCGACCTCGATCCGTAAACCTGATGACGCGTGGCCGCGAGATGGGTACAACTCCCCTGATGACCACGACTCTGCGGCCGACCGGGCCGCTTCAGCAGACCGACGACGGTATGAAGTCACGTACCTACGACGTGTGTGACAACAGCCGCCCCGTGGGCGTGATCGAACTCGGCATGGACGGCGCCTTCGGCACCCCGGCAGGTGTCCTGCGCCAACTGCGGATCGACGAGGCGAACCGGCGCCGTGGCCGTGGCACGATCGCCGCGCTGGCCGCCGAGGAGGTCCTGCGCGGCTGGGGCTGCGGGCAGGTGATCGCCTCCGTCCCCGCCGGGGCCGGGGGAGTGCTGCCGCTGCTGGAGACCCTGGGCTACACCGAGCGCAGCAGGAACATGCTGAAGGACCTCGCCCCTCAGCCCCCGGCCCTGCCGCCCGGACTCGTCGGCAGACCGATGGACGAGACGGAGTACGAGGTCTGGGAGGCGGACGCGCTCGACGGCTTCCGGCGGAGCTGGATCGACCGGGGCCTGCCGCCGGACCAGGCCCGCGCCAAGGCTGAGTCCGGCCGCCTCGAAAACCTCCCCGCCGGCCTGGCCACCCCCGACACCTGGATCGAGGTCCTGGCCCATGACGGGGACGTGGTCGGCCATGTGTGGGTGGGCACCAGGGAGATCGCGCCCGGCGTCGTCGGTGCCTTCGTGTACGACGTGAAGGTGTCCGAGCACCTGCGCGGCAAGGGCTACGGCCGAGCGCTGATGCTGCACGCCGAGCGGATCGGCATCCACGCGGGTACGGACGTGCTGGGCCTGCACGTCTTCGGGGGCAACGCCCCGGCGATCGGCCTCTACGAATCCCTCGGTTACGCGACGACGCACCGCAACGTCTTCAAACCGCTGCTCTGAGCACCGCTTCCGGAGCCGGCACGATGCCGCCGCGTCTCGCGACAACCGGCACGTACCGCAACCTGGGCGGGTCGCGGTCGTTGGCGGTCAGTGATCCAATTCCTCTCCGCTCCCGGCCGTGGTCCGACCCCCGAGACCGAATGCGAGGAGGCCGGCGAGCCGGTTCGCCGGCCGTACGACCTCGGGCGTGGACGTCGGCGTGCCTGGACGGTGCTGCTGCTGGTCGCCCTGGTCGCGACGGTGTGCGCGGGCGCGGCCGGGGGGATGTGGGGGCGCCTGGTCAGCGGGGGGTTCGACGCGTCCGGGTCGCAGGCCGTGCGCGCCGACGCCTACGTGGCGAGCCGCTTCGGCGGAGGTGAGCCTCAGCTGGCGCTGCTGGTCCACAGCGGTGCCCCGGTGGACAGCCCGGCGGCCGTGGCGGCGGGCCGTGAGCTGGCGGCCGGTCTGGCCCGTGACCCGGGGGTGGTGTCCGTCATCTCCTACTGGGACGGGCGGGATCCCTTGCTGCGCTCGGCCGGAGGTGACAGCGCTCTGGTCCTCGCGGTGCTGGCGGGCGGCGAGGACCAGCGGGTGCGTACGGCCCGTCGGCTGCTGCCGCCGCTGGTGGGCGACAACGGCGACAACGGCGGGCCACGGGTGGAGGCCACGGGACCGGCGTGGGTGGGAGCGGAGGCGGTCGAGCGTTCGCAGCGCGATCTGCTGCGGGCCGAGTTGCTGACGGCTCCGCTGGTGTTCCTGCTGCTGGTCTTCGCGTTCCGCTCGGTTCTGGCGGCGCTGCTGCCCGTGCTCGTGGCCGCGGTGTCGTCGGTGATCACCCTGGCGCTGTTGCGGCCCCTCGCGTCGGTCGTGGAACTGTCGATGTTCGCACCGAACCTGACGACGGCTCTGGGCTTCGGACTGGCGATCGACTACTGCCTCTTCCTTCTCACCCGTTTCCGGCGCGAGAGAGCCGGCGGTCTGGATGTGGCGGCGGCGGTGGATGTCGCGGTACGGACGGCGGGCCGCACGGTGGTGTTCTCGGTGGTGACGGTGGCCTTGGTGATGGGGTGCCTGTTCGCCTTCCCGGTCCCGTTCCTGCGCTCGATGGCCTGGGCCGGGATCGCGGTCGCGGTCTCCTCGGGTGTGGTGGTCGTGCTGGTGATGCCGGCCGTCCTGCTGCTGGCCGGTGAGCGTCTGTCCCGCTCCGGGCCGCCGGTCGGCCGGTCGCGGGATGGTCGCGCGGGCGACAGTGCCGGATGGGAGGCCAGCGCGGGCTGGCGCCGCTTCGCCGCGCTGGTGTGCGGTCGTCCCGCCCTGTGGCTGGTGGCGGCCCTGGCACTGCTGTCGGTGATGAGCCTGCCGCTGGCCCGTCTGCAGGTCGCGCCGATCGATGAGCGGACGTTGCCCTCGCACGCGTCCTCGCACATGGGCGCCGACCGGATCGGCGGCGAGCTTCCGCAACAGTCCCCCGGGACCATGGTGGTGGTGGCCCTCCCGGCCGCCGCGGAGCACGTCACCGAGGTGGGGGCGTACGCGGCCACGCTGTCACGGCTGCCCGCGGCACAGGTGGTGGACAGTGCGGCCGGCCGCTACGAAAACGGCCACCGGATCGCGCCCGCACCCATGGCGTTCCCGCCCGGCCGTGCCGGGACGTGGCTGGCGGTGCACGCGGGTGTGGACCCCGCGACACCGGCCGCCGGAGCACTGGTGAGTGCGCTCAGGGCCGTCCCGGCTCCGGGCGGCACCGCCTGGGTGGGCGGTGAGGCCGCGCGCTTCACCGACACCACGAACGCGCTTCTGTCCGCGGCCGGGCCCGCCGTCGCATGGGCGGTGGCCTGCATGGCCCTCCTGCTGCTGCTGTTCACCCGCAGCCTCCTGGTCCCGGTGAAGGCGATCGTGGTCGGAGCCCTCAGCCTGGGCGCCTCGGCGGGCGTGGTCGTGCTGGTCTTCCAGGACGGCTTCCTCGCCGGCCTGGTGGGGATGACCTCGAGAACCGGGCCGGTGGACGCGTGCATGCTGCTGCTCGCGCTGTGCGTGGCGTTCGCCCTGTCGATGGACTACGAGACGTTCCTCCTCGCCCGGATCCAGGAGGAACACCTCCTGGGTGTCGGCAACCGCGCGGCGGTGGAGAGAGGCGTCGAGCAGACCGGGCGGCTCGTGACGACCGCGGCACTGGCACTGGCGGTATCCGTGGGCGCGCTCACGACGTCATCTGTCGGCCTGCTCAAAATCCTTGGCTTCGCCCTCGCTCTCGCCGCGCTCGTCGACGCCACCGTGGTACGCGCCGTTCTGGTCCCCGCCTCGATGTGCCTTGCGGGCAAGGCGAATTGGTGGGCACCCGCACCCCTGCGGCGGCTGCTTCCGCACTGGGATCTCCACGGCGCCGCCCACCCGAACCGTGGGAGCGACACGGCGACTGCTACCGCGCTGCCCTCCCCGCGGGTTCTTCGGTAAGGCAGCCGTTACCTCTGTCCGGAGAGCCCGTTACCCACGCGGATGATCAAGAACTATCTGAAGCGGACTGAGTAGCACGAATGGATCCCACACTGGTTGCGGAGCGCGTCCCCGCGCCCGTACTCGCGAATTCGCCCGGGCAGACCGGCCTGGCGGGCGACTGGTCAGATTTTGGCTGCCGGATCAACGCATGGTCCCCCGAAGATCTCTTCGACCGGTACGAGAGCACGCGTTTTCTCTATCCGGCCAAGCGGGCAAGGCTCGACCCCTACTGGCGGGTGATCCTCGACAACTGGCAGCGCGCCCGCCAGGCGGGCGAACTGCTGCACTGCGTGGTGTCGTTCGACGATCCGAGGGGCGGCTGGGCGTCGATGACGTCCTGGCGTTCCACGCACGCCGGCTGGCAGACCCAGCATCTGGTCAGCGATGCCACGCCGGCGGGTGGCCGTGCGGTGATGCTGGGGGCCGTGGCGGTTCGGATGTCCGAGAAGCGGGATGTGTCCCAGCAGAACTGGTTCAGTCCCAGCAACCGATTCGCGGCCCTCGCCTTCGGCGGCCTGGTGCGAAGCATCCCTCCGGGCGGGGCCGCGGTGGTGCCGGGGGACTACGTGATGGTTCCGCTGCCCCTCGCCCGTGTCCTCGGCGGCTCGCACGGCGGTGGTGAGAAGCAGGGACGCGTGGTCGAGCTGGACGGTGGCGCGTGTCCGGAGCTGGCCGACCTCGCGGCCCGCTGCCGAGGCGAGGTGTACGTCCGGGCCGAGGGCCTGGACCGTGATGATCTGCGGCTGGCCGACGTCGACCGGCTCTACCGGCTGGTGGGCCTGCGCCGCTACCGCAGGATCTGGGTCAGCTACGACGCCACCGGCCGGATGCGGGCGGCCGTGCTGGCCTACCGGGGACCGCTGGGCTTCAACTTCTCGTTCCTGGAGAACCGTTGCGACCTGCTGGTGGCACCCGATCTCGACGCGGAAGAGACACAGCGGGTGACGGACGTACTGCTGGCTGCCGCGTGCCCCGCCTACGACGGGTTCGAACCCGGATGCCTGCCCGTCGCGAGTCACCTGCCGCTGGACCGGCTCGTCGCGGCCGGCGCGGAACCTGTCCGCCCGTACAGCCAGGCGCTGTGGCTCGCCGATGCGTACCCCGATTTCTACCGGCACATCGACGGCCTCTACGCGCGGCGCCTGCGCGGCCGGGTCGAGCACCCGAGGAGGACCGTATGAGCGTTCCGTATCTGATGGAGGACAGCCGCGAGGCCGACCGTCTGACCGCCAAGGTCGACGCCGACGCCTGGGTGAGGGAGTACCTCGCCCCCGTGATGCCCCAGGGCGCGCCCGAGGTCCTCGACGTGGGCGCGGGACCCGGCCATATCGCGCAAGCGGTCCACCGGGCCTGGCCCCGGGCGCGGGTCGTGGCCTTCGACGGCAACCCCGACCGGCTGGCCGCCGGTTCCGCGGACCCGGACGGCGCCGCACTCGTACGCCGCTGCGGCGACGCCCGTGAACTCCCCTTCGAAGACGGCACGTTCGACGTCGTCTACTCCCGGCTGATGCTCCAGTACGTCGCCGAACGGGACCGGGCCGTCGCGGAGATGGCCCGTGTCACCAGGCCGGGTGGCACGGTCGTGCTCTTCGATCTCGACGGCCAGCTCGTCTGGCACGACCCGGTCGGCCCGGAGCTGCGCGCGGTTCTCGATCCGGTCGTGGCTGCCCTGGGCGTGACCGGGTTCGACCCTCACACGGGTCGCGGGCTGTACCGGCTGGCCCGGAAAGCGGGCCTCACCGGCCTCACCGTGCGGGTCGATCCGTACCACCTGATCGCCGGAGCGGTGAACCCGACCGAACGCGAGCAGTGGCACCTGAAGCTCGACATCGCCCGCCCAGCCATCGCCCGGGCCCTCGGCTCGCCGACAGCGGCGGACGAGGCCATCGAGATCTACCTCGACCACCTGGACAGTGAGGAGACCCTCACCTATTCCGTGGCGTTCACCGTCACCGGCCGGCGGGACCGGACCGAAGATCCCGGAGTGTAACGAGGGACGTCACGCCCTCACCGGCCATGCTCGGTGAGGGCGGGTGTCAGCCCTCGGCGAGCAGCCGGTCGGCGATCTCCTCGACGCGTTCGCGCAGACCCTCCTGGCTCTTGCCGCCGTCGAGCCGTTCGCCGCCGATGACATACGTGGGGGTGCCGGTCACACCGATCGCCTTGCCCTCGGCCTGGTCGGCGTCGACGATCAGGGTGTGCCGGCCGTCGATCAGCGCGGTGTCGAACTCTTCCTCGTCCAGGCCCAGTTGGCGGGCGACCTCGATCAGCAGCGGCTCGCCCCGGGCGTCCAGCTCCGCGTGGCGGGCCAGGACGGCCTCCGCGTACGGCCAGCCCCGGCCCTGCTCCACCGCTTCCTCGGCCGCCTGGGCGGCGGCGAAGGAGTGCCGGTGCTTGTCCAGGGGGAAGTGCCGCAGCCGTACGTCCAGCCGGTCGCCGTAGCGCGCCCGCAGCGCGCGCAGGTCCGCCAGGGCGGTGTGGCAGTCGACGCACTGGAGCTCGCACCAGACGTCCAGCACGACGGGGCCGGTGGTGGGGAAGTCACTCATGTGTTCAGTCTTCCAGGTCGCCGGGGCCGCTCCCGACCGGGACCTGGGGAGGAGACGAACCCCGGATATCTCCCTGAGGTCCCCCCGGACCGTGGCCTCCACCCCGCCGGGAGGTGCAGGATGGAAGGGTCGACAT
The DNA here is from genome assembly GCF_042670825.1 of Streptomyces sp. NPDC057137. Lineage (NCBI taxonomy): Bacteria > Bacillati > Actinomycetota > Actinomycetes > Kitasatosporales > Streptomycetaceae > Streptomyces > Streptomyces sp. NPDC057137. The sequence continues at coordinate 18,533 of NZ_JBHUUW010000058.1, read as the reverse complement.
GTCGGCGTACACCGACACGCTCGACGAGAGTTCCCACGACCGACGACGGCGCCACGCCTGGAGGACCGGATGATTGCCGAGACCATTTGTTCCGCGGTGTCCGCTGCCGGCCTCGGGATCGCGGCGATCACCGCGTACCGCAAGCGTTTCCTGGCGGCGACCAGGATCGCCGCCTACTCGCTGGTGCCCGTGGCGCTCGTGATGACCGGAGTGGTCCAGTGGCTCGCCGACAAGGCGTTCAGCCCGACCGCCTGGCTCGGTGTCGGGCTCCTCGGATTCTCCTGGCTGCTGTTCATGACGACACGGATGGTGGAGCGCCGCGCGGGCGTCGGGACCCGTAAGGAACGCCGGGCGGCGGCCAGGGCCGCGCAGCGCGACGCGGTCGCACCGACCGCCTCCGCGCCCTCGCTCGGCGCCTCCGCGGCCCCCGTGGCGCAGCCGAAGGCGGCCAAGGCGAAGAAGCCCGGCGGCACGGATTCCGGCGACGATTTCAGCGATGTCGAGGCCATCCTCAAGAAGCACGGCCTCTGACCGGGAGCCTCCCCGAGGCCCGCCCGTCTCAGGGGGTGGACGTTTGCCCCGAATCTGACGAACTCGCCTGGCCGGGACGCGTGTTGGTTGTTCGGCGGACCGTCGCCTGCGTCATGATCACCCCGCGATGCTCGATACCTCACGGGGTCAAACCCCCGCACCCACCGAAGAGCCGCGCGGTTGCCTCTTCGCGCTCTCCCAGCCGCCCTTGATGATCTTCCTGGCGGTGATCGGCACCCTGCTGCTGATGGCGGCGGTCCATGATCTGTTCCTGCTGTGACGCTCAGCCGGCCGCTTCCTTGCGGCGCGCCCGGTAGGCGGCCACATGCAGCCTGTTGCCGCAGGTGCGGCTGTCGCAGTAACGGCGGGAGCGGTTGCGCGACAGGTCGACGAAGGCGTGCCCGCAGTCCGGCGCCTCGCAGCGCCTCAGCCGTTCCTGTTCGCCCGCCACCACGATGAACGCCAGCGCCATGCCGCAGTCGGCAGCGAGATGGTCGGCCATCGACGCGTCCGGCGCGAAGTAGTGCACGTGCCAGTCGTAGCCGTCGTGGTCCGTCAGCTGCGGCGTCGTCCCGGCGGCGGCCACCAGGTCGTTGAGCAGCTCGGAGGCCTCACGGGGACCGGGCGCGGCGAACACCTCGGCGAAGCGCGTACGTACGGCCTGTACGGCCCGCAGATCGCGGGGCCCGAGGTCGCCCACACCGCTCACGCTGTGCGCCTGTGCGAAGCCGTACAGGGCCTCGACATCGGGAAGCCCGTCCGCGCCGTCGGCCTCGGGGATCGTGTTCACGAGACTGACGACGGTCTCAAGGGCGTTGCGGGTGTCGTGGGGGATCTGCACGATTCGCTCCCTGGCCTGCTGCGGACCGGTGCCCGCCGGGTTCCGCAGATCCTAGGGCGTGTTCGCGGCGAGGGTGTTTCGGGAGCGCGGCGACGCCGTCGTCGCGGTGGGTTCCGCGGCGACGGCGTCGCTGTCCGCCCGTATGTGGTTGTCCGCGCGGCGCCGTCTCCCCGAGTCGGACGGCGCCGAGCAGCTCTCGGCCTGGCTCAGCTCTCGGCCAGGATGTGAGACAGCTCTGTGTCGAGGTCGAAGTGGCGATGCTCGGTACCGGGTGGCACCGCGGCGTCGGTTCGCTTGAGGAAGGATTCCAGGGCTCGCGCCGGGGCCTCCAGCAGGGCTTCTCCCTCCGGAGAGCTGAGCGCGATGCAGACGACGCCCTGGCCCTGGCTGCGTGAGGGCCAGACTCGGACGTCGCCGGTGCCGGTGGGCCGGTGCAGCCCCTCGGCCAGAAGGTCGCGGGCGAACACCCACTCGACCGTCTCCTCGGCTCCGGTGTGGAAGGTGGCGTGCACGGCGTAAGGATCGGCCGTGTCATACCGCAGGCCCGCGGGTACAGGCAGTGAGGACTCGCTCGATACAACGAGGCGCAGGTGCAGCTCGCAGCTGACCGTGGTGTTCATAAGCGCCAGGGCCTTTCGCTCAGTGTGCGCTCGGGGATTCGCACGTCGGCGAAATCGACATGCCACCTACGGTGCCGTTGTAAACCCCTCTGTCTGTTTTGTGATCCTTCAGGTAGCTCGTACAGGGGTGTGTAACTTCGACTTATGCCGCCATTCCGGTGACGACTCGGCGTCGGGTAGGTTGGGAGTCATGCATGCGGAGAGTGACGAGCGGGGGGATGTCGTCGTACCGACGGCGCAGAAAACCGCGGGGGAATTGACGGTGGAGCCGGCCGAGCGGGAGCTGGGTTCACGCGCTCCAGGCTTTATCAAGAGTTCGAAGACGCTTCATGTGAGCTGGCAGGTCGGCGTATTCGTCGTCGGGCTCGCGGTCGTCGTGGCGGGCGCGGCGATGCTGGTGCTGCCCGGCCCCGGCTGGCTCGTGATCTTCGGGGGTATGGCGATCTGGGCGACCGAATTCGTCTGGGCACAACTGGTGCTCCGGTGGACGCGGCGCAAGGTCACCGAGGCGGCGCAGAAAGCGCTCGATCCGAAGGTGCGGCGGCGCAACATCATCCTCACGAGCGTCGGTGTGGTGATCATCGCGGTACTGGTCGCCATTTACCTCTGGGAGTTCGGATTCACCATGCCCTGGAAGATCGAGGAGTGACCGCGGAGCGGTCCGGCGGCGGTACTGACATGGGGTAATGTTTGCCCTGCGTCCGGGCGATTAGCTCAGTGGGAGAGCGCTTCGTTCACACCGAAGAGGTCACTGGTTCGAACCCAGTATCGCCCACCCGGAATCGATGCCCCGGAGACTTCACCGTCTCCGGGGCATCGGTCGTTTTCGGTACGTGACCGCCGGGCGCCGGCCCGTCAGCGCATCCGGCCCAGGGAGTCACGGAGCCGCCGGGCGTCGTGCAGGCGCCGTTCGTAGGTCGCGCCCACCGCCAGGAGCAGCAGTCCGGCGAGCGCGGGCGGCAGCCAGCGCGGCAGGGCGCCCACGACCTGGACGATGTACGGCGCCAGCTCGTGCAGCGTGTCCAGGGCCAGCACGCCCCCGCCCAGGACCAGCAGCGCCTGGAGCCGCAGCCGGGCGCCGACGAGCGTGACGGCGAGCGCGGCGACCCCCAGCGCCAGCGGGCGCGCCCAGTGCGGGTCGCCCCAGGCGGCGACGAGGCTCGGCAGGAGCGTCGCGGCGAGGCCGGGACCGTACGCCGTCCAGGACGACGCCCCGGGGTCGCCACGGCGCCGCAGGACACCCACGACGAGCGCGGGGATGGTCACCGGCAGGGTGTACGCCTCGGGGGTGGCCACGTCGGAGGCGTACAGCCGCACCCAGGTGGCCAGGACGAACAGCGCCGCCGCTAGGTAGCCGGCCGCCGGGCGGCGCTCCGGGCGCAGCGCGGTGCCCGCCGCGACGACCGCGCAGAGGGCCAGCACGAGGGCGACGGTCCCCGGGTGTCCCGAGGCGAGGACGACGGCGAGCAGACCGGCTCCGGCCGCCGTCAGCTCGATCGGCAGGGCCACGGGATGGCGGCGCAGGCGCGCCCCGAGCAGCGCGACGGCGGCCGGCACGGCGAGGACGGCCAGGGCGATGTGCTCGTGCCGCAGACCGGCGGACGCGCAGGCGGCACACAGCAGCGCGACGGCCGTCGCGACGGCGACGCAGGCCAGGAGCGCCTGGAAGGACCGTGTCAGGAAGGCGCCCGGTGCCTCGGTGGGAGCGGCGCCGTCGGTGGCCGCTCCGGCTTCGGTCACGGCGGTGTTCAGCGTCACCGCGCCGCCGCAGAGCAGGGCGAGCAGCACCCCGAGGGTGATCAGCGTGGTCGTCTCCGTGGCCAGCGCCAGCAGCGACACGGCCCCGGCGCCGGCCAGCGCGCAGATCAGGGCCGTCGTCGAGACCGCCGACAGCGCCGAGGGGGCCGGCCGCCGCGGCGCGGCGGGCAGGCGCAGGTACACCGCGAGCGTCAACGCGCCCGCCGTCAGCGCGAGATGCGTCGCCACGGCCGCCGCGTACCCGAGGTCCAGCGCCGCCGGCAGGACCAGCACAGCGGCCCAGCCGAGCGCCGTCGCACCGGCGAGCGCGGCGGGCCGTGCGGAGGCGGGCAGCCGGCGGTACGCGGCCGCCAGGAGCCCGGCGGCGATCAGCAGCACCAGCGGCGTCGTGGCCATCGCCGACCAGCCCGGATCCGTCCCGAGCGCTTCCCGGGCGCCGCCCGGTGCGCCCGACCAGACGGCCTCCGCCCGGGACATCGGGCCGAGCAGCGCCATGGCCGTCGCGGGCAGCGTCCACAGGACGGCCCCGGCCACGACGACCCCGGCGGCGGTGCGGAGCCCGTGCACCGTCGTGCGGGGGAGCGGAGCCCGTACCGCCGTCAACAGGGCCGCGCCGCACAGCAGATACCCGACGACGGCCCAGCCGATGGACAGCGAGGGCCGCGGCACCCCGCCGGTCGCGGTGATCGCGGCCAGACCGGCCACCAGGGCGCCGGCGAACGAGACGCCGGGCACACGCACGGCCATGCAGAGAGCCAGGCCGGCCCCGGCGAGCAGCATCAGGCCGGGCCGGAGGGCGTCGAGCGGGGTGCCGGCGGTTACGGAGAGGCCGCCCGCGATCAGCAGCGCCGAGCCGCCGGTCACCCAGGCGGTGACGCCGGCGATCGACCTGGCCGGGGCGGGCTTCGTCCACAGCACCATCGCGATGTTCCCGGCGGCGGTCGCCAGCAGCGCCCACGCGAGCGTCAGTTGGCTCGCTCCGGCGGCCAGCGCCCAGAGCGGCAGCGGGAGTTGGGCGGTGAGGACGGCTGCGGGCAGCGGGGCGCGCAGGCGGTCGAGGAGCAGCCCGTAAGCGGCCCAGACCGCCGCCAGCACCGCGCACACGGTGGCCGTGTAGCCGAGCGGGTCCGCGCCGGGGAGCGCGACGCGGTACAGGGCGTAGGCGTCGAGGACCGTCAGCACCAGAGCCAGCGCGCCGACGGCCTCGGCCGTCGAGGCGAGGGCGCGGCGCAGCAGGAGGGCCGGCGCGGCGAGCGCGGCCACGGTGACGGTGCCCAGCACGACGGACCGGCCGCCGATGCCCATGGCGCCCCAGCTGACGACGGTGAAGGCGATCGCCGCGATGGTCAACAGCACACCGCCCAGTGCCAGCAGGGCGTTCTGCACGCTCGGCGGGGACGTCTCGGGCGATCGTGGGGCGGGCCACGGTGGCGGTGCCACGGGTGCCACGGGTGCCACGGGTGACTGTGGTGCCGCGGGTCGCAGCAGCGTCAGCAGATAGGACCTGCGGGCGAGCAACTGTGCTCTGCGCGCCTCGATTCGGGCCAGCTCACCATCGAGGACCGCTAGCTCCTCGGCCGGTCGCGGAACGTTCTCCATGGCCTGGAGTGTGGCCCGCGCCACAGCACGGGCCATCGGCTCTCGTACTCAGATATGTGGGTGAGTACGTGCGAGAGGCGCACACTTGACCCATGGACTGGTATCACTACCGCTTCCGCAGCGTCTGGGATCTCGACGCGTCCCCGGACATCGTCTTCGGAGTGCTGGAGCGGGCCGGTGAGTACCCCGACTGGTGGCCCCAGGTCCGGGAGGTGACCCCGGTCGACGAGCGCAGCGGGACCGCCCGGTTCCGGTCCGTGATTCCGTACGACCTCCTCGTCCGCGCCCGCGAGAGCAGGAACGACCCGCGCGCCCGCGTCCTGGAGATGGAGATGACCGGCGACCTCGAAGGCTGGGCGCGCTGGACGCTGAGCGCCCGGGGCGGCGGCACACGCGCCCTCTACGAGCAGGAGGTCGACGTCAACAAGCCGCTGCTGCGGCGCCTCGCCGTGGCCGGGCGCCCCTTCTTCCTCGCCAATCACGCGCTGATGATGCGGGCCGGGCGGCGGGGGCTGCGGAAGGTCCTCGCGGGCCGTCATACGGTTTGAACGAAACCCGCCGAGACCTGTATGGTTCAGTCCGTTCCCGGGCGATTAGCTCAGTGGGAGAGCGCTTCGTTCACACCGAAGAGGTCACTGGTTCGAACCCAGTATCGCCCACCGGGAAAGGCCGGTCCGTCGATGACGGACCGGCCTTGCTTTTTGCCTCAACTGTCAGGCCACCACGGGCATTCGGGGCCGCAGCGGCCACGCCGGGTCGGGCGCCGCGCGTCCGGCGCCGCGGGCGAACCACTCCTGCTGGCCGCGCGACTGCGCCGCGTGCCAGACCGCCTGCCGCCCGTGCAACTGGGCCGCGGTCAGCTGCTGTGTCGTGGTGGCGAACCGGCGCCCCACCGACCTGACCACTTCGAGCGCCGCCGCCGCGTCGGCCACGGCGTCGTGCGAGCCGTCCAGCACCACCCCGTACAGCGAACAGAGATCGACCAGCCGTCGGCGGCCCTTGCGGACGGGGTCGAGATGGCGGTCCAGCACGCTCGGATCCAGTACGCAGAACGGCGCGTTCTCCAGATAGCGGGCCAGTGACGAGTCGCGGTGACGCCGCATCTCGCGGTCGAGCACCGTCAGGCTGAACGGCGCGTTCATCACCACCAGCGGTCGGCCCGCCATGCACTGCTCGGCCAGCGCCCGCCCCACCTCCTCGATCACCGGCGCCGGCCAGCGGCCGGAGCGCTGGACCAACGCGTCGGTGAGGCCGTGCATTTCGGTGGCCTCGACCGGGATCGGTATCCCCGGATTGACCAGCCAGCGGGTGACCCGGGCCCGGGAGCCCGAGATGTCCTGGACGACGAGGGCGGCCGAGACGATCCGGTCCTCCTCGGCGTCGGTGCCTGTCGTTTCGATGTCGAATGCGGCCAGGGGGCCCTCGTACCAGTGCGTCATCCCCGAACTCCTCGCGCACGCTTGGCAGATGGCATGAGGCCGACTGCCCGAATCGGTGATACCCGCGACCTTTGTGCCGTACGCCGGAGATGACGGCACAATTCAACCGTTTAGCGAGTGGCCCCTCCGGCTCGGTACGATTCCCGTCGCGTACGGAAACGAGCGTGCGCGCCCCCTGAGTGAAGGAGAGACCGGTGTCAGATGTCCGCGTGACCATCGAACGCGATTCCGAGCGGGAAGAGCGCGTGGTGACGACGGGCACTACGGCGGCCGGACTCTTCCCCGGCGAGCGCACCGTGATCGCCGCCCGGGTCGGCGGCGAGCTGAAGGACCTCAGCTACGAGGTCGCCGACGGCGAGACCGTCGAGCCTGTCGAGATGTCCTCCGGGGACGGCCTGAACATCCTGCGCCACTCCACCGCGCACGTCATGGCGCAGGCCGTGCAGGAGCTGTTCCCCGAGGCCAAGCTGGGTATCGGTCCGCCGATCAAGGACGGCTTCTACTACGACTTCGACGTCGCCGAGCCCTTCACCCCCGACGACATCAAGCGCGTCGAGAAGAAGATGCAGGAGATCCAGAAGCGCGGCCAGCGGTTCTCCCGCCGGGTCACCACCGACGAGGACGCGCGGGTCGAGCTGGCCGACGAGCCGTACAAGATCGAGCTGATCGGGCTCAAGGGCAAGGCCGCCGACGCCGCCGAGGGCGCGTCGGCCGAGGTCGGCGCCGGTGAGCTGACGATCTACGACAACCTCGACGCGAAGACCGGCGAGCTGTGCTGGAAGGACCTCTGCCGGGGTCCGCACCTGCCCACCACCCGTAACATCCCGGCCTTCAAGCTGATGCGCTCCGCCGCCGCCTACTGGCGCGGCAGCGAGAAGAACCCGCAGCTCCAGCGGATCTACGGCACCGCCTGGCCGTCCAAGGACGAGCTGAAGGCCCACCTCGACTTCCTCGCCGAGGCCGAGCGCCGCGACCACCGCAGGCTGGGCAGCGAGCTGGACCTGTTCTCCTTCCCCGACGAGCTGGGCTCCGGCCTCGCGGTCTTCCACCCCAAGGGCGGGGTGATCCGCAAGGAGATGGAGCAGTACTCGCGCCACCGCCACGAGGTGTCCGGGTACGAGTTCGTCAACACCCCGCACATCTCGAAGAAGAAGCTCTTCGAGACCTCGGGGCACCTGCCGCACTACGCGGACGGCATGTTCCCGCCCATGCAGTTCGACGGCCAGGACTACTACCTCAAGGCCATGAACTGCCCGATGCACAACCTGATCTTCAAGGCGCGCGGGCGGTCCTATCGCGAGCTGCCCCTGCGCCTGTTCGAGTTCGGCACGGTCTACCGCTACGAGAAGTCCGGCGTCGTGCACGGCCTCACCCGCTCCCGCGGCTTCACCCAGGACGACGCGCACATCTACTGCACCAAGGAGGAGATGCCGCAGGAGCTGGACTCCCTGCTCACCTTCGTGCTGGATCTGCTGCGGGACTACGGCCTGTCCGACTTCGAGCTGGAGCTGTCCACCCGCGACCCCGAGTCCGACAAGTTCATGGGCGAGGACGCGGAGTGGGAGGAGGCCACGGCCGCGCTCCAGCAGGCCGCCGACAAGCAGGGCCTGCCGCTGGTCCCCGACCCGGGCGGCGCCGCGTACTACGGCCCCAAGATCTCCGTACAGGCCAAGGACGCCATCGGCCGGTCCTGGCAGATGTCCACCATCCAGGTCGACTTCCAGCAGCCGAAGCGGTTCGAGCTGGAGTACACCGCGTCCGACGGCACCAAGCAGCAGCCCGTCATGATCCACCGGGCGCTGTTCGGCTCGATCGAGCGCTTCTTCGCCGTGCTCCTGGAGCACTACGCGGGGGCGTTCCCGGCCTGGCTGGCCCCCGTCCAGGCGGTCGGCATCCCGATCGGCGACGCGCACGTGCCCTATCTCCAGGAGTTCGCCGCACGGGCGAAGGCCAAGGGGCTGCGGGTGGAGGTGGACGCGTCGGCGGACCGGATGCAGAAGAAGATCCGCAACCACCAGAAGGCCAAGACGCCGTTCATGATCATCGCCGGTGACGAGGACGTCGCCAACGGCGCGGTGTCCTTCCGCTACCGGGACGGGACGCAGAAGAACGGCATCCCCGCCGACGAGGCGCTCGCCGAGCTGCTGGACGTCGTGGAGCGCCGCGTACAGGTCTGAGGCGCCCACACGGCTCCGTACGGCCCCCGGGAGGGATCAGCTCCCCGGGGGCCGTACGTCGTCCGCCGGCGGACTCTCCCGGCCCGCCCCGCTCGCCCGGTCCTCCCGGCCGAAGACCTGGATCAGCCACGAGGAGAACGAACCCGTCACCGCGCCCAGCAGCGCCAGGCCGCAGCCCATCAGACAGACCGCGAACAGCCGGCCGAGCGGTGTCACCGGGGTGACGTCGCCGTACCCGACCGTGGTGATCGCCGAGCAGGCCCACCACACCGAGTCCCCGAAGGTACGGATGGTGGCGCCCGGCGCGCCGCGCTCCTGCTGGTAGACCGCGAGCGCCGCGGCGAAGCTCAGCAGGGCGGCAGTCACCCCCGCGTACGCCATCACCCGCCCGTACAGGCTCAGCCGGGGCTCGTCGCGGCGGCGCTGGAGTGCCACGTAGGTGTTCACGATCCGCACCGGACGCAGCAGGGGCAGCAGCAGGACGACGGTGTCCAGCCAGTGCCTCCGTACGAAGTGGGCACCCCGGCCGCTCAGCACCAGACGGACCGCGTAGTCCACCGCGAACAGCGCCCAGATCGCGAACAGGATCCACAGTGCGACATCGCGCAGGAGCGCGTCGGGGCTCTCGTTCAGCACGCGCACCGCGTAACAGGCGAGGAAGAGCGGCGAGGCGACGAGCAGCGGCAGTTCGAGGTGCCGCTCCCAGTCGCGCAGCCGGTCGGCTCGGTTCCGGACATGCATCGCGCCAGCATGGCCGGGAGGTGCGCGGGGCGGGCCCGGCGACACGCCTCACCGGGGCGAAGTCATATGCTGCACAGCATGACGAGTGAGCCGGAGCAGCAGATCGGAGTGGGCACCCCGGACGCGTTCCAGCGCCTGTGGACGCCCCACCGGATGGCCTACATCCAGGGCGAGAACAAGCCCACCGGCCCGAACGCGGACGACGGCTGTCCCTTCTGCTCCATCCCGCGCAAGTCCGACGAGGACGGGCTCGTCATCGCCCGCGGCGAGTCGGTCTACGCGGTGCTGAACCTCTATCCGTACAACGGCGGGCATCTCATGGTCGTGCCGTTCCGGCACGTCGCCGACTACACGGAGCTGGACGAGGCCGAGACCGCCGAACTGGCCGCGTTCACCAAACAGGCGATGACCGCGCTGCGTACGGCCTCCGGGGCGCACGGCTTCAACATCGGCATGAACCAGGGCACCGTCGCCGGGGCCGGTATCGCCGCGCATCTGCACCAGCACCTGGTGCCGCGCTGGGGCGGCGACGCCAACTTCATGCCGGTCGTCGCGCACACCCGGGTGCTGCCGCAACTGCTGGCGGACACCCGGGCGATGCTCGCGGACGCCTGGCCGACGGCGTAGCCCGGCTCCCGCGCGCCGGCCTACTTCGGTGACGGGTCCTGGATCGCGCCGCTGAGGAACGAGGAGCGGTTGCCGAAGCGCTCGGTGTCCACGCCGTTCTCCTTCAGCACGCGCAGGGCCGCCGTGTGCGCCACCCGCAGCACCGGCGTCGCGGCGCGCATCGCGTCGTCCGCCATGAAGCGGTGCCGCCACGGCTCCTCCGCCCAGACGTGCCGCAGACCGAACGGCTCGGGCAGCGACAGCTTGCCGCCGAGGAAGTCGAGGATCGGCGGATACCAGGTGAACGGCGCGCGGACGGCGAGCCGCACCGCCTCCTTCGGCTCCACCAGCGGCAGACTGTGCGTCGTCGTCTCCCAGAACCTGACCGTCTTGGGCTTGGTGACCGTCTTCGGCGACGGCTTCGAGGTGAACAGTGAGTTCACCGGCCCCAGGGCGTGGCCGGTCACCTCGATGCGCAGCGTCTCGTGCAGGACCGTCACCGTGATCATCATCGTGATGACCAACTGGCCGTCCCAGAGCACGAACTGGACGCCCAGATAGTGCCGGTCGCCGCTGCCGAACTGCTGGTGGTTGCAGATCCGCTGTATCTCGTGGCCCTTGACCTGGAAGGTCTCCACGTCCTGGCCCTCGGGCCTGCTGACCGATCCGGCCTTCTCACCGACCGGCCGTACGATCCAGTGCTTCACCTCGGGCTTGGTGAAACCACCGGAGTTGAGCGGGCCGCGCTCCAGCATCTTCAGCTGGTCGTGCATCACCCGTATCACGTCGTAGCTGCGGAACTGGTGGATCTCCTTGTCGGCGTCCTTGGGAACCAGCTCCTCCGCGAGCTGCCAGCTGCCCCACCGCGTACCCATGCCCAGTATTTCCTTGGGGCCCGCGTAGAAGATCGCGTTGGACCGCTGCTCGGCCGTCAGCTTCTCCAGTCCGTGGCGCAGTTCCTCCCGTGCGGTCTCGTCCGGGTGCCCCGGCACCGCCTCCGGCACCTTGGCGCCGAGACCGCCGCCCTCCAGGAGGTCGGTCCAGCGGGCGCGCAGGTCCTTCGCCGTCGTCTCACAGATCCGCTTGGCGAGCAGCCAGCCGATGACCGGCGCGATGATCACGCCGCGCAGATACCAGCCGAGGAAGCCCGTGAACGGCAGCGCGACCAGGAACACCACGGCCAGCGCGGCGACACCGAGCAGCAGCGCGCCGCCGATCGCCCCGGCCTTCTTGTCCTTCGAACCCGCCAGCGTCCTGCGCAGCTGGAAGACGCCGATCCACAGCAGCGTCCCCGGCAGGAACAGCACACCGAACAGGACGGTCACCAGGGTGAGCCGGGTGTCACGCTCCTTACGGATGCGGTTCGCCGCCAGACAGTGCTCGACCACCGTCTGCGGTTCCATACCGAAGGACTGGATGAGCGCGGCACGGCCGCCACCGAGCATCCGCGTCTGCACCGCGCGCGCGAACGCCTCGCCCAGATTCGGCTCGAAGAGCGAGACCTTGCCCTTCGACACGGTGGACTTGTGAAGTTCGCTGTCCGCCTCAAGGATCTTCTCCAGCGGACTGTCGCGGTACGCCGCCGAGGCCAGGGCATGCGTCGCCGCCGTCTGACCCGCCGACCCCTGGAGCGGAACCTGAGCTCCAGGAGAGAAATCGAAACCGTCGTGCGCCACTGTCCGCCCCCATCGCCGCGAGCATCCGCTGCTGCGCCCTGTTTCCAACTACCCTGCCCCGCACACCTGCTGAGCTGGGGCGCACCACAGCGTAACCGGGGCACGCCGTCCGCGTCAGGGAGAAACCGGCCCGGCGTCGCACCGTCCCGCCGCTCAGGCTTCCACCGCGGCTCCGGCGCTTGTCCGGAACCGGTCCGCCAGGTGGGGCGGCATCGCCTCGTGCCGGGCGTACGAGCGGCTGAAGCGGCCCGTGCCGTGCGACACCGACCGCAGATCGGCCGGTACGCGATCGATCGCACGGTGCGCAGCCGGGCGCGGGCGTCAGGAGCCGCGCGTGGCAGCTCCAGCGATGCCCACGGTGGTCTTTCGAGCTTTGCACCGTGGTCGGCCCGCGTCCATATGTCGGGCGGACGGGCCGGTTCTGCCCCACCTGGGCGCCCCGGCGGTGGAGGGCGTCGGTCCTGGCTACGATGGGCCAGCCGGTGGCCGATGGGGCCGCCTGCCCAACCGACCGTCGGGAAGGCCATGCTGAACAAGTACGCGCGTGCATTCTTTACGCGTGTCCTCACCCCGTTCGCCGCGTTTCTGCTCCGCCGGGGGGTGAGTCCCGACGCTGTGACGCTCATCGGTACGGCGGGAGTGATGGCGGGAGCGCTGTTCTTCTTCCCCCGCGGAGAGTTCTTCTGGGGCACGATCGTCATCACGCTCTTCGTCTTCTCCGACCTCGTCGACGGCAACATGGCGCGGCAGGCCGGGATCTCCAGCCGGTGGGGGGCGTTCCTCGACTCCACCCTCGACCGGGTCGCCGACGGCGCGGTCTTCGGCGGATTCGCGCTCTGGTACGCGGGGACGGGCGACAACAACGTGCTGTGCGCCGTGTCGATCTTCTGCCTGGCGAGTGGCCAGGTCGTCTCGTACACGAAGGCCCGAGGCGAGTCGATAGGGCTGCCTGTGGCGGTCAACGGGCTCATCGAGCGGGCCGAGCGTCTCGTCATCTCGCTGGTGGCGGCGGGTCTCGCGGGGATGCACAAGACCTTCGGCGTGCCCGGGATCGAGATCCTGCTGCCGATCGCGCTCTGGGTGGTGGCCGCGGGCAGTCTGGTGACACTCGGTCAGCGCGTCGTGACCGTACGGCGTGAGTCCGCCGAGGCGGACGCGGCCCAGGCGAGCGGATCCGCCAGCGCCACCGGATCCGCTTCATGAGCGGCGGGCGGGACCGGCTGGCCGACGCCCTGTACGGACTCGGCTGGAGCACCGTCAAGAAGCTCCCCGAACCGGCCGCCGCCGCGCTCGGCAGGACCATCGCCGACACCGTGTGGAAGCGGCGCGGCACCAACGTGCTGCGGCTGGAGTCGAATCTGGCCCGCGTGGAGCCGGACGCGAGCCCCGAACGCCTCCGGGAGCTGTCGAAGGCCGGGATGCGCTCGTACATGCGGTACTGGATGGAGTCGTTCCGGCTGCCGGTCTGGAGCGACGAGCGGGTGCGGGTCAGCGTCGAGATCAAGGACATCCATCTGCTGACGGAGGGCCTGGAGAGCGGTCGGGGCGTCGTGCTGGCGTTGCCGCACATGGCCAACTGGGATCTCGCCGGGGCCTGGCTGACCCGGGGGATGGGCGTTCCGTTCACCACCGTCGTGGAACGGCTCAAGCCCGAATCGCTCTTCGACCGTTTCGTCGAATACCGCGAGAGCCTCGGTATGGAGGTGCTGCCGCACACCGGAGGCAGCGCCTTCGGTGTGCTCGCCAGGCGGCTGCGGGCCGGCGGACTGGTGTGTCTGGTCGCCGACCGCGATCTGTCCGCGTCGGGCGTCGAGGTGACGTTCTTCGGTGAGAAGACCCGGATGCCGGCCGGGCCCGCGATGCTGGCGCAGCAGACCGGGGCGCTGCTCTTCCCGGTGGAGCTCCACTTCGACGGGCCCAAGCTCATGCGGGGACGGGTGTATCCGGCCGTCGAGGTGCCGGAGACAGGCAAGCGCGCCGAAAAGTCGTCTGTGATGACACAGGCCGTGGCGGACATGTTCGCCGTCGGCATCGCGGAGCACCCGGAGGACTGGCACATGCTGCAACGTCTCTGGCTCGCCGACCTCGAACCACGTCCCGCGGAGAGCACGGAGAGCGCCGGAAGTGCCGCGACCGCCGGGGGGACCGGGTGAAGATCGGCATCGTCTGCCCGTACTCCTGGGACGTACCGGGCGGAGTGCAGTTCCACATCAGGGACCTCGCGGACCATCTGATCCGGCTGGGCCACGACGTCTCGGTGCTCGCGCCCGCAGACGACGAGACGCCGCTCCCGCCGTTCGTGGTCTCCGCCGGGGGCGCCGTGCCCGTCCCGTACAACGGCTCCGTCGCCCGGCTGAGCTTCGGCTTCCTGGCGGCGGCCCGGGTACGGCGCTGGCTGCACGACGGCACCTTCGACGTCATCCACATCCATGAGCCCACGGCGCCCTCGCTGGGGCTGCTCGCCTGCTGGGCGGCGCAGGGGCCGATAGTCGCGACGTTCCACACCTCGAACCCGCGCTCGCGCGTGATGCTCGCCGCGTACCCGATCCTCCAGCCGGCGCTGGAGAAAATAAGCGCGCGGATCGCCGTGAGCGAGTACGCGCGGCGCACGCTCGTCGAGCACCTGGGCGGCGACGCGGTCGTCATCCCCAACGGCGTCGACGTCGGCTTCTTCGCCGAGGCCGAGGTCAACCCCGAGTGGCAGGGCGGCACGATCGGCTTCATAGGGCGCATCGACGAACCCCGCAAGGGGCTGCCCGTCCTGATGAAGGCCCTGCCGAAGATCCTCGACGCCCTTCCGGAGACCAGGCTGCTGATCGCCGGCCGCGGCGACGAGAAGGAAGCCGTGGAGTCGCTTCCCGAGGAGATGCGCGAGCGCGTCGAATTCCTCGGCATGGTCAGCGACGAGGACAAGGCGCGGCTGCTGCGCAGTGTCGACCTGTACGTGGCGCCCAACACCGGCGGCGAGAGCTTCGGCATCGTCCTGGTCGAGGCTCTGTCGGCGGGCGCGGCGGTGCTGGCGAGCGACCTGGACGCGTTCGCGCAGGTCCTGGACCAGGGCATGGCCGGGGAACTGTTCGCCAACGAGGACGCGGACGCGCTCGCGGAGGCGGCGGTACGGCTCCTGGGGGACCCGGAGCGCCGCAAGGAACTGCGGGAGCGCGGCAGCGCGCACGTGCGGCGCTTCGACTGGTCGACGGTGGGGGCGGACATTCTGGCGGTCTACGAGACGGTGACCGACGGCGCGGCGTCGGTGGCCACGGACGAACGGGTGGGCCTCCGCGCCCGCTTCGGCCTGGCGGCCCGCGACTGAGCCGCCGGCCTTCTTGGAAGGCCGAGTCGCGGGTACGGGGCCGGGGGCCCGTCCGGCCCCGTACCCGGTTTCGGGAAGGGGCGGGGTGGGGGAACCGGCCACCGCCACCAGTAGCCTGCCGTTCGTGACCCAAACCCTGATCTGGATCCTCGCCGGGCTGTTGGCGATCGGCCTGTACCTCAGTTGGACCGCCGGCCGCCTCGACCGACTGCACTCGCGGATCGACGCCGCACGGGCCTCCCTCGACGCCCAACTGCTGCGCCGCGCCTCGGTCGCCCAGGAACTGGCCACCGCGGGCGTCCTCGATCCCGCCGCCTCGATCGTGCTCTACCAGGGCGCGCACGCCGCCCGCCAGGCCGAGGAGGAGCTGCGCGAAGTGGCCGAGAGCGAGCTGAGCGAGGCGCTGCGGGCCGTCTTCGGGGAGGTCGCGCAGGTCGAGGCGGTACGGGCCGCCGCGGGCGGCGAGGAGGCCGCGACGGAGCTGGCCGCCGCCGTACGCCGCGTGCCCATGGCCCGGCGCTTCCACAACGACTCCGTACGCGCGGCCCGCGCACTGCGCAGGCACCGCACGGTCCGCTGGTTCCGGCTCGCCGGCCACGCGCCGTTCCCCCTCGCGTTCGAGATGGACGACGAGCCGCCGGTCGCGCTCGCCGACCGGCCCGGCACGTAGCCCCGGTACGTAGCCTCCGTACGGAGGAGGGTCACGAGAAGGGGCCGCGAGAACGATCCACCGGCCTTTCATTGGCCCTTGCTGTGGACTGGTCCGGAGAGGTTTGCTCACCTCGTCGAACCGCTCCCGCCCCAGTTCCCCAGTGAGGTCCTCACCGTGTCCACCACGCTTCCCACCACCGGCCAGAACCCCGAGACCGGCACCGCGCGCGTCAAGCGCGGCATGGCCGAGCAGCTCAAGGGTGGCGTGATCATGGATGTCGTCACGCCCGACCAGGCCAAGATCGCCGAGGACGCGGGCGCGGTCGCCGTGATGGCACTGGAGCGGGTTCCCGCCGACATCCGTAAGGACGGCGGCGTCGCGCGGATGTCCGACCCCGACATGATCGAGGGCATCATCGAGGCCGTCTCGATCCCGGTGATGGCCAAGTCCCGTATCGGCCACTTCGTGGAGGCCCAGGTCCTCCAGTCCCTCGGCGTCGACTACATCGACGAGTCCGAGGTGCTGACCCCGGCCGACGAGGTCAACCACGCGGACAAGTGGGCCTTCACCACGCCGTTCGTCTGTGGCGCGACCAACCTGGGCGAGGCCCTGCGCCGTATCGCCGAGGGCGCGGCCATGATCCGCTCCAAGGGCGAGGCCGGCACCGGCAACGTCGTCGAGGCCGTCCGTCATCTGCGCCAGATCAAGAACGAGATCGCCCGGCTGCGCGGCTACGACAACAACGAGCTGTACGCCGCCGCGAAGGAGCTGCGCGCTCCGTACGAGATCGTCAAGGAGGTCGCCGCGCTGGGCAAGCTGCCCGTCGTGCTGTTCTCCGCGGGCGGCGTGGCCACCCCGGCGGACGCCGCGCTGATGCGCCAGCTCGGCGCCGAGGGAGTCTTCGTCGGCTCCGGCATCTTCAAGTCCGGCGACCCGGCCAAGCGCGCCGCGGCCATCGTCAAGGCCACCACCTTCTTCGACGACCCCAAGATCGTCGCGGACGCCTCACGCAACCTCGGCGAGGCCATGGTCGGCATCAACATCGACACCCTGCCCGCGTCCGAGCACTACGCCAACCGTGGCTGGTGACCAGGGCGCCGCACGCGGCCCGCTGATCGGCGTCCTGGCCCTCCAGGGCGACGTACGGGAGCACCTGGCCGCCCTCGCGGCGGCCGGGGCTGTCCCCACGACCGTACGGCGGCCGGACGAACTGGCCGCCGTGGACGGCCTGGTGATCCCCGGCGGCGAGTCGACCACCATGTCCAAACTGGCCGTCCTCTTCGGGATGCTGGAGCCGCTGCGGACACGCGTACGCGCCGGGATGCCGGTCTACGGCACCTGCGCCGGCCTGATCCTGCTCGCCGAGAAGATCCTCGACCCGCGCTCCGGACAGGAGACCGTCGGCGGCATCGACATGATCGTCCGCAGGAACGCCTTCGGACGGCAGAACGAGTCCTTCGAGGCGGCCGTCGACGTCGTGGGCGTGGGACCCGTGGACGGGGTCTTCATCCGGGCACCGTGGGTCGAGTCCGTGGGCGCCGAGGTGGAGGTGCTCGCCGAGCACGGCGGGCATGTCGTCGCCGTACGGCAGGGCAACGCCCTCGCGACGGCGTTCCACCCCGAACTCACCGGCGACCACCGTCTGCACGGCTTCTTCACGGAGATGGTGCGCTCCGCGGGGTGAGGGGATCCCGGTAGGATCTCTGCCGAACGGAGCAGGATTGGTTACGCGAAGGAGACAGGCAGATGTCCGGCCACTCTAAATGGGCTACGACGAAGCACAAGAAGGCCGTGATCGATGCCAAGCGCGGCAAGCTCTTCGCGAAGCTGATCAAGAACATCGAGGTCGCGGCCCGCACCGGAGGCGCCGACGTCGACGGTAATCCGACCCTTTTCGACGCCATCCAGAAGGCGAAGAAGAGCTCGGTGCCGAACAAGAACATCGACTCGGCCGTCAAGCGCGGCGCCGGCCTGGAGGCCGGTGGCGCCGACTACGAGACGATCATGTACGAGGGTTACGGGCCCAACGGTGTCGCCGTTCTCATCGAGTGCCTGACCGACAACCGCAACCGCGCGGCCTCCGACGTCCGCGTCGCGATGACCCGCAACGGCGGCTCGATGGCCGACCCCGGCTCCGTGTCGTACCTGTTCCACCGCAAGGGCGTCGTGATCGTCCCCAAGGGCGGGCTGGGCGAGGACGACGTCCTCGACGCCGTCCTCGACGCGGGAGCCGAGGAGGTCAACGACCTCGGTGAGTCCTACGAGGTGCTCAGCGAGGCCACCGACCTGGTCGAGGTCCGCACGGCGCTCCAAGGGGCCGGCATCGACTACGACTCCGCCGACACCAACTTCGTGCCGACCATGCAGGTCGAGCTGGACGAGGACGGCGCACGGAAGATCTTCAAGCTGATCGACGCGCTGGAGGACAGCGACGACGTGCAGAACGTCTTCGCCAACTTCGACGTCTCGGACGAGGTCATGGAGAAGGTCGACGCCTGACGTCCGAACCTCGTCGGCGCGCGGTCACCGGCGCCAACTCGGTTGTACGCGGCGGGCCGACGGGGACACACCCCCCGTCGG
>NZ_JBHUUW010000057.1:0-51814 GCF_042670825.1 Streptomyces sp. NPDC057137 | reverse complement strand
TGCTCAGGCGGGCCGTCCGGCGTACCGGGAGACCGACCCCTCGTCAGCCCCCGGAGCGGGGGCGCCAGCGGCGCCACCACGGGCGGCCCTGGGGGGCGGCGCCGCTGCTCCACGGTGTCCACGGGAACGACAGCAACGCGAGGGCGCGGCTGCTCCGGGGCGGCTGAGGTGGCGGTTCGGGTACGTGGGGCAGGGACGTCGTCGCCGGGACCGCCGGGATCGACACCGCGTCCGGGCGGGGGACCGCGCTCACCTCTATACGGCACGGGCGGCCGTTCAGTGGGATCTCGACGCGCTGCTCGGCCAGATAGCGACTGCGCGCCACGCGCGTCTCCCGCCGCAGGCCCTCCTGCTCCCACACCACCAGGACCAGGACCGCGGGCTCGGGCCAGCGGAACCGTAGCTCCGCCGTGCCGGGAGCTGCGCGTCGAGCCGTCAACTCCTCAACCGCACCCGGCCGTTCGACCAGCACGCTCGGACCGGCCACCGCCCTGTCGCCGAGCACGCTGACCGCCGTCATCCGGACCCGGGTCCGTACCTCGGGCAGCACGCTCACCGGGCCGTCACCCGGCTCCGACCGCGCGGCCGGAGTCCCTGACACATCGTCACCCGACGCGATGGGCAGGCCCGGCCACTCCACCAGACGGCCGTTCCCGCGCGCCGGCGGACGCCAGTCGACAGTCACCGTGCCGTCCTCAAGGCGCCGTACGGTCACGTCCTCCACCGGCGACGGCCACTCCACGGACGTCGCCGCGACCCGCAGACCCGGCGACCACACCAACTCCCCGCCCTCGCCCGGCAGATCGGGCACCGCCGGATAGCCGCAGGAGATCTCGTACAGATACGTTCCCGGCCGCAGCGGGCGGTCCACGAACCCCTTCCGCCCGGCCGGCACCAGCAGCCCGTCCACCGGCACACCGTCCGTCGGCTGCTCGGCGACCTCCGACCGCCCCGCCCGGCGCGCCGTCGAGCGCACCGCCCTGAAGCCCGTGGCCGCCGGGTGCGCACGCCACTCCAGCCGTACGCCGTCGGGCACCGGCACCGCGCGGACCTCCTCCACGTCCGGCACCAGCAGGACGGCACCCGTGACGCGCGGGACGCCCGCCAACTGCCCCCGCCGCAGAGGCAGTACGGCGTACCGCACCCGCCTGCCGATGGGGGCGTCCAGGTCGAGCACCGAGAGCGAGGTGTCCGGGTACGGCACCTCCACGGCCTGCTCCGGGGCGCCGTCCACGAAGCGCAGCACCCGGTACGACACCGGGCCCCCGAGCCGGGAGGTGTCACGCGGCAGCCGCGCGGCCGTCCACGTCAGCGTGACGGCCCGCCGCTGGACGCTCACCCGCACCGTCGAATCGGTGGGCGTCCGCGCGTCGGGCGAGTGCAGCTCGTCCGCGAGCAGTGTCGCGGCGCCGAGCAGCCCCGCCATCGCCCCTTCGTCGTCGGCCGCCCGCCGAACGGCCGCCAGCCAGGACACCGTCGCGGCGCGCAGCTCACCGAGCCCCCCGAGCCGCCGCGCCTCGTCCATCAGCCGGTCCACGGCCGCCGCCCGCTCGGTCAGCCGGGTCAGGAAGTTCGCGAGCACATGGTCGCGCGGCTGCGGCGGCAGGAGGTCCGCGATCCGCAGTGCCTCCCGCAGCCGCTCACCGGGCCAGACCTCGTTGATCGACTCGGCCGCGACCCGGACCGGCCCCTTGCTGGGAAAGTCCGCCGCGACGGCGGACGCCAGAGGCGCGGCGTCCCCGCTGTGCACACCGAGCGCCTCCGCCGCCTCGGCGGTCGGCCCCCCGTCCCGGTCCCTCAGCTCCCGGCACACCTGCCACAGCACGATGCGGCGCGGCCCCATCGGGTCGTCGCGTACGACGGTCTCCATGGTGTCCATCAGGGCCGCCGCCGTACCGCCACGCGGATCGGAGGACGTACGCCACCGCTCGGCCGTCTCCTGAATGTGGCGCAGGTCCACCCGTGTCCACGCCCGCCCCCGGGCGGGGAACCACAGGCCGTCCAGGATCCGGAACCCGTCGTCCGTCGCCGCCTTCGGCAGCGTCGCGAACACACTCGTCCCCGCCTCGACGGCCGGTCCCCGCAGCAGATCTGCGGCATGCCGGAACCCCAACCGGCCCATCACCGAGTCCAGTTCGGCGAATCCGCGCATACCGGGGAACTGCGGCAGGACGGGCAGCGGCAGCCGCCGCCCGTCCGTACCGTCGCTCGCACCCTCCGTACCGTCGCCAACGCCTTCCGCCCGTGCGCCGGGCCGCCACCGCTCCACGCCGTGGGTCCTCTCGTTCGTCGCGGCTCTCCGGCCGCCCGGTTCAGCGGGGCGAGGTGTAGAAGTAGATCCGGATGATCGCCGAGTTCGCCGGCTCGCCGAGATCGTGGAAGTCGTCCGTTGCCGTCTTCTTGGAGAACATCCCCGGACGGGCCTTGCTGAGCAGCGAGTTGACGCGGTGCGCGTACTCCGTACCGCCCTGGCTGCCGCCGAAGGTCAGGACCAGCGCCGCCGTGCGCCCCGGCCACTTCTTCGTGCCCTTGTTGATCTGGGCGACGATGTCCTTGCTCTCACCGCCCTTCACCCGGATCTGCTGCGGCTTCAGCTCGACCGACCTCGGCCCGGCGGGGGACGGAGTCGGCGAGGGCGACGGGGAAGGGGAGCTGGACGGCGACGGCTTGGCGGCGGGGCGGGCGGCCAGCGGGTCCGGCCGGTCCGCCATCGACACCAGGGCGAGCACCAGCACGAGGTCGGCGAAGAGCCAGCCGGCCAGCATGACGACGCCGGGCCGCCCGCCGCGCCGTACGCGTCCGGCCAGTTGGCCCACCCGGCGTACGGGACGGCTCACGGACCCACCTCGTCCTGCGGCGGATACGACGGACGCGCCGGACCCTGCCCCGGGATGCCGGGCGTGGTCCGTGTGGTCGGCGCGTCAGGTACGGATCCCGCCCCGCCGCCGTGGGAACTTCCGTTCGCCGCGCCGCTGTTCGCCCCGCCGTTCGCACCGTTCGCACCGTTCGCGCCGGTCAGCAACAGCCGCTCCGTAGGCGTGTCGTACTCGAAACCCGCCCCGGACGCGCGCCCGCCCGCGAGCGTCGGCGCGGACGCCGGGTCGGGCGTCACGCCGTGCTCCGAGTCCGGCGCCGCCACGGGCCCCACACCGCTGCCGTTCTGAGGGGCCGTCAGCCCGAGCAGCCCGGCGTCCAACCGGGCCGCCGCGTCCTGCCAGTGCGCCGCCGCCGCGTCCCAGCGCTCCGTGGCCTCCCGCATCCCGTCGACGGCGTCGTTCGTGCGCCCGGTGCTGTCCACCAGTGCCTTCGACGCGCGCTCCGTGGCCTGCGCCACCGACTCCGACTTCGTGGCCAGCGTCTGCTGCGCGGCGGCGAGCGCCTTCAGCGACGCCTCCACCGTGTCGCCCGCCGACTTGACGCGGTCGGCGATCCGGCCTGCCGCGGCCTGGTTCTCCGTGCCCGCCTTCGCGGTCGCCGCCTGCCCGTCCCGTACGGCCGCCTCGATACGGTCCGCGGCCGTCCCGAGCTTCGGCAGCTCGCCCGTCAGCGCGAGGGCGGCCTTCTCCAGCGAGGTGGTCGCGTCCTCCAGCGCCTTCGCCGAGTTGACCAGCGAGTTGTGACTGCGGTCGGCG
Organism: Streptomyces sp. NPDC057137; assembly: GCF_042670825.1. Lineage (NCBI taxonomy): Bacteria > Bacillati > Actinomycetota > Actinomycetes > Kitasatosporales > Streptomycetaceae > Streptomyces > Streptomyces sp. NPDC057137. The sequence continues at coordinate 48,182 of NZ_JBHUUW010000057.1, read as the reverse complement.
CGGGACGCCAGCGACTCCATCCGGGTGGCGGCCTTGCTGAGACCGGCCGTGAACTGCTGCGGAGAAGCCGCGCGATGAGGTACGAGGGACAGCTGGATCCGGGTCAGCAGGGACGCCAGCCGGCCGAGCAGATACTCCTGCTCCCCGTTCAGCTTCGCCTCCACACGGTCCGCCCGCGAACGGGCGCGCGCGTGCCACACCGAGAGCACCACCAGAAGGCTGATCAGCACGACCGCCATCAGCGCCACGTTCTCGAACCGGCCCGACGACGAGAGATGACCGCCGAAGCCCGTCTGCCACAGCTGGAGGAACGGCCGGGTCGCCTCCTTGGGATTCTCCTGGCTCAACTCCCCGTACGCGCGGACCGCTTCCCGCAGCCCGAACCAGGTGATGAGCAGCGGGACGAACACCAGCACGCCCAGCGCGGCCTCCAAGAAGCCCTCGCGGACGGGCCGTTGGCGCATCTCGTCGCGCACCGTGCGTACGAGCGCCCCGGCGCCTGCCTTGGCCGCGAGCGCCACCCGGAGCTGCGCGAGGAGGGGTGCGCGACGGGCCGGTGGCGGCTGGGCGAGGCTCTCCGGGCGTACGTACGCCTGCACGAGATCCACGTCGGCCCACCGGTCCAGACGTGTCCCCTGCTCCAGGTCATGAGCGAGGTCGATGAATTCCGCACTGCGCAGTTCGAAGGCGGGCTCGGCGGCGAGGATCCTCAGTTCCGCCGCCAGTTTCTTCTGTTGTGGGTCCGCCTGCGCCGTGTTGGGTGATACCTGTGCCAACCCTGTTTCCCCCTGAATCGGGTGTTCCCCGTGACCGTGCGCCGTCGTGCGGCCCGGTCGCCCGCCTCGCCGTGACCGTATGGGGGACGTCCCCGAGATCACGTTGGTTCCAGGCCGAGTTGAGGATCCCACATACGGCACTTCCGCCATGCCACGATCCCCCAGGTACCCGCCGTTGACACGGACACGGGGCGGATCTACGTTCTGACAGAAAGCGCTTGCTCCAACTGGTCCGAAGGGGAGTGTTGACGACGTCCCGCACCGGCTCATCCGCAGACACGGACACAGGTGGAACGACCGGCTTCGCCGGGCTGCCCGGCGCCGTCGCCGTGTCGCACCTGACCGTGTACGACTGGGAGGCCGCCGACGGCCTCTCCGGTGGCACCCCACATCTGCATCTGACCTGCTCCGAGGGGTACGTCGTGACTGCCGGGCGCGGCGCCGTGCAGACGCTCACCGCCGAGGGATTCGCCAGCACCCCGCTGGAGCCCGGCGCCCTGGTGTGGTTCACCCCCGGCACCATTCACCGCCTCGTCAACGAGGACGGTCTGCGGATCGTCGTACTGATGCAGAACAACGGACTGCCCGAGGCCGGGGACGCCGTGCTGACCCTGCCGCCGGAACACCTGACCGACCCCGAGACGTACGGGCGCCTCGTACGCGTCCCCGAAGGCACCGAGGCCGAGCAGGCGGCGTTCGCCCGGCGGCGGCGGGATCTGGCGGTCGAGGGGTTCGCGGCGCTCCGCGCGGCGTGGGACGCCGGGGACGAGAAGCCGCTGCTGGACTTCCACCGGGCGGCGGGCGCACTGGTCCGGCCGAGGCTCGACGAGTGGCGGGCGCGCTGGGAGTCCGGCGCGGCGGAGGCCGCGCGGCAGACCGGCGTCCAGCTCGACCGGCTCGCCGAGGGGGACACGTCGCATCTCGCCGACGCGCGAGTGCGTGCCCGACTGCCGGAAGCGCGCGGGAAGTTCGGGATGTGCGGACGGCTCGACACGTACACAGTGTGAGGCGGCAGAGCGGTGCGCCGGTCGGACCGGCGCACCGCCTCGCGTCGAATCAGTCGGCGTAGACCTCCAGTTCGGAGAGCTGTGCGGCCGGCCAGCCGGTGTTGCCGGTGACGGTCACCCGTACGTAACGGGTCGCCGTCCCGGGCAGGGCGACGGTGGCGGTGTTGGCGCTCGACGGGTTGAAGGTGACACCCGCCGATGCCTTGAGCGAGGTGTAGGTCGAGTTGTTGGTGCTGCCCAAGACGCTGAGGGTCTGCGTACGGGTCTGCCACGCCGCGGCGGGCGGCAGCTTCAGCACCAGGCGGTCGACGTTCTTCGCCGCTCCGAGGTCCACGGTGATGGACTGCGGGAACGAGTTGTTGGCGCTCTCCCAGTAGGTGTTGGCGTTGCCGTCCACGGCGTTGCCGGGGCCGTACGTCTGCGCCTGGCCGGTCGCGGTGACCGGACGGCCCTGAGCGAGGTTGCCCTCGTCACCCGGCGGGTCGGTCGGGGGATCGGTCGGCGGGTCCGTCGGGTCCTCGGGGTCCACCGGCCCACCGGGCACACCGCCGTTGGTCCACTGGGGTGCGGGCCACACACCGGTGCAGGCGGGCGGGTTGGAGTACCAGCCGGAGTTGCCGCTGCCCACCTGGGTGATCTGGAATCCGGCACCCACACAGTTGTGGATCTTGTTGGACTGGGCGATGTTGGTGGCCTTGACGTTCTCGAACGTGGCCTTGCCCGGTGCCTGGATCTGCAGCGCGTAGGTACCAGCACCGTCGATCTTGATGTTCTTGAAGTTCAGCCCGTTCGTCGCACCCTCGATCAGATGGATCGCGGCGTAGGAGCTGTCGAGTATCTCGGTGTCGGTGATGTTGATCGTGGCGTTGTTGATGGGCTCGTTGAGCCCGCTGAACCACACCGCGCCGACGCCGAACTGCCAGTTGAAGTCGTTGTTCCCGGCCCGGATCAGTGTGTTGCGCGCGGCGGTGTGGGTGCCCGAGACCGCCGTGCCCTGACCGGAGTTGACGCCTGGATAGCGGTTGGCGATGTGCAGGCCGCCGCCGTTGGTGATGGTGTCCGACATGACGTTGTCGGAGATGGTGATGTCCTTGCCGCCGTACGTGACGATGTTGTTCGCCAGGATCGGCAGGATCACCGTGTTGAAGGTGAACTTGTTGTTGACGTTCGGGATGTTCTCCGCCCACATGGCCAGACCGTCGTCACCGGTGTTGCGGACGAAGGTGTTGGTGACGGTGGAGTTCGTGACGCCGTAGTGGAAGTTCACCCCGTCGGCCGTCTGGTCCAGGATGCGGCTGTTCTTGATGGTGAGGTTGTTCATCGGACCGTCCACCCAGACACCGCACTTGGTGTGCTGCATCCAGATGTTGTCGATGACGGAGTTGGACAGCGCCCCACCGATGGCGTTGACCTGGTCGTTGTCCACACGCTCACGGATGTCGCCGATGATGGCGAAGTCCTTGAGGGTGACGTTGCTGCTGCCGCCCTGGTTCGCGTACTTGCCGTAGACCCCGACCGCCTTGCTGCGGTCGGTGGGGTGACGGCCCTTCAGGACGCTGTACCAGGGTCCGGCTCCGGCGAGTGTCACCTTGTCGACCACGATGTGGTCCTGGATCTCGAAGTTGCCCTGCGGGATGTAGACGGCTCTGTTCTGCGCCTGCCCGGCGGCCACCGCCGCCTGGAACTTGGCGGTCGAGTCGGCGGCGCCCGTCGGGTCGGCGCCGAAGTCGGCCACGACGTCGAGTGCGCCCGAGGGTTTGCCGATCGGAGCGGCCACCTGCTCGAAGTCGGCGAGGTCGATGGTGAACGTCGGTGACTGCGCGGTCGACGACACCTGGAGCCGGACCTTGGTGCCGGTCGCCAGGGTCGAGCCGAACATGGTGCGCGTCTCGTCGTAGAAGTGGTGGGGGTTGGTGTCGCCGGGGTTGTTGTTGAACGGGTAACCGCCGTAGTACCAGCCGTACTTGGAGGTCACGGGCACGTTCTTGAGCTGGGTGCCGTTGACCCGCACATCGATCCCGGCGTCCCGGCCGGTCCCCGCGGAGTTGTCGGGCAGCGAGTAGCGGAAGGTCATGGCGTTGGCCGGCTTGGTGAGGGTGAACTCCACGTACTCACCGACCGCGTCGAGCGTCACGGCCTGCCGTCCGGAGGCTTCCGAGGGAAGCGATCCGTACAGCCGGTTGGGGCCGATCAGGGTGCCGTTGGTGGCGGCGTACTCGGCCTCGTGCTCCACGAAGGGCACGGTGGCGCCACGGCCGGGGATACCGACGGGTGAGGGGGCGGGGACTCCGGCGGCCACGGCTGCCGGGGCGGCGGACATGACGACGACGGCGGCCGTCCCGGCCACCGCCGTCGCGAGAGCCAGGGAGGCGGAGAGTGAGGCGGATACGCCGCGGCGGAACAGGCGGCGTCTTGGGGGAGGTGTCACAGACATACGTCCTTGCGGCTCGTGGGGACTCTGCGGACGCGAAAAGGCTAGAAGTGGTTCCGCAGGAAGTCTATGAATCTGCGCAAGAAATGAATGCCTGGTTAGAATTCTTATGCGCCCTACACTGCTGGATTCCCGCCATATATACGCAAGTTGGCCTCTGCGGTGATCATGTGTCACCCCAACTCCGTTGATCGCGAAGGTGTTTCGAGGGACCTCCGGCCGCCTTCCGGGCGCAAAACTCTCTCTGATCACAGCAAGAAGCGTTGCCGTGCCAGACGTCCACAGCAGCCCCTTGCGCACCTCTTGTGAGCCCTCCGCGATCGGCTCTACGATTCTTGACACGGGACATGAAACGATTCAATCAAAGGGGCGGGCATGGGCATGGGCTGGACACGCAGAGGTCTCCTGGGCACCTCGGTGGGCGCGGGCGCCGGGATCGTCTCGCTCGCCGCGGGCCCGGTGGCCTCGGCCGCCACACCCGGAAAGGGCGACAAGCCCCGGCACGGCCGAGGCGGCGGGCTGCGCGTCGTCGCCGCGAAGGTGGAGTACGCGGAACACGTCCTCGGCACCGACAACCCTGCCCCCCTCCTCGCCTGGGAGCTGACCGCCGACGGCCACGGCGCCGGGCAGCGCGCGTACCAGATCAGGGCCGCCACCGACCCGCGCGACCTCGCCAAGGGGCGCGAACTCCTCTGGGACACCGGCAAGGTGACCTCCGACCGCAGCGTCGCCGTCCCCTACGCCGGGCCCGCGCTGCCGCCCCGTACCCGCTGCCACTGGCAGGTCCGCGTCTGGGACGGTGACGGCGACGTCTCGCCCTGGAGCACGGCCGGCTGGTGGGAGACCGCGCTCGGCGACGAGAAGTGGGGCGCCCGGTGGATCGGCGCCGACGCCGGCGCCACCCCCCTCGGCCTCGAAGGCGCCTCCTGGATCTGGTCCAAGGGCGCGACCACCGGCGACGCCCCCGCCGGACCACGGTGGTTCCGCGCAGCCCTCGACCTCCCTACCGGTATCGGCGTCGAAAGCGCCACCTTCGTCGCCACCGCCGACGACGACTTCACCCTCCACCTCGACGGCGCCCAGGTGGCCCACGCGCCCCAGCAGCAGGACGGCTGGCGCACCGGCAGGACCGCCGATGTGACCGAAGCGGTCAAGGCGGCCGGGCAGCGCGTCGTCCTCGCCGCCGTCGCCACCAACCGAGGCGGCGCCTCCGTCAACCCGGGCGGATTCATCGCCCGCCTCGTCGTGAAGACCACCGACGGCCAGACCCGGGAACTCGTCACCGCCGACAACTGGCTGACCTCCGAGACCGAACAACAGGGCTGGCAGCGGCCGGACTTCGACGACAGCGGCTGGACCGCCGCCACCGTCCTCGCCCCGTACGGCGAAGGCCCCTGGGGCGACGACGTGTCCGTCTCCCGGCCCGAGGCCCCCGCGCCGCTGCTGCGCCGCGAGTTCGCCGTACGCAAGCCCGTCACCCGCGCCCGCCTCTACATCAGCGGACTCGCCTACTACGTCGCCGAGTTGAACGGCCAACCCATCGGCGAGCAGGTGCTCGACCCGGCCTTCACCGACTACGACGAGACCGTCATGTACGCCGTGCACGACGTGACATCCCTCCTGCGCCGCGGCGACAACGCCATCGGCGTCACCCTCGGCCGCGGCTTCTACGGCATGACCACCCCCAACGTCTGGAACTGGCACCAACCGCCCTGGCACGGCGAACCCCGCCTGCTGTGCCGCCTGGAGGCCGAACACTCGGACGGCACCCGTACCACCGTCGTCTCCGACACCGACTGGCGCATGACCGAGGGCCCCACCCTCACCAACTCCCTCTACGCCGGAGAGACATACGACGCGCGCCTCGCCCCCAAGGACTGGACCCGGCCGGGCTTCGACGACCGCGCCTGGCGAGCCCCGGGCACCCAGCAGGCACCGAAGGGCGCCCTGCGCGCCCAGCCGCACGACCCCATCGAGATCATCGACACCATCACACCCACCAAGATCAGCGAACTGCGTCCCGGTGTGTACGTGGTCGACATGGGCCGGACCACCGCCGGCTGGACCCGACTGACCGTCAACGCACCTGCGGGCACAGTGGTTTCACTCATCCACGGCGAGAAACTCAAGGCCGACGGCAGTGTCCACGCCGAGACCGGACATGTACCGGGCCGCTTCCAGCGCGACGAGTACATCTGCGCGGGCGGCGGAAAGCCCGAGGTGTGGGAGCCGTCGTTCTCGTACAAGGGCTTCCGCTACGTACAGATCGAGGGCCTGCCCGCCCGCCCCGAGCCGTCCGACGTGCTCGGCCGGATCGTCCACACCAAGGTCGACGAGGTCAGCGCGTTCTCCTGCTCCGAGCCCTTCTACGAGACGCTCGACAAGGCGATGCGCCGCACCCTCCTGAACAACCTGCACGGCATCCCGACCGACACCCCCATGTACGAGAAGAACGGCTGGACCGGCGACGCCCAACTCGGGGCGCCCACCCTCGCGTACGACTTCGGCGTCCACCGCTTCCTCGGCAAGTGGCTGGACGACCTGAAAGACAGTCAGAACACCGACGGACAACTGCCGGTGATCGTCCCGAGCGGCGGCTGGGGCTACGGCGACCTCGGCCCGTCACCCGAGTGGACCACCGTCTACCCGTTCCTGGTGCGCGAGATGTACCGGGTGTACGGCGACGACCGGATCGCCCGGCAGCACTGGCCCGTCCTCACCCGCTACCTGGACTGGGAACTGGACCGCCTCGTGGACGGCCTCGCCATCACCGCCCTCGGCGACTACCTGCCGCCCGGCTACGGCGGCAACCCGCCCGAGGACACCCGCCTGACGGCCACCGCCTATCTGCACCGGGCGCTGGTGGGCACCGCCGAGATGGGTGAGCTGCTGGGCCACGACGACGTGGCGAAGCGCTACCGCACGGCGGCCAACGGGCTCAAGGACGCCCTGAACGCGGAATTCCTCAACGACGCCGGGCACTACAGCACCGCGAAGGACCCGGACTACCGGCAGACCTCCAACGCGATCCCGCTCGCCTTCGGCCTCGTCCCCGCCGGCGCCCGCGCCTCCGTCGTGGACAGCCTCGTCGCCGACATCACCGAGCGCGGCAACCACCTCAACACCGGCGCGCTCGGCACCAGCGTGCTGCTGCGCGTCCTGTCCGCGCACGGCCACCCGGACGTCGCCCACGCCATCGCCACCCAGCGCAGCTACCCGAGTTGGGGCTACTGGTTCGACAACGGCGCCGACACCATGTGGGAGATGTGGCACCTCGACTCCCGCTCCCGCGACCACTACTTCCAGGGCACCGTCACACAGTGGCTGTACGAGAACGTCGCCGGCCTGCGCCCCGGCGACGACGGCTACCGCACCTTCACCGTCCGCCCCGACGCCCGCACCGGAGTCAGCTGGGCGCGCACCTCGATCCGTACGGTACGCGGACCGGCCTCCGTCGCCTGGTCCAAGGTCGGCCGTGACCTGCGGCTGACGGTCAAGGTGCCGGTCGGATCGAGCGCGGAGGTCCATGTGCCGGCCGAGCGGAGGGACAAGGTGACGGCACCGAAGGCCGCGACGTTCGTCCGCACGGAGCCGGGCTTCCAGATCTACCGCGCGCCCCACGGCGCGTGGGACTTCGTGGCCCGGGGCTGATCCGGAGAGCCGGTCGTCCTCAGTCGCCGGGTTGTCGAGCCGGCGCGGCGATTGAGGACAGAACACTCAGCAGGCCCGCCGACCGAGGGCGGAACGCCCGGCCCGTCCGGCGACCCAGGCCTAGGGGGTGTCTTGCCGATCTTGCCGGGCTCGCGGTCCCTGGCACGCACGCTCTCCCCCGTAGCCCCCGAGGGGGGCACGGGAGGTGCCCCCTCCGTTGTCGGTGGAGTCGGGGAGGCACGGCTCCCGCCATGCCTCCCTCCTCCGCCTTGCGATCGCACGCACCAACGTGACACCAGGCCGCTGCGCGGCGGGCGCTCCCTGATCCGGCCTGATCGACAAGACACCCCCTAGGCCCTGTCCGGGCGCCGCCCGAGGGCCCCGGACCGCACGGTCCGGGACCCTCCAAGCGTGGTGACGGAGCGTCAGCTCCGGTGCCCGCCGCCGGCGCGCGGCATCGAGGACTCCCGTACCACCAACTCCGGCTGGAGCACGATCCGTTGATGCCGGTGATTGGCCGCCGACTCGCCGGTCTCCTCGATCAGCAGCTCCGCCGCGAGCCGCCCCATCTGCGAGGCCGGCTGGCGCACCGATGTGAGCGGCACAGCCGCCGCCGACGCGAACTCGATGTCGTCGTACCCCACGAGCGCCATCTCGTCCGGCACGGCCACCCCCGCCCCGTACATCGACTGAAGCACCCCCAGAGCCAGCAGGTCGTTCGCGCAGAACACCGCGCTCGGCCTGCTGTGCAGCCCCAGCAGCCGCGCCCCGGAGTCACGCCCCGCCGACACGTCCAGCCGCTCCGCCTCCACCACCCGCAGCCGGTCGGCCGGCAGCCCGGCCTCCTCCAGCGCCAGCAGCGCGCCCGCCCGCCGGTCGCGGCACTGCGCGAGATGCAGCGGCCCCGACACGTACGCGATGTCGGTGTGCCCCTGGGCGAGGAGGTGACGTACGGCCAGCGCCCCGCCGGTCACATCGTCCACGGACACCGAACAGCCCTCGCTGCTCGGTACCACTCGGTCCACGAAGACGAACGGGATGTCCTGCCGTCGGAAGCCCTCCAGATTCCGGCCCGTCTCGTCCGTCGGTGTGATCAGCACACCGCGCACCCGCTGCTCGCTGAACAGCCCCAGATACTCGGCCTCCTCGCTGCTGCTCTGCGCGCTGTTGCAGAGCATCACACCGAGTCCCGACTGCCGGGCCACCCGTTCGGCGCCGGTGGCGACGTCCACGAAGAACGGGTTCGCCATGTCGAGCACCAGCAGCGCGATGATCCGGCTGCGGCCCGCCCGCAGATGGCGGGCCGACTCACTCCGTACGTAGCCCAGACGCTCGATGGTGGACAGCACCCTCGCCCGCGTCTCCTCGGCCACGGAGTCCGGCCGGTTGATCACGTTCGACACCGTGCCGACGGAGACGCCCGCCACCCGGGCGACGTCCTTGATACCCACCGATTGCGCCATCAGTCAGTGACCTCCACCAGCTCCAGACCGCTCAGACCGCCCAGCGCGCGCAGCTCCGGAATGATGTCGCCGGTGGCGAGCGCCCAGTGGTGCCCCACTCCGCTCGCACTCCACGCGTCGGTCCACTCGCCCGGGTCGCGGCCGAAGTCGACACGCGATGTGGTGTTGCCGATTTCCAGCAGCGGGCCTTCGACCACTTTACCCACCGCGGCGACCAGCCTGTAGCGACCGTCCCTGGACTGGCCGAGTCCCACGAGCGTCACCGGCCCCTGCCGGACGTCGCACTCGACGGACACACCCCAGCCGCGTTTGCCGTGGTAGACGCCGAGGCCGCGCAGCACCGGCCGACGCGCGCAGACCGTCAGGTTGGCGGGCCCGTCATGGCCCATCTCCACCACGCCGTCGCGGAAATTCAGCGCCTGCAGCTCGGTGAAGGTGCCGCCCGCGCCCAGCCGGTCCGTGATCAGCATGGCCAGTGATGTGCGCAGCTCGTACTCCCCGCAGGTGGGCACCCCACGCGCCGTCAGCAACGAGGAGCCGAGGATCATGCCCGCGCCGAGCCGTTCATGGATCTCACCCTCCAGACCCCGGTGGTAGTACGCCAGCGAGTCGAGACCGAAGTCGTCCACCAGCCGGTCGAGCCCGACGGACACCCGGGCGGCCCACACCAGGTCCTCCTCGACCACGGAGTCCGCGATCTCGAACGCCGCGCGTGTCTCGGCCAGCTTCGCCGTCACCGCCGCGTCGTCGGCCTTCATGGCCCGTACGCGCAGATCGTCGAACTCCAGGACCTCCACATGGCCGCCGAGGTTCGCCGGCACCATCGTCAGGTCGGTCGACACGTCGTACATGCCGGGATACAGATGGCCCATCAGACCGTGCCGGCCCGTGCGCAGCACGCCGCGTACCCCGGCCGCCCTGATCCACCGGCCGATGCGCTCCCACGCCCGCTCGTCCTCCAGATACCCGGAGACGGAACGGAACGGCACTCCGACGCGCTCGAAGGCGTTCGCCATCTCCGGCAGGGGACAGGCGCCGCAGTACGCCAGCCACTCACCGGTGCCGAACGTCGCGTGGTCCATCGCCTCGGTCGGCTGGAGATTGATGAGCAGCACCGGCGCGCCGCTGCGCTGGGCGACGGGCACGAGCATGGTCGCCGTCATGTAGGTGGTGAGGAAGCCGACGATCAGATCGCAGTCGGCGGCGCGCAGCTTCTCGGCGGCGGCCGCCCCCTCCTCGGCGTCGGAGATGAATCCGACATCGACGACCTCGGCGTCGAACGCGGTCAGACGGTCCGTCACCCGCCCTGCGGAGCGCTCGAGTTGGGGGAGGAGGTCGGGGAACTGCGGCCAGTACGCGCCGAGCCCGCCGGAGACGAGGCCGATCCGGGTACGGCGAGGGTTGGTCGGTGCGTCCATGGCGTTGCTCCCACTCTCCTGAGTGCGTCGTGCGGCGTGCGTCCTGCTATGACTGGTTGTTGCCTCAGTCGAGATGGAAGATCTCGGTCAGCGGCACCATCGCGTCGTCCGGCCCGGCGCCGTCCATCGCCTCGAAGTACGGCGCCATCTCCGCCTGCCAGCGGGTGTTGACGTCCGTGGCGGCCATCGCCTCCCGCGCGGCGGCGAAGTCGTCGGTCACCAGATAGCCGACCAACAGCCCGTCGTCGCGCAGGAAGAGTGAGTAGTCGCGCCAGCCGGCGGCCGTGAGCGCCGCGAGCATTCGGGCCTGTCTGCCAACTGACCTCGTCCGCCCGCAGGGCGGGCCGGGCGGCGTCTGGTGCGTGCGATCTCAAGGCGGAGGATCATTCTCGTACTGGACGTACTTGGATGACGCCGACAACGCAGAGAGCGTGCGTGCCAGGCGCCGCCCGGCAGAGGTCAGTTGGCAGACAGGCCCGGGCCAGACGGCCGTATGACGTTCGCGGTACTCGGCGAGCCGCTCCTGCCTGACCTTCAGCAGAAAGCACACGCGGTCCATCACGGCCTCAGAAGTCGAAGTCGCCGATGTTCTTCGCGTCGAAGACCGTCGGCGGGCCGAGGATGATCTCCCCGTCCTTGCCGACCGTGTACTCACCCAGGTCGCCGGCCTTGAACTTCTCGCCCTCGGCGCCGGTGATCTGGCCGGACGCCAGCGCCGCCGCAGCGTACGTACCGAGGTAGCCGAGCTTCTTCGGGTCCCACAGCGAGAACTGGTCGAGCGTGCCGTTCTCGATGTACTTGCGCATCTGGTTGGGCGTGCCGAGGCCGTTGAGGACGACCTTCCCCTTGTAGGAGGAGTCGCCGATGTAGCGGGCTGCCGCCGCGATGCCGACGGTCGTGGGCGAGATGATCCCCTTGAGGTTCGGGTACGCCTTGAGGAGCCCCTGCGTCTCCTGGAAGGACTTCTGGTCCTGGTCGTCCCCGTACGCGACCTTGACCAGCTTCATGTCCTTGTACTCGGGCTTCGTCAGCTCGTCCTTCATGAACTCGATCCAGGTGTTCTGGTTCGTCGCGTTCTGCGTCGCCGACAGGATCGCGATCTCGCCCTTGTTGCCGAGCTGCTCGGCGATGTTGCGGACCTGGCTGCGGCCGATCTCCTCCGAGCTGGCCTGGTTGATGAAGAGCTGACGGCAGTCCTTGGCGGTGTCGGAGTCGTACGCGACCACCTTGATGTCCTGCTTCATCGCCTGCTTGAGCGGCCCGCACACCGCGTTGGGGTCGTTCGCCGCGATGAGGATCGCGTCCTGCTTCTGCTGGATGAGGGTGTTGATGTACGACACCTGCGAGGACGCCTTCGCGTTGGAGGGCCCGACCTCCTTGCCGGTGGCGTCGATCTCCCCGGCCGCCGCGATGCCGGCGTCGTCCACGATCTTCTCGTACGGGTTGTTGATCTGCTTGGGCAGGAAGGCGATCTTCAGGCCCTTCTTGAGCGGGGCGTCCGGATTCGCCTTGGCGTCACCCGACTTGGCGGGGGCGTCGTCCTTGACGGAGTCCTTCGTGGTGCCCGAGCAGCCGGACACGGCGAGCGTCAGGGCGCAGAGCGCGGCGGATGCGGTGACGACGCCGCGGCGTCGGGTGCGGGCCTGCGACAGCATGGTGAATGCCTTTCGGGAGGGTCGGAAACGGAGAAGTCGGAGGGTGACAGGGACCGTTACGTCAGAGCGCGGCGGAGACCGGGACGGATTCCTCGGCAGCCGTACGCCGATGTCGGCGCTCCGCGAGCACGGCGATGATCCGGGGAGTCAGCACGGAGGCGACGAGCAGCAGACCGGTGACGATCACCTGGATCTCGTTGGAGATGTCGTTGAGGGTCAGCAGATTCGTGAGGAGCCCGATCAGCAGCACACCCGCGACGGCGCCGCCGAGCGTGCCCTTCCCGCCGTCGAAGTCGACACCGCCGAGCAACACCGAGGCGATGACGACCAGTTCGAGTCCGAGTCCGTTGTCGGCGCGCGCGCTGCCGTAGCGCAGGGTGTAGACGATCCCGGCGAACGAGGCGACGAGGCCGGACACCACGAACAGCACCAGCTTGAGCCGCTTGACCCGGATGCCCGCGAACCACGCGGCGTCCTCCTGGGCGCCGATCGCGAACAGCGAACGGCCGAAGCCCGTGCAGTGCAGGGCCACCGCCGTGATGACGGCGAGCACCGCGAACAGCGCCACCGGATACGGGATGAAGGTGCCGGGCACCGTCTCCGTGTACGCCGCGTACTGGGAGTACGTCTCCGGGAAGTCGGCCACCGCCTCGTCGCCGAGGATGACCGACGCCAGTCCCCGGTAGAGCGTGAGCGTGCCGATGGTGACGGCCAGCGAGGGCAGCCCGACCCGGGTGACGAGCCAGCCGTTCAGCAGCCCACCGACCGCGCCCGCCAACAGGCAGATGGGCACGATCAGTTCGAAGGCGAAGCCCGCCTGCCAGAGTGAGCCCGCGAGCGCGCTGGACAGCCCCAGCATCGAGGCGACGGAGAGGTCGACCTGCCCGGCGACCACCAGCAGCGTCATCGGCAGCGCGATGAGCGCGATCTCGGAGACATCACCGAGAGCGGCCGAGAGGTTGTCCGTGTTGGCGAACCCGTCCGTGGTGCCGGTGCCCGCCAGGAAGACCGCGATCAGCAGGATGCCGACGGCCGTGTCCCAGCGCAGATACTTCGTCAGTGCGGTCTTCCCGGTGCTTCTGCTGCTCCCGGTGTTGCCGGTGCTCCCGGTCATCGTCGGCTCCTCTTCCTGAGCGCGCTGGTCGTACGCACCTGCAAGATGCGGTCGGTGGTGATGGCCGCGAGCAACAGCACGCCGGTGATGGCCTGTTGCCAGAAGGAGTCGACCTTGAGGACGACCAGTGCGCTGCCGATGGTGGTGAGCAGCAGCGCGCCGAGCGCCGCGCCCCAGACGGTGCCCGTGCCGCCGGTGATGGCGACGCCACCGACGACGACGGCGCTGACGACGGTCAGCTCCCAGCCGTTGGCCGCGTCCGCCACGACGGTGCCGAAGCGGGCGAGCCACAGCGCCCCGGCGAAGCCGGCGATAGCGCCGGAGAACGCGTAGGCGGCCAGGATCCGGCGCCGTACGGGAATCCCCGCCAGCCGCGCGGCGTCCGGGCTCGACCCGATCGCGTACAGCTCACGTCCACTGCGGTACGTACGCAGGAAGTAGCCGGTCGCGGCGAGTACGGCGGCGGAGATCAGCGGCAGATACGGAATCCCGAGGACGCTGCCGGAGCCGAGCGAGAGCACACCGTCGGGGACGTTCACGGCGTTGATCTGCTCGCCGTGCGCCCAGGCGTGGTCGATGCCCTGGATGATGTAGAGCATGCCGAGCGTCACGACCAGCGCGGGCACCCGGCCGAAGCTGACGAGTGCGCCGCTGACCAGGCCGCAGACGGTGCCGAGCGCGATACCGAGCAGGACGACGGTGAGCGCGCTGTGGTCGGTGCCGGAGACGAAGTGGCCGCAGGCGAACGCCGTGAGACCCACGACCGAGCCGACCGACAGATCGATGTTGCGCGTCATTACGACGACGGACTGACCGACGGCGAGCAGCACCAGGATCGAGGAGTTGAGGAGCAGGTCCTTGACACCCTGGTCGTCGAGGAAGCCGGGGTTGGCGAGCCAGGTGCCGAGGATCAGCAGCGCGAGCGCGCCGCCGATCGCGATCTCCCGGGCGCGGAAGACGGCGTCGACGAACGACCGGGCCGACCGGCCGTCGTCGGCAGAGGCCCCCGGGGTGCCCGGCGTGTCCGGCCTGTCCGGGGTGGGCTTGTCGAGTGTGGTGGTCATGGCGTCGGCTCCTTTGCCGCCGTACGTCCTGTGCGGTCTGTATCCGGCGTACGTCCGGTGGCCGCGGCCATCACGCTCTCCTCCGTCGCCCGCTCACGCGGTATCTCGGCGGTGAGCCGTCCCTCGTGCATGACGAGGATCCGGTCGGCCATGCGCAGCACCTCGGGGAGATCGGACGAGACCATCAGGACGGCGAGCCCGTCCGCGGCCAGTGACGACAGCAGCCGGTGGACCTCGGCCTTCGTACCGACGTCGATGCCGCGCGTGGGCTCGTCGACGATCAGTACGGCCGGGTCGGTGGCCAGCCACTTCGCAAGGACGACCTTCTGCTGATTGCCGCCGGACAGGACGGACACCGGATCGCCGAGCTTGTTGTACTTCAGCTGGAGCTTCACCGCCCAGTCGGCGGCGCGCCCGTGTTCGAGCGCGCGGCTGACCAGTCCCCGGCGGCGCACGCTGCGCAGTCCCGTCAGACCGATGTTCCGCTCGATGGACATCTCCATCACCAGACCGCGCAGCCGCCGGTCCTCGGGTACGAGCGCGAGCCCGGCGTCCATCGCGGCCGTCGGTGAACCGGCGGGCAGCACACGCCCGTCGACCCTCACCTCACCCGCGTCGGCCCGGTCCACCCCGAAGACGGCCTGCGCGACCTCGCTGCGCCCCGCGCCCACCAGCCCGGCCAGGGCGACGATCTCACCGCGCCGCACCTCGAACGAGACGTCCCGGAAGACGCCTTCCCGGGTCAGCCGGTTCACGGACAGCACGGTCGAGCCGGGTTCGGCCGCCGCCTTGGGGTACAGATCGTCCAGATCGCGGCCGACCATACGGCGCACGAGGTCGTCCTCGGTGAGCCCGTCGAGCGACTCGGATGCGACGTGCCGGCCGTCGCGCAGGGTGGTGACGTGCGAGCAGAGGCCGAAGATCTCCTCCAGCCGGTGCGAGATGAACAGCACCGCCGCGCCCTCCGCCCGCAACGTCCGTACGACGGAGAACAGCCGGGCGGTCTCGCCGCCGGTGAGCGCGGCCGTCGGCTCGTCCATGATCAGGACGCGCGCGTCGAAGGAGAGAGCCTTGGCGATCTCGACGATCTGCTGGTCGGCGATGGACAGCCCGCGCGCGGGCCGCTGCGGATCGAGCGCGACCCCGAGCCTGCTCATCAGGCCGGCGGTCGCGCGGTGGACGGCCTTGCGGTCGATACGCCCGGCCGAACGCCGGGGCTGGCGGCCCATGAAGATGTTCTCGGCGATGGAGAGATCGGGGAAGAGCGTCGGCTCCTGATAGATGACGGCGATCCCGGCGTCCCTGGCGTCGGCGGGCCCGTGGAAGACGACGGGTTCACCGGCGAGGAGGAGATCTCCCTCGTCGGGGCGGTGGACTCCGGCGAGAGTCTTGATCAGGGTGGACTTGCCCGCACCGTTCTCACCGGCCAGGGCGTGGATCTCACCGGACCGCAGCTCCAGGGAGACGTCGTGCAGGGCCCGTACGGCTCCGAAGGATTTGGAGACTCCCCTCAGCGCCAGGACAGGGGCCGGGCCCTTGTCGGGCTTTTCCATGGCGGGCTCCTCGGCGGGGCTGGTGTGGTCGGTCGGGGGCATTCGTCATTCATGGTCGGTCGAGGTCGTTCATGAAAGGATTCAACTTTTCCGGAAGCTAGACGGGCCGAGCGCTTCGCGTCAATGGGCGTGCACCGGAAAACCTCGTCTTCTCCGCGTGCGGTGCCGGTCGGTCCGGTGTCGGCAAGTCGGGGCCTTGACACGCCGGTTGGCCCGGCTCATCATCGCCCTTGATGAATCGATTCATGGTCTGCTCATGGTCTGCTGAATGGAGCGTTGAGAGATGACGAGCCGAACCGACATCTCCGCCGTGAAGGCGGCCCTCGCGGCTCAGGCCGTCGAGACGCCGTCCTGGGCGTACGGCAACAGCGGGACCCGGTTCAAGGTCTTCGCCCGGCCCGGTGTCCCGCGTACTCCCGAGGAGAAGCTGGACGACGCGGCCCGCGTGCACGCCCACACCGGCGTCGCGCCGACCGTCGCGCTCCACATCCCCTGGGACAAGGTCGACGACTACGGCGCACTGGCCGCGTACGCCGCGGAGCGTGGCGTACGGCTCGGCACCGTCAACGCCAACGTCTTCCAGGACGACGACTACAAGCTCGGCAGCGTCTGCCACCCGGACGCGGCGGTGCGCCGCAAGGCGCTCGGCCATCTCATGGAGTGCGTCGACATCATGGACGCGACGGGGTCACGCGACCTCAAGCTCTGGTTCTCCGACGGCACCAACTACCCCGGCCAGGACGACATCCGCGCCCGCCAGGACCGCCTCTCCGAGGCGCTGGCGGCCGTGTACGAACGGCTCGGCGACGACCAGCGGATGCTGGTGGAGTACAAACTGTTCGAGCCCGCCTTCTACGCCACCGACGTCCCCGACTGGGGCACGGCCTACGCCCACTGCCTGCGCCTCGGCGAGAAGGCCCAGGTCGTGGTCGACACCGGCCACCACGCGCCCGGCACGAACATCGAGTTCATCGTCGCGATCCTGCTGCGGGAGGGGAAGCTCGGCGGGTTCGACTTCAACTCCCGCTTCTACGCGGACGACGACCTGATGGCCGGCGCGGCCGACCCGTTCCAGCTCTTCCGGATCATGTACGAGGTCATCCGGGGCGGCGGGTTCACGGCGGACATCGCCTTCATGCTCGACCAGTGCCACAACATCGAGGAGAAGGTCCCCGCGGTCATCCGCTCGGTGATGAACGTCCAGGAGGCGACGGCGAAGGCCCTGCTGGTCGATGCCGAGGCCTTGGCCGACGCCCAACGGGACGGCGACGTCCTGGCGGCGAACGCGGCCCTGATGGACGCCTACAACACGGACGTACGCCCCCTGGTGGCCGAGGTCCGCACCGAACTGGGCGCGGACGCGGACCCGGTGGCGGCGTACCACGCGTCGGGCTACGGGAAGAAGATCGTGGCGGAGCGGGTGGGCGGGGAGCAGGCGGGGTGGGGCGCGTAATCGCCTTCCCTATCCGCCCGTACCGAATGCGGAGATGTCGGCCTCTGGTCCGTCGTTGCCGATCTCCCAATCGCCGCCGGTGCGGGCGTTCTTGGGCTTGAGGGTGAAGGCGACCTTGTGGGTGTGGGCGGTGCCGCTGCTCCTGTCGGCGTCGGCGGAGATCACCCAGGCTTTGACACCACCGTTGACGCGGGTGTCGTGCCGCAGCTCGACGGCGAACTCCATCTGGATCTCGCCGACATCGAAGCGGAGGTCCTGACCGGCGCCGGTCGCGGCGGCGGCCATGAGCTGGTCGCGGACGGCCTGCACGGCTTGGGTGAGGTCGATGCGGGGGAGGGGGGCGGGGGTCATGAGGGGTCCTCTTCGGGTGGTGACGCGCGGCGAATGGACAGGAGTTCATCGCCCTTGAGGCGTAGGGCTCCGCCGATGATCCGGATGTCAATCCCGGGAACCCAGGTCAGATCCGAGAGGTCCGCGGTGACGGGTTCGCTGGACTCCAGCTCCAGGAGCAGGTGCCGCAGATTGGGGAAAAGCTCCCTGAGCCGCGTGGCGTCGGTGTCCCTGCTGAGACCTACGGAGAGGCTGAGCTGGACCACGGATGGGAGAACCGGCATTTCGGTGGGCAAGCCCAGTGGACCCGACACATTCGAATCGCTGACCGTGCCGAGCGTGAGCGCTCGGAGGTTCGTGACAGCGCCGAGTCCGGACAGCGCCTGCGAGGGATGTACGCCATACAGGCTGAGTCTGCCCAGGCCGAGGTTCTTGAGCTCGCTGTAGTCGTTGACCCGACGACATGACATGAGGCTCAGCTTCGTCAGCGAGGTGGCCTTCTCGGCGAACGCCTTAAGATCCGTCAGCCGGTTGTTGTGGATGACGGTGACCCGTTCGGCGCGCGTTCTTCCGACGGCAGTCGCCACATCACGAGGACTCAAGTCCCCATGAAACGTCACCTCGGGCACAGTACCCACCAGATGCAGAGCGGCAAGTTGCTCTGCTGAGTGCACGGCGAGGGACAAATCAGTGAGGACCACTCGGGCGAGGACGAGTTCGGCGAAGATGGCCGCGTCGAAGGACGACCAGCTGGCTGCGAGTTCGGCTCTTACGACGTCCGCCGGGTGCTCCGCGAACCCACGAAGCAACTCCAACGCGTGGTCGCCGCCGATCAGTCCGGCGGTGACCACGACGGCCGCTGCCTCTTGATCCGAGAGACCTTCGGGGCCCGGCAGCAGATCCAGCACGAGCGGGCCGGCATCGGCCAACCGGTGGGCTTCGTCGTAGTTCCTGGGCGGGACCAATGCGTGGGCTCGCCGCTCGACCTCCGTGCGGACCGACGGATCGAGGCTTGTCGCGTGCTCCAGACTCGCGGCGGCCAGCAAGTGGATGCGCGCCATGATGTTGTGAGAGGTCTCGGAAACGGCGTCCCCCAACGCCATGAGCTTGGTGAGCAAGGCCGCCCGTTCACTGTCCCGGGCGTGGCCGACGGCCATCCGGACGATGTCTTCCCACTGCGCCTCATGGGCATGTGAGGCGATCATGTTGATGTCCTGTGCCTCGACGGCCGCCCGCGCCCCCAGGTAGTCCAGAAACGTCCGATGAATGAAGTCCACCGTGCGCGCCGTCGGGGCGCGCAGGAGCCCGCTTCGGTGCAGCAGGAACCGGAAGACCTGTGGAGCGTCCTCGGGCGTCGCCACCTGCGGCATGGCCGGCAGAAGCCGGGCGATCAGCCCAATCACTTCATCCTGTTCCGCCTCCGCGATCTCGTTGCGGATCATCCAGTAGGCGATCTCCTGAAGGATCTTCTGCTGCTCTTCCTCGGCAACCGTCAGACCTTCCGGCGCCCCGATCGCCCGTTCGTGGTCGCGCCGTACGAGGAGCATCGTCAGCGCCGCGCCGTACAGCTTCATCCTGTTGTCCGGCAGGAACCCGCGCCGGTCGCGGTGCAGGGCGCAGATCATCGCGCACATGAGGGGGTTGGTGGCGAGCCGGGCCAAGTCCTGTTTCCGGGGCAGCGTGGACAGCAACTGCTGCTCGTACGCGTGGAGTTCACTTCGTTCGGAGTCGCGCCGGGTGATCGAGCGCGCTGCGGTGTGCCAACGGTGTACGAACGCTGTGACGTCCCGCCGGTTCATCGGCAGCAACTGGAACTCGGTGAACTCCCTGCGGCTCAGCCACTTGTCATCGACGGCCGTCGGCCTGGTGGTCACCACGACGGCCGTGTGCGGATAGGCGGCGAGCAGCTTGGCGAGCCACTCTTTCGTTCGCGCCCGGTCAGCCTCCGGCATCTCGTCCACGCCGTCCACGAGAAGGAGCCCGCGTCCGTCCGTGAGCACCGCCTCCATCCATCCGGCGGGCGGACTCAGCGGATGCCCTGCCGCGCTGAGGAAGTCCCCCGGCGCGGGCAGTGCCGCACCGCGCACCAGTGTGCGCAGCGGCAGGACGACGGGGATCCGTCCACCGAGGTGGGCGAGTTGGTCAGGGAACGAATCCCGCGCGGCGTTCACGGCCAGCCACTGCACGAGAGTGGTCTTGCCGGATCCGGCCGCGCCCCGCAGCAGCACACGCTGCCGGTCGCGCAGGGCGGACTCGACCCTGCCCCGCTCGGGGGTCGCGCCTTCCCCGCCCTCTCCGTGGACGAGTTCGAGACTGAGATAGGCGGAGTCGAGGGGCCACCGCTCGTCTTCGGACCGGCTGAAGTCGAGGCCGAAGATGCGCAGTTCGCCGAACGTCTCCGTGACATAGGCGCGGTACCGATCCTCGAACGAGGCCGAGTGGTCAGGGGTTTGGCGCAGCGTGGCCAAGCGCAAGGGGTTGCCGAGATAGGCACTACAGATGCCGACGAAATCGGGCAGTTCAGGCAGTCTTTCCAGGGGCAGGGCAGTGAGACGACTGTGCTGCCAGCCCGAGAGGTCTTTGGTGACCACGCCGATGAGGTGTCTGCCGGAGAAGAGCGGCGCGCCGGACATCCCGGCCCACGGCGACTCCCCGTCTTCGCGCGCGGCCGGAGGGGTGCCGCCCCCCTCCACGACGTACTCGTCCCGCATCCTGCCCGAGCCCGGCTTGATCGTGCCGACGAACTGCTCGGTGTCCAGCTTCTGGCCGTCGTACCGCGTTACTTGGGGAAAACCGAGGGCGTAGCAGTTCAGCAGCGGAGTGGGACCGTCGATACGGGCGAACAGGCTGGCTTGAAACGCCTCTGCGGCATCGGCCGTCACCAGGTCTTCTTCCGCGAGCAGCAATGCCACGTCGTCCCCGGACCTCCTACCGGCCCACAAGGTCCGGCAGCGGATACGCCCACGCCCGTCCGGCACCACCACCGTCGTCTCCGTGCCCACGTCCAAGAGATGCCGCGCGGTAAGGACAACGCGTGCGGAGAGTAGATACCCGCTTCCCTGCGTAACCCCGAACACGGCGGCGATGCGTTCCCTGATGGTCCCTGGTCCTCCCGATCAACAACGGCGCCCCGACCTGCCGCCGTCCCCCAAGGCCCATGCTATGACGGCCGGTTGTCCACACGACCCCATCTGGAAGACTCAGCCCGTGATCCAATTCCGGTTCGGGCTGACACCCGTGAAGGACATCCACCCCTGGGGCGGCGACACCCCCTCCCTCTCCTGGTTCAGCCTCACCGACGGCTGGTACGACCTGGTGGCCGACGGCCACCACCTCCTCCGCTACCCCGACGGCACGTACGTCGACTACTACGTGGTCCGCCTCTGGGAAGACCTGCTCGACACCCTCCCCGCAGCCCTGGAGCCCGTACCGCAAGACCTGCTGCCGTTCATCGCCGGTGACCACTCCACCTGGCTCCCCACGGACTCCCCGGACACGGAATCGGCTGCCAACTGGTACGGCCAACACAGCCTCGACATGGGGTACTTGCAGTCCGCGCCCGACATCCGCTGGTGGCGGACCGTAAGCGAGTCCGGCGACGACCTCATGACCGTCATCTGGACCCACGCCCAGGACGTGGACGACGGCCGTGTCACCCTCCCCACCACCGACTTCATCGCCGCCGTGACCGACCTCCACCGCGACGTCTTCGCCGCCATGGAGGAGCGCGTCACCACCCTGGAGACCACCGGACCGCCCCCCGGCGTCGCGATCGACCTCCCGCACCTCCGCCACGAACAGCAGGACCGCGCGACCTGGCTCCGCCGCGCACTGGAGCGCACCTGCGCGACCGACTGGGCGGCCGTACGAGCCGGAGCCCGCCTCCTCGTACCCGTACCGCCCCCGTAGCCTCGTCCCCATGCCCGACGACCCCCACGGCCCGCGCGTGCTCATCCTCGGCGGCACCACCGAAGCCCGTCGCCTCGCCGACGCGCTTGCCGCCGACGCCCCCCACGTGCACGTCACCACCTCCCTCGCCGGGCGCGTCGCGAACCCGGCCACGCCCCTCGCCGGGGACGTGCGCGTCGGCGGATTCGGTGGGCCCGACGCGCTCGCCGCGTGGCTCCGTGCGCACCGTATCGACGTCCTCGTGGACGCCACGCACCCCTTCGCCGCCACCATCAGCGCCCACGCCGCCGAGGCGGCAGCCGCCTCCGGTACCGACCACTTCGCCCTGCGCCGCCCCGGCTGGCCGGCCCACCCACGGGACCGTCGTCACCCCGCCCGCTCGCTCGCGGACGCCGCCGCGCAGCTCCCGGCGTTCGGCGGGGGCAGGCGCGTCTTCCTCACCACCGGGCGTCAGGGCCTCGCCGCCTTCGCCGGGCCCGAGCTGGACGGGCTGCACTTCCTCGTACGTACGGTGGAAACGCCCGAGCCGCCCCTGCCCCGCAGCACGCACATCCTGCTCGACCGGGGGCCGTACACCCTCGAAGGCGAGACCGCGCTCCTGCTCGAACACCGCGTCGACGTACTCGTCACCAAGGACAGCGGCGGCCCGGCCACCGCCGCGAAACTCACCGCCGCGCGCGAACTCGGACTCCCCGTGGTCATGGTCGAACGGCCGCCCGCACCCGAGGGCGTACCGGAGGTCCCCGACGTACCGGCCGCGCTCGCCCGGCTCGGGCTCAGTCCCGCCGCAGCAGATACGTGTCCATGATCCAGCCCTTGCGCGCGCGGGCCTCCGCCCGTAGCTCCACGATCCGGTCCGCGACCTCCGAGAGTCGCCCCGAGACCAGGATCTCGTCCGCCGTACCGACGTACGCGCCCCAGTGGATGACCGGGTCCTCCGCCAGGTAGTGGCGGAACGACTGGTGGCCGTCCAGCATCACCACCACGTCGTCCACCCCCTCCGGCCACGCCTCCGCCAGCCGCCGGCCCGTGGTGATCTGCACCGGGCGCGCCACCCGGTTCAGCCCCGTGCGGTGCTTGGCGAGCAGCGCCGAGACGCTGCTGATGCCGGGGATCACCTCGTGCTCGAAGCCGACCGTGCCGCGCGCCAGGATCTCGTCCAGGATGCCGAGCGTGGAGTCGTACAGCGCGGGATCGCCCCACACCAGGAATGCCCCGACCTGGTCCTCGCCCAGCTCGTCGGTGATCATCCGCTCGTAGATGTCGGCGCGGCGGGTGCGCCAGTCGCCGACCGCGGGGGAGTAGTCGGCGCCGCCGGCCGTCCGGTCCCGGTCCGGATCGCGCGCCTCGACCAGCCGGTACTCCCGGCCGTCCGCGATGTGCTCCGCGAGGATGTCGTGCCGCAGCCGGATCAGGTCCGCCTTCGCTTCGCCCTTGTCGAGGAGGAAGAAGACGTCCACCCTGTTCAGCGCCTTGACCGCCTGGAGGGTCAGCTGATCCGGGTCGCCCGCGCCGATGCCGATCACATAGATCTGTCTCACCGGCCCGAGTCTGCCTCATGGCACCGGAGCAACCCCAACCACCGTCACAATTGCCCATCGATACATCGGATGTCTCCGCAGGTCTTACGTTCGCCGCAGGTCACGGCATATGCTCCGGCCATGCGTGTCGCCCTCTTCGTCACCTGCGTCAACGACGCGGTGTATCCGTCCACCGGGATCGCGACCGTGCGGCTCCTCGAACGCCTCGGAGTGGAGGTCGACTTCCCCGAGGCGCAGACCTGTTGCGGACAGCCGCAGTTCAACACCGGCTACCGCAAGGAGACCGAGCCGCTCGTACGCCGTACGGCCGCCGCCTTCGAGGGGTACGACTACGTGGTGACCCCCTCGGGATCCTGTGCCGCCATGGTCCGGCAGCACTACCCGAAGATCGGCGACGCCTCGGCCGCCTCCCTCGCCACCCGCACCTACGAGCTCACCGAATTCCTCGTCGACGTCCTCGAAGTGACCGACGTCGGCGCGTACTTCCCGCATACGGTGACCTACCACCCGTCCTGCCACGGCCTGCGCCTCCTCGGCCTCGGCGACAGACCCCGCCGCCTCCTGGAAGCCGTCGACGGACTGGAGCTGCGCGAGCTGCCCGGCGCCGACGAATGCTGCGGATTCGGCGGCACCTTTGCCGTGAAGAACTCCGATGTATCCACGGCCATGGGCCAGGACAAGGTCAGCAACGCCGTCTCCACCGGCGCCGAGGTCCTGTGCGGCGCCGACAACTCCTGCCTGATGCACATCGGGGGCGTTCTGCGCCGCGAGGAAGCACCGCTGCGCGCCCTGCATCTCGCCGACATCCTGGCGAGTACCCGAGAGGAGCCCCTCGTATGAGCGGGACGTTCGTCGGTATGCCGTCCTTCCCGCAGGCGGCCAAGGAGGCCGTGCACAACAAGACGCTGCGCGGCAATCTGCGCCACGCCACCCACACCATCCGCGACAAGCGTGCCAAGGCCGTGGCCGAACTCGCCGACTGGGCCGAGCTGCGCGAGGCCGGCAAGCAGATCAAGGACCACACGCTCCGCCATCTCGACCGCTACCTCGTCCAGTTGGAGGAACGGGTGACGGCGGCGGGCGGCACCGTCCACTGGGCGGCCGACGCCGACGAGGCCAACCGGATCGTCGCCGACCTGGTCAAGGCCACCGGCGAGACCGAGGTCGTCAAGGTCAAGTCGATGGCCACCCAGGAGATCGGTCTCAACGAGGCGCTGGAGGCCGAGGGCATCGCGGCGTACGAGACCGACCTCGCCGAACTGATCGTCCAGCTCGGCGACGACCGGCCCTCCCACATCCTCGTCCCCGCCATCCACCGCAACCGCGGCGAGATCCGCGACATCTTCCGCGAGAAGATGGCCGACTGGGGCCGGGCCGCGCCCGACGGACTCACCGACATCCCGGCGGACCTCGCCGAGGCGGCCAGGCTCCACCTCCGGGAGAAGTTCCTGCGCGCCAAGGTCGGTATCTCCGGCGCCAACTTCATGGTCGCCGAGACCGGCACGCTCGTCGTCTTCGAATCCGAGGGCAACGGCCGGATGTGTCTGACGCTGCCCGAGACGCTGATCTCCGTGGTGGGCATCGAAAAGGTGGTGCCGAGCTGGCGGGATCTGGAGGTGTTCCTCCAGACGCTGCCGCGCTCGTCGACGGCCGAGCGGATGAATCCGTACACCTCGACCTGGACGGGCACCGCCGACGGCGACGGACCGCAGACCTTCCACCTCGTCCTCCTCGACAACGGCCGCACCGACACCCTCGCCGACGAGGTCGGCCGCCAGGCGCTGCGCTGCATCCGCTGCTCGGCGTGCCTCAACGTCTGCCCGGTGTACGAGCGGGCCGGCGGGCACGCGTACGGCTCCGTCTATCCGGGGCCGATCGGCGCGATCCTCAGCCCCCAACTCCGGGGCACCCAGAGCGAGATCGATGCCTCACTGCCGTACGCCTCGTCGCTGTGCGGCGCCTGCTACGAGGTGTGCCCGGTCGCCATCGACATTCCCGAGGTGCTGGTGCATCTGCGGGAGCGAGTCGCCGATCAGGGCGGCAAGGGACACCGGCTGGAGAAGGCCGCGATGAAGGCGGCGGGGTGGGTGCTCGACCATCCCGGCGTACTGGGGGCGGGGGAGCGGGTCGCGTCGAAGACGCGCAGGCTGCACCCGTCGAAGCTGCCCGGCGCGGGGGCGTGGACGCGGAGCAGGGAACTGCCGGAGATGCCGGCGGAGCCGTTCCGCGACTGGTGGAAGAAGAACCGGAAGCCTAAGTCGGGCAGGCCGACGAAATCGGACGCGACACCGAAGCCGGACGGGACGCCGAAGCCGGACGGGACGCCGAAGCCGGGCGTGCCGCGGAAGTCCGACGGGACACCGAAGTCGGACGGGCCACCGAAGTCGGACGGGACAGCAAAGCCGGGCGGGACACCGACGCCGGACGGGAAGAAGCCCTGATGAGCACCACAGCTGACGCCACCGGATCGGGCGGCTCGCGGGAGCGCATCCTCGCCCGGGTCCGCGCCGCCGTCGCCGACGCGCCCGACGCTCCCGAGGTCACGCGCGACTACCTCGACACGCACACCCCCGACGCCGGCATGGTCGACCTGCTGGCCGAGAACCTCATCGACTATCGCGCCCTCGTCCACCGCACCGACGCAGCCGGGCTCTCGGACCTCCTGATGCGCCTGCTCGCCGAGCACGGCTCCCGCACGGTGCTCGTACCGCCCGGCCTGCCGCCTGAATGGCTCGCCGCCGCCGATCCGACCCGGATCCACGACCGGGAGGCTTCCACCGCACGGGAGTTGGACGACGTCGACAGCGTCGTCACCGGCTGCGCCGTGGCCATCGCGGAGACCGGCACGATCGTCCTGGACGGGAGCCCCGACCAGGGCCGGCGCCGTATCTCCCTCGTACCGGACCACCACATCGTCGTGGTCCGGGCGCCGGAGCAGGTCGTCGCCTCCGTACCGCAGGCGATGCCCCGGCTCGACCCGACCCGCCCGCTGACCTGGATCTCGGGCCCTTCCGCCACCAGTGACATCGAGCTGGACCGGGTCGAGGGTGTGCACGGCCCGCGCACGCTGGAAGTCGTCCTGGTGGAAGACTGACCGCCCGTCACGCGTCGGGCACCCAACTGCCGTGGAATCCCAGGGGCACCCGGCCCGGCAGATGAATACGCGCGACCGGCCGTCCGGTGAAGTCCTGGGCCGACAGGATGACGAGGTCGGACGCGCCGCGTTCCGGGTTGTGGACGTAGGCCAGCGTGTAGCCGTCGTCCTCCGACTCCGCAGACGCCGACGCCGTACGGGACGGAACGAAGACAGCTTCCGAGGTCGCCGCGCCCCTCGGGAAGCGGTGCACCTGGCTGGTGCCCCGGAACAGGTCGTGCTTGATCAGCTCGTTCCTGAAGGACCCGTCCGGCGGCACGCCGTCGACCGTGCCGTAAGCCCGCCACATGTCGGCGGCCGAGGCGGAGTACGCGTACCGGTGGCGGTGCGCGACCAGCGACTCGTTGACGCGCGGGAACTCCTGCGGCCGGTCGTCGAGTCGCTGGTGGCGGACACTTCCGTGGGCCAGATCGATGGTCCAGCGGTCGAGGCTGGGCGTCCCGTCCGACGACGGGCCGCCGTTGTTGCGGCCCTCGACGTACATGGGGGCGGGCATGGACGTGAAGTCCACGACGATCCCGTTGCCCTCGTCGTAGGCGTTGAGAGTGTGCGAGTAGTAGAGCGGGTCGACCTCGAACCAGCGCACCGGGCCGCCGCTGCGGCGCATGACACCGACCCGCATCGGGTGCCGCTTGTTCCACTTGTACGGCACGGTGTCACCGGCCTCGGCCCCGGCCATGTCGAACGTGATCGGGACGTCCACGATCACGACATGACGCTCCGTCAGGGCGAAGTCGTGCATCATCGGCGCGTCCGCGACCGGGATCTTCGTCACGCGAACCACCCGGCCGGTGTGGTCGATCACGAGATGCCGCACATGGTCCCAGGTCGGGTAGTACGAGATGGCGTGCAGCTCGTCGGCCTTCGCGTCGTACTTGGTGTGCGCCGTGAACGCGCCTTCGAGCGTGGAGCGGAAGTCGTACGGGCGCACCGTGTTGAGGTCACCGTCGAGTTCGTACGGCAGCGGCCCGCTCTCCTGGAGGGCGAGGATGCGGCCCTTGTACGGGATGACGTGGGTGTTGGCGGGGAAGTCGTCGGGCGGCACCTCGCCCGGGTACGGCTCGCCCAGCTTCTCGGCCACGGAGGCGGAGCGGACCCAGCGGTTTCGGTACCACTCGGCGCGACCGTTACGCAGCCGGACGCCGTGCACCATGCCGTCGCCCTGCATCCAGTGGTGGGCCCGCGGATCCTCCAGCCCGAGCACGTTCGGGCCGAGCCGCAGATAGCGGCCGTTCAGCTCGCGGGGGACGCGGCCCGTCACCGGCAGGCCGAAGGCCGTCAGCTCCTCCGTGACCGGCGCGAATGGGCCCTGGAGGAACGGGTACGAGACCCCGCCCCGCCCGCCGCCCTGCCCGCCGCCCTGCCCGCCGGCCGTCCCACCGGCCGTCCCACCGGCCGTCGCGCCGGTGAGGCCGCGGGCGGCGGCGTGGGCGATGCCGGCCTGGCCGCCCGCGCCGTACACCCCCACCACACTGCCCGCCGCCGCGACGGCCGCGCCCTGCAATACCCTGCGCCGTGTGTGACCACTCATCGCACTTCCCCGTGTTTCGCATGCCTTCGACAACCCCGACGGGCTTGTCGGTCTCAGTAGGGAAGATCTTGCTGCGGATACTCGCGCAGGTCAGGAGGGCTGAGGCCCGAGTCAGGGTGTAGCTGACCGGTCTGTGTCGGAGTGTCGCTCACCACCCTTCGGGTGTCCTCAGGGGCGGTCGGACCCCGTCAGGCGCGGCGCCTCGACGGCGGCGTCGACCGGGGCGTTCTCGATCCGTTCAGCCAGGTCACGGGCCCAGGAGGCCAGGCCGGGGACATCGATCCCGTACGGCGCCTCGTACCCGGAGATCCGCTCGGCGCCGCGCAGCAGCAACCGCGCCCCGCCCGTCGGATTGCCCCGGGCGGCGTGCGTCAGCCCCACCGCGAGCTGCGCCATCCCGCGCCACAGTGCCTCCTCCTCGCCGGGCCCCGACTTCCATGCGTCCTCGAACACCTCGTGCGCGTGGAACGGCATCCCCGCGTCGAGCAGCCGCTGAGCCTCCCGCAGCGTCTCGCCGGGCGCCCGCACCACCCCCTCGGGCTGCCGCTCGACCCCGGGCGCCCCGTAAGGCAACGGCCGCCCCAGCCCATCCCGCGGCCGCGCGTTCCGCGCCCGCCCTTCGAAGTCTCGATCCCGCGGGTTCTCGGTCATGCCCCGATTGTCTCCCGGCTGTCTCCCACCCCTCCCGCCCCTTGGGCGGCCCGGCGCCGGTCCGGGGTGGGGTAATGTTCTCCACTGTGGCCGCCGGGGAGATCTCCCGGACGGCGGAACAGCGGGACGTGGCGCAGCTTGGTAGCGCACTTGACTGGGGGTCAAGGGGTCGCAGGTTCAAATCCTGTCGTCCCGACTCGTGAGAGTCGCAGATCAGGGCCGGTTTCGGAGAAATCCGAAACCGGCCCTTGATCTTTTTTGGGGCAGCTTCGCCGGCAGGGCGCGTTGGAGAACAATCGTCCGCAGAATCGCCGGTTTGGCCAACCGGCGATTCCGAGGTTTATTCACTTCCTCGCTTCCTCGTATTCCACGCACCGATTTCCAAGCACCGACCGTTTCCGTGATCCGCTGCGATGGGTGCGGAAGGCCCGGTCATTTACCACTGGCGGCACGGAAGGCCGGGGCCCTCGGTCTCTGTCTGGCTGGTGTTGGCCCAGACCGGGGCGTGCTGTTGGTCAGCTCGCCTGCGTTACCACCGCCGTCGTTGGCCCCTTGATGTCAGGCGGCCGAGCCCGCCTCTGGAGCTTCGGATGGTGTTTCGTCTCGGTGGCGGCTTTTGCTGGTGGTTACGTTTCCTGGAGCTTGGTGAGGATCCACTGGCCGAGTTCTGTGGTCATGACGGTGTGGCCTTCGTTGGTGCTCGCGCATTTGAAGTCGTGGAGGTCGCTGTAGTCGCCGTCGACCTTGCTGTAAAGGTTGTCGTGGTTGTCGATGTCGGCCGACGCGATGGCGCTGATGGTGGGGACGAAGGTGGAGGTGTTGTAGGTCAGCTCCGCCTGCTTCTTGTCGATGAGGCGGGCCAGCATGGCGGCCATGCCGAAGTTGCCGGCGCCGTCCAGCAGGGGGGCCTCGGGGAACAGGCCGCCCGGGGCGCCGTCGATGTCGGGGAAGTTGCTGGTGGTGACCAGGACCGGTGCCGCGCCCGCCTTGTGCAGCTCGGCGACGGTCTGCCGTCCCTTGTTCTGGGTGTTGAGACGGGTGCCGTTCAGCTGCGGGCCGCTGCTGGTCATGGCGGAGTCGCCGGCGGGGATGTTGTTCCCGGCGCCGGTGCCCGTTCCGTTGGCGACACCAAGGAGCCGGGGGATCTGGGGCCAGCTGCCCATTCGCTCAAGTGCTTCCAGGAAGTCGGTGCGTGCCTGGTCCTGGCCGTCGGCGACGTCGAGGGAGACGTTGGCGGTCGCGGTGTGCCAGCGCAGCAGCTGCCGGGCGGCCGGGCTGTTGACCATGGTGGAGAAGCTGCTCAGGAGCGGGCCGTCGATGGGGCGGCTGCCCCAGTGTTCCTTCACGAAGTGGGCGAACGCCTGGACTCCGATGGGCAGCCACGCGCCGCGGTGCGGGGTGTCGTAGGAGAGGTAGGTGGAGGTCTCGTGCCGCTCTTTCTGGCGTTCCATCTTGGCCAGGGCGTAGCGGGTGACCAGTCCTCCCATGCTGAAGCCGCCCACCGTCAGCGGGGCCGAGCCCTCACGGTCGGCGATCGCCCGCCTGATGCACTCGGTCGCCGCGCCTGCGTTGTCGAGGATGGACGCGGAGCGCTCCTCGAAGCCCAGGAGGACGACGTCGAAGCCGGCCTCACGCAGCGTGGAGATGAACGGGTACTGCCCGTTCTCCAGGCCCTCGTACAGCGCGTGGGGGTCGCTGGGACCGAGGGAGAAGCCGTCGGCGAGGATCACCGGCCGCTTGACGCTCGTCTGCTTCGGTGAGCTGTAGAACACCCACGCGGTCCCGCCCCGGAGCGGCCATGCGGTGTTCCAGGGGGTCGCTTTCGGGGATGCGGGTCGATCTCCCGGAAGGGGGCCCCAGATACTGACAACAGGCTTGGACATGCTTCGACGTCTCCTTGGTCTCGCGGCTGGTCATGCCGACCACGGCCATCGTCCCGACGCCGGCACCCGAAGATCTCCTGAATCAGGCGGCATCACTCTTCCGGGGACGAAACCGCCTTTGCCACCGCCCTGTTACCCGCCGCGCCAAGCGCGCCTCAAGTACGTGGGCTCAGCCCCTGACCGGAAGCCGGGCCAACTCAGCCGCTCAGTCTCAGTTCTGAGGTCGGGTAGCCGGATCACGTTGCCGTGAACGGGCCCCGCGATCCGGCTACCCGACCACAAGTCCTTGGGGGTGAGCGCCTATCGGCGCACGCGGAGTCCTAGCTCTGCTCGGCTGCCTCTTCCATCTTCTTGCGAAGGCTCAAGGGCCGCATGTCCGTCCACACCTCATTGATGTGCGCCAGGCAGTCGGCCTTGGAACCGGTCTTGCCTTCCGTGCGCCATCCGGCCGGGATTTCCTGCTCTGCCGGCCAGAGGCTGTACTGCTCCTCGTGGTTGACGAGCACCTGGTAGGTGCGGTTGTCCTCTTCTTCGTTCCAGCTCATGTCGGTTCACCTTTGGTCGCTGGTCGGTTGGAAACCGTTGAACGAGGAAGACGACGTTCCGTCACGCAGCACTGGCTTCGGCGGGCGACGATGCTCTTGGCCTCGGCCGGCGGAAGCACGGTCCCCGTCATAGCCCGCCTGGTCCAGGTTGACGAGGACACCGTCCGCGACGTGATCCACAAGGTCAACGAGATCGGGCTCGCATCCCTGAACTCTCGCTGGGCGGGAGGCCGTCGCCGCCTTTTCGATCGTGACGACGAGGACTTCGTCGTCCGGACGTCATCGGACGGGAGGCCCTGCGGTGCTTACTCGCCCGCCGCGGGATCTCCTTCCAGCACACGAAGACCTGGAAGGATTCCCCGGAGGCGGACTTCGACGCCAAGCCGGCCCGGATCGAGTACGCGATCAACGAGCGGCCGGACCACACCTTCGCGTTCGACGAGTTCGGAGCCGTGGGAATCCACACCTGGGCCGCCCGGACAGCACAAGCCGCGGGCCGGAACGTGACGGAGCCCGGGAGCATGTCCAGCTCCCGGGCTCCAGCTTGCCACCCATTTGCGCACACCGGCGGCGTTTAAGAACCGCGGGTCATGTTGAGATCGACGTGTTCTGCCTTTGAACTACAGCGCCACGAGAGAGGCGCCGGGGGGACTTGAACCCCCATCCGTCGATGTTCGCCCACGCTCGGTCGATCCGGTGTTCGGCGGCGAATACTGAGACTGGAGCGAGAATCTGAGTTTCACGGGGCCGCCTCTGCCAGGCTTGGGCCACCCCCGCACGTGGTGCGGGGAGAGGGATTCGAACCCCCAACTGACACCCCTTCATCAGCTTCAACATCAGTTTCAGCTTGCGCTCATCGCGCACCCTCCGCTCGCG
Organism: Streptomyces sp. NPDC057137; assembly: GCF_042670825.1. NCBI lineage: Bacteria > Bacillati > Actinomycetota > Actinomycetes > Kitasatosporales > Streptomycetaceae > Streptomyces > Streptomyces sp. NPDC057137. The sequence continues at coordinate 16,177 of NZ_JBHUUW010000057.1, read as the reverse complement.
ACGGAGGGCGTATGTGGGGGCTACCGGAAGAGGTAGCCGAATACCGCGTCGCCGACCCGCTGGTCGGTGACCTCGGTGCTGTTCGCCTCCTCGCGGGCGAACTTGACGGACTGCTGGAGCTTCTCGACGCGGTCAAGGAGCTCGTTGACCCGCCGGGCGGGCAGCGCGCCGGAGAACTTCACCGTGGTCCAGTAACCGACCGGGACGTCCTCGTAGTACACCTCGACCTGCGCCGGGTGCTTCTCCGTGGCCTCGGCCTTCACGTGATTGCGCGGAACCTTCTTCGTGCGGATGGTCCGCACCGGGTCCGTCTTCCACGAGTCCGTCGAGGGGTCCAGGTTCCACGACTCGGAGGCGTCGAGCACCGGCAGCTTGCGCACGAAGGTGTGCAGGTCGGTGAGTTGCTTCTCCAGGAACAACAGGTACGGGACGGGCACCTGGGGCAACAGCACCGTACCGTCGACCACCACGTCCGCGACCGCGGACCGGTTCGCCCAGTCCTTCGTCGCGGTCACGTCGAAGAGCCGCGTCAGCGTCCCGGCGGTCGCCCGCAGAGCGTCCTCGGCCTTGATCTGCACCCGCGTGGACTCGGGCGGCAGTTGCTCGCCCTCCTCGTCCTTGGGCTGGTAGGTCCGGGAGATGCCGGCCAGCAGGGCGGGCTTCTGCACGTCCTGGTGAGCCTGGGTGAGCTCCTGGAGGGCCTTGGACTTGACGCCCTTTTCGACTGCGATGATCTGATTCAACTTCGGCACACGGCGAACCTAACAACCCCGCGCCGCACACACATCCGATTAAACGCCTGCCCCGTCCCTTCCGGCCGAGAGGGCGGTGCGGCGAGTGTGAGCCCGGACCGGGCCAAGGACGGCCACCCGGCTTTGACGAGGACACCGACAAGAAGCGCAGCACCCTACGCGACCCGACAGTAGACGCTTTGGCCCTGGCGCCGGGCGCTGCCGACGAGAGCGGCCAGATCACCCAGGATCACGTCAGCAACCTCCGTGTCGATGGCCTCGCCGTCCTCCGCGCGCTGCGCGGCCCACGAAGTCGCGACGTCGCGCAACTTGGAGGGCTCGGCGTCGGCAAGTGCGGCAGACAGGCGAGGCGAGATCGCGAAGACGACGCACCCGCCTTCATCCTGATGCCTGACCGCTCACGTCCAAGATCGACCGGACAGGTTCTAGGGCCGGGGGGACAGGGGCGTCAGCGCCCAGCTCAGTCTCCCGCGAGAAGCCGTCAACGCGCTGGCAGCGGGTCAGGAAGTCGAGATCGGCGAGTTCGTACCCGCCATGTCGGCGTCCCTCGCCGAACTGCGGGAATGCTGCGGCGCTTCGGCGCTGAGATTCGCCGTGTGGCCGAAACCCAGGCCGACGGGGCTCCAATCGACGTCATCAACGCCCTTCATGACCAGTTGGCCGAAGCTGAACGACTCCGCGGAGAGTTGGTCTTCCTGGTCCTGGACAGTATTGAAGAGGCTCAACAGAAGCGTGCCTGGAGCCGGTTCGCTCCGGTCAAGCTTCGATGGCGCACATTGACCCGCCTGGACGACCTCGGCCTGGGGGTCACCGGCCAGCTGATGGAGCAGCCAACAGGGCTTCGGGCGCCCCGCGAGGTGCCGCAGATCCACCGAACGGTGGAGGCGCGAATCAACCCAAGCTCAGACGCCACGGTCGATGTGGCGGGGTGCGGTGCGTCCGTAACTTCGCGGTATGACCGCATTGGAAGTACGGAATCTGCACAAGCGCTACGGGCGGCACGTTGCCGTCGATGACGTCTCTTTCGCCGTTGAAGAGGGGGAGATCTTCGGCATCATCGGGCCCAACGGCGCCGGCAAGACGACAACCGTCGAGAGCATCGCCGGCCTGCGAACGCCCGATTCGGGCTCGATCTCTGTGCTGGGACTCGACCCGGTCAAGGACCGGGCGGAGGTGCGTGAGCGGCTCGGCGTGCAGCTGCAGGAGAGCAGCTTCCCAGACGCGATCAAGGTCGCCGAAGCCCTCGAACTCTACGGCTCCTTCTACCGGAACCCCGCCGACTGGCGCGAGCTCATGGAGCTCCTTGGTCTCACCGAGAAGCGCAGCACGCAGTACAAGGCTCTCTCGGGCGGGCAGAAGCAGCGGCTTTCGATCGCGCTCGCTCTGGTCGGCAATCCGAAGGTCGCGATTCTCGACGAGCTCACGACGGGACTGGACCCGCAGGCGAGGCGCGACACCTGGAGCCTCATTGAGCGGGTTCGTGACTCGGGCGTCACGATCCTCCTTGTCACGCACTTCATGGATGAAGCGGAGCGCCTCGGCGACCGGATCGCCGTCATCGATGGTGGCCGGGTTGCCGCAGTGGATACGCCCGCAGGGCTGATCGCGCAGTCGAGCGCGGTGCGGCAGGTCCGGTTCCGCGTGAGTCAACCGCTGGACAGGAGTGTCCTGACCGGGCTTCCCGACGTGACCGATGTCGAGATCACCGGGGGCCGCTGGCTGGTCACCGGCAGGGGACAGCTTCTGAGCAGCGTCGCAGGGGCTCTCGCCAGGGCGCAGGTCGTGGCGGAGGATCTCCGCGTCGACCAGCGCAACCTCGACGACGCGTTCGTGGCCTTTACGGGACGCGCCCCGAAGTCCCCGTCAACCCTCCGAGAAGAGGGTTGACTGATGCGTGCACTCCTGAAGATGGTCAAGGTCGAGACAAAACTCTTCCTTCGAGACTCTGCCACCGTCGTCTTCGGTGTGCTGTTCCCGACGGGACTCCTGCTCGGGCTGGGTGCCGTCCCGGCGCTCAGAGAGTTGTCGCCGGAGACCGGCGGGCTCCGGTCCATCGACATCTGGGCGCCGACGGCACTGGTGTTCGGGATGGTGATGATCGCCGTGCAGCACGTCCCGGCGGTAATCGCGACGTACCGAGAGCGCGGCATCCTGCGCAGGCTGTCGACCACTCCTGCGCATCCGCGCAGTGTCCTGCTCGCGCAGATGATTGTCGCGTTCGCCTCCGTGGTCGTCTCCGCGGCACTCATGATCTTCCTCGCGTGGGCGGTGCTGGACATCGCGCCGCCCGAGCGGCCCCTGGAGTTCGTCGTCGCCTGCATTGTCGGCTATGCGGCGCTGCTCGGGCTCGGCATGATCTCCGCGGCCGTGGCCCGCACGAGCAGTGCCGCGAACCAGATCGGTACCTTCCTGTTCGTTGCGCTGATGTTCTTCGGCGGAGCCTTCCTGCCCCGTGTCCTCATGCCCGACGTGCTGCGCGAGGCCGGCGAGTTCATACCGCCCGGGCTGCAGGCTCTCACCGCGGCGTGGTCCGCCGAGGCGGGCGAGATCACCGCCACCGCCGGTGGGCAGCCCTTCTGGCTGCAGATTGCCGTGATGGCGGGTATCGCGGTGATCGCGAGCGCGCTCGCCGCTAAGCTCTTCCGCTGGGAGTAGATGTCGATGATGCGGGATGCCGGGGCCGGTGAGCGCCCGAGCTTCGGGACGTACGAATCCACCGTCGCGGAAGAGGCGGAGATCGCGAATCGCTCCCGGTTGGCCTGGAAAGAGGAGCAGTTACGGGTCTGGGACCTGCTGCAGCTGTTCACACCGTGGCTGCTGCTGACGATCTCGACAGCGATCTATTTCTCGTGGGTACTTCCGGCCTCCGGTGAACGCTTCTGGCCCGAGGGCGCATCCGTCCTCGGGCTGGTCGCGGTCCCGGTGCCGTGGGTGTTGTTCGGTCACACGCTGCCCATCAAGAGGAGGACGCTCCGGCCCGTGTCGGCGGGCATCTTCTTCGTCGGGCTGCTGGCGCTGTGCGCCACCCTCATGACGTACTCCGATATCTTCCTCGTCTTCACCGTCGCGGGCTTCTTCCACGCGTACTTGCTCAGGCCGTGGCCGTTGGGGGTGCTCGGAGTCCTGGCCACCTCCGTGACCCTCAACGGCTCGGCGATGCGCGTGTGGGCCGATCCGACCCCGGACATGCTCGCGGAGTTCATCCTGATCGTCGCCGTGCAGACCGCGGCGATCGGGGTGGGCATCCTGCTGACGGCGCGCAGCGAACCGGAGGAACTCAAGCGGGAGGAACTCGTCGAGCGGCTTGAGGTGGCACTGCACGAGAACGCCGGGCTCCATGCGCAACTGGTCGCCCAGGCCCGTGAATCCGGGGCGCAGGACGAGCGGCAGCGATTGGCCGGCGAGATCCACGACACGCTGGCCCAGGGTCTCGCCGGCATCATCACGCAGCTTCAGGCAGCGGAGCGTTCCGCGAGTGTGCGGGGCGGGACGGAAGAGCACGTCGCGCGTGCACTTCGGCTCGCGCGCAGCAGTCTGACCGAGGCCAGACGGTCCGTGCGGGCGCTCGCTCCCCAGGAACTCGGGCGGGCCCACCTCCCCGACGCGCTGCGCACGTTGACCGAGCGATGGTCGCAGGACCACGGGATCAGCGCGCAGTTGGAGGTCACCGGCACCCGAGAGCCACTGAGCCCGGCGATCGAGGTGTCGCTCTTCCGGGTCGCGCAGGAGTCGCTGACCAACGTGGCGAAGCACGCGGAGGCCTCGCGCGTCGGTGTCACGCTGTCGTACACGGGCACCGAGGTGCTGTTGGACGTGCGGGATGATGGACGCGGGTTCGCGAAAGGGGTCGGCACCGGCTTCGGCCTGACGAGCATGCGCCAGCGCATCAGAGGGGTCGGCGGTCACATCGAGGTGCAGAGCGCACCGGGTGAAGGAACATCCGTCAGTGCGCGCGTTCCGGCGATCGCCCCCGGGGGCACGAGAGCAAAGGGGGAGACCGACCGATGATTCGACTGGTGATTGTCGACGACCATCCGATCGTGAGGGGCGGTCTTCGCGACACCTTTGCGGACGCCGAGGACATCGTTGTGGTCGGTGAGGCCGGGGACGGCGCCGAGGGCATCGAGCGTGCGAAGGTGCTGGCGGCGGATGTTGTGCTCATGGACCTTCGGATGCCCGGGATGGACGGCGTCGCCGCGACCGCGGCCCTGCGCGCGTGGGCCCCGAGTACCCGAGTGCTGATCCTGACCACCTTCGACAGCGAGAGCGACGTACTGCCGGCGATCGAGGCGGGTGCGATCGGATATCTCCTGAAGGATGCTCTGCCCGACGAACTGACGCGAGCCGTCCGTGCGGCCGCGCGTGGAGAGTCGGTCCTCGCGCCGTCGGTGACGCAGCACCTTATGGGTCAGGTTCGGAGGCCCGGCGCCGGCACACTGACCGATCGAGAGAAGGAGGTGCTGCAACTGGTCGCGAACGGCAGTTCGAATCGAGAGGCCGCTACGGCGTTGTTCATCGGCGAAGCGAGCATCAAGACCCATCTGCAGCACATCTACGACAAGCTCGGCGTTCGTGATCGAGCCTCGGCGGTGGCCGAGGGCTACCGCCGCCGCCTGCTCACGTGACGCCCCCGCTGCCGGCCACCGCGCGGCAGGACCGTCGCGAGCGGCATCGCGATCGGAATGGACGACGACGTTCGCCAGGTCGCGGTAATGCGGCCTTCTCCTGCCCCGACCTGACCTGACCTGCCCCGACCTGACCACCTTCACCCGCCTGGACGACCTCGGCCTGGAGGCCACCGCCCTCTGCGGTACGGTCCCCGGCTCCGCCCTGGGGGCCAAGGGGCCACGGGCCGGCATCGGGTCCATCGGCAGCCGCAGCACTTCCCACCTCCCGCTCACGGCGATCGCCCGCGCGTGGGACCCAGCGGGAACCTCCGGCCGGGTCTCCGAGTCGCGCGGCCGGCCTCGGCGTCGTACACACGAGTCATAAGGAGGACACGGCGGGCACGTCCGCGACATCGGCTCTCATCGCCCCGCGCCCCACGGACGCGGGGCGAAGCCGATGATGTGGGCCGGCCCCTCCGCCGCACCCTCCAGACAGGAGACCGACATGACGTCCGTACTGATCACCGGCGCCTCCAGGGGCATCGGCAGGGCCATCGCGATCGAACTTGCCGCGCGTGGCCACCGGGTCGTCGCCACTGCTCGTCGGCCCGAGGACCTCGACGATCTCCCCGTCGACCAGCGTCTGCGCCTCGATGTCACCGATCAGAAGAGTGTCGACGAGGCCGTCCGGGAGGCGGGAGAGATCGACGTGCTCGTCAGCAACGCCGGTGCGACGATCCGCGCGCCCCTGGAGAGCGTGCCCATCTCCGAGGTCGAAGCCCTCTTCCAGCTCAACACCTTCGGCCCCCTGCGCGTGGTGCAGGGTGTGCTGCCCGCCATGCGCGAACGAAGCGCGGGCCGACTGGTCTTTGTCTCCAGCGTCCAGGGCCGGCTCGTCGTGCCGATCATCGGTCCCTACGCCGCCAGCAAGTGGGCGATGGAGGCGTTCGCCGAGACGCTGGCCGTCGAGGCGGGCCACTTCGGCGTCAAGGTGAGCATCCTCCAGCCGAGCACTGTCTCCTCCGGGGGAGCCGAGCGCGCCAAGTCGTTCTTCACGGAGAACGACCCCTACACGCCGCTGTTCAAGCAGTTCGGCCCTCTGCGCGGCACGTCGATCTTCGAGCCCGTCACCCCCGAGGAGGTGGCCGCCGCGGTCGCCGACACCATCGAACAGCCCGACCCTCCGCTGCGCGTCCCTGTGGGTGCGCCCGCCAGGACCGCTCTGGAGGCCCGCAAGGCAGCACCGGAGGACGCTCCCTTCGTCCCGCTGACGCTCGACTGGTAGCCGCATCGCGCGCCGCCGGAGCCGGCCCTCAGGTGATCACCACCCCACGGCCCTCTCCTTCTTCGACGGCCTGGAACTGGTCGAGCCGGGCGTCACCCAGGTCCACAAATGGCGGCCGGACGCCGAGCAGCGGCATGTCCTCGACAGCGACATTGCGATGTACGGCGCGGTGGCACGTAAACCTTGACCGATCGGCGACGGACGGATCCGGTCGTTCACCGAAGCGGGTCACCGGCCGACGTGGCCCGGGTCACCGGCCGAGGTGCTGAGGGCGGCCGGATGGTCGGGCAGGGTCACGGTGCTGCTGACTCTCTCTCCCAGCTTGAGCATTCCGTTCAGGAACAGGGGACGCGACAGCAGGGCGTTGCGGAGGCGTATGCCGGTGGCGGTGCCGGGGGCGAGGAACTTCCCGGTGCGGTCGCCGCCCGCCTGGCAGCCCTTGGCGTACTTGCGGAGCCTGCTTTCGTATCGCGTGAAGGCCGTCCGGTGGTCGCCCCGGGCTCGGGCGAGTTCGCCGGCCAGCACATAGGCGGCGACCACCGCGGTCCCCGAGCCCATGCCGCCGATGGTGGCCCCGCAGGCGGCGTCACCGACGAGACAGACTCGCCCCGTCGACCAGGTGTGCACGTCCGCCCGGCTGATGGAGTCGAAGTACAGGTCGGGGGCCTGGCGCAGGGAGGCGAGCAGGCGGGGCACCTCCCAGCCGAGCCCGGAGAACGCGTCGTCGATCAGACGTTTCTGCTGGTCGAGGTCGTGGCGGTCGTAGGACAGTTCCGGCGAGGCGAAGGCGAAGAACGCCCCTGCCTGGGCCGGGTCCCGGTGGTCGACGCCGACGGAGGCGAGGCGCCCCGGCACGTTGTATCCGACCGATCCCCTGTACCCGACCGATCCCTTTGCCAGGCCCAGATCATTGGGCAGCCGCCAGGTGGCGGCGTAGTACCCGAGGTGGCTCACGTAGTCCTCCTCCGGGCCGAAGGCAAGACGACGGACGTTGGAGTGCAGCCCGTCCGCGCCGATGACCAGGTCGAAGTCGCGTGAGACGCCGCGTTGGAAGTCGACCCGTACGCCGGAGGGCGTCTCGGTCAGGTTGGTGATCGAGTCGCCGAAGACGTACTCGGTACGGGGGAGGCTGTGCTCGTACAGCACTGCGGCCAGGTCGCCGCGCAACACCTCCATCTCGCCCCCGGCGAACTCGGCCGGCAGCTGCAGCAGCGTCCGTCCGCGTTCGTCGACGAAGCGCATCGGGCTGCCGCCGGTCTGGAGGTCGCGCAGTGCGGGGAGCAGGCCCATGCGCTCCAGCACGGTCAGGTGGGTCTCGCCGCGGAAGTCGACGGCCTGGCCTCCCTGGCGCAGGGCGGGGGCCAGTTCGACGACGGTGGGCCTGAAGCCGAGGCGCCCCAGCCAGAAGGCCAGCGCTGGGCCGGCGATGCTCGCGCCGGAGATGAGGACGTTCTTGGTCATGGCATTCCTCCACTCAGAAACTGTGTCCTTGGGACACTATTAATTACTGTGTACCTTAGACGCAGTTGTCTCGGCAAGGGGCCGGGGCCGGGGGCAGGTTCAGGGCGCGGGGCGCGAGGCAGGAGGAGCGACGGACATGGATGGCGAGCACGCCGAACTGGTGCGGCTGCTGTGGGGCCCACACCCCAAGCCCGCGCGGGGCCCCCGGCCGACACTCGACCTGGACCGCATCGCGCGGGCGGGTATCGAGATCGCCGACTCGGAGGGGCTGGGCGAGGTCTCCATGCAGCGCGTCGCCGCGCGGCTGGGCGTGACGAAGATGGCGCTGTACCGGTACGTGCCCGGCAAGGCGGAGCTGGTCGCGCTGATGGTGGAGACCGCGATCGGCCCCTGCCCGCCGTCGGCGGAGGGGCGGCCCGTCGGCTGGCGGGAGCAACTGGAGGAATGGGCGCGCCAGTTGCTCACCCTCTTTCTCCAGCACTCCTGGGTGCTGGCCGCCACGGTCGGCCCGCGCGTCCAGGGACCGGGGGAACTGTCCTGGCTGGAGCGTGCCGTCTCCGCACTGGACGGCACGGGGCTGAACGGTGCCGAACGCATGGACGCGGCTGTCCTGTTGGTCGGTCACGTACGGGGCATCACCCAGCAGGCCCACGCGGCAGGCGGCCCCGCGGGCAACCCGGAGGCACAACTGGGCGCCATCCTGGGCGACTTGATGCGGTCGCACGGTGAGTCGTTTCCCGCACTCACCGCGGCCTTCGCGTCGGCGGTCGAGTCCGACGGCCAGGATCAGGCGTGGGAGTTCGGCCTGCAGCGCATCCTGGACGGGTTGGCCGCACTCATCGACCAGCGGCGTGTCGACCACCGGCGTGCGGGCTGACCGCGGCCTGGATCATGTCCTCCCGGTGGGAGGGTGCTCAGGGTTCACGGACGAAGTGAGCACAGCCCGAACATTCATCGAGATAGCGGTGCCGGCACTCGACGGTGTGCTCCAAGAAGGTGATTGCCTGCTGTCTGCGGGCGACCTCACTTTCGAGTGCGGCGATCTTCGCCCTCACAACTGCCTGTGCGGCTCGCTTCTTCGGCGCCATGGCCGCGATGACTTCCGGCAACGAGAGCCCGACGTGCCGCAGCTTCAGGACGGTGCGTGCCTGCTCCAGCGCCTTGTCGTCGTACACGCGGTAGCCGTTGCTGTCGCGGCGCACGGTGAGCGCGCCGACATCCTCCCAGTGCCGCAGTACGTGAGCTTCGACGCCCAGCTCTGCTGCAACTGCTCCGATCGTCCGCATCACACACGCCTTGCCTTCATGTCGACCTGAACCCCTAGCGTCTCGATCATGCCTGACACCACTCGCCCCACGGGCACTCATCGGAGTCCATCGATCCTGGTCACCGGCGCGACCGGCAACCTCGGCCGTGAGGTCGTCGACCGCCTCCAGGCACATGGAGCGCGCGTACGGTGCCTTGTGCGCCACCTACCCCATCTACCCGGCTCGCGCTCGGCGGTCGAGTCGGCGGTCGTGTCAGTGATCGGCGACCTCACGGACCGTACGGCCGTCCGTGCCGCGCTCGTGGGTGTCGACGCCGTCTTTCTCATCTGGCCACTGCTCGATGCCGCTGCTGCCCACGGACTGGTCGCGGAACTCGTCGCGGCGGCGCCCCGTGTCGTCTACATGTCCTCGACAGCCATCGACGACGAAGCGGCCCGGCAGAGTGATCCCATCGTTCAGGTGCACGCCGACATGGAAGCCCTGCTCCGTGACGCCGGGCTGCGCCCCGTGGTGCTGCGCAGCGACACACTGGCCTCCAACGCCCGTGGCTGGGCGGCACAGTTGCGGGCGGGCGACGTGGTCGCGGGCCCAAACGTCGCGCGCACGGCCGTCGTCGACGAACGCGACGTCGCCGATGCAGCGGCAGCCGTACTGCTCGCGTCGCACCATGACCAACTGAGCCTCGAACCATACGTGTTGACGGGACCCGAAGTGCTCGGCCGCGCCGACCAGGTCGCTCGACTCGGTGCCGCGCTCCGGCGCGGTCTGAGCTTCGAGCCACTGCCCGCCGATCTCGCGCGATCACGCATGCTCGCGGACGGTCGTCCCGAGCGACTGGTGGAGGCGCTGCTGGCTGCCTCGGTGTGCCGACCGGAGTCACGTCGCATCACCGATCACGTCGAGCGCCTCACCGGACGACCGGCGGGCACGTTCGCGAAGTGGGCCGTCGACCACGTGGCCGAGTTCAGCTGAGGGGCGGCGTCCCCGTCATGTGGTTGATTCGGTGGGCTGTTCTGAGAGCTGTTCCGAGGGCTGCTCCAATGGCTCCTCCGAGGTTTGCTCCGAGGTTTGCTCCGACGGCGTGAGCGAGGTGTCGGGACCGATCTCGGGAGGCGGATCTGACACCTCGCTCCCCGGTACGCCGCTTTGTGAGGGTGTGATCGATGGGCTCCGCTGTTGCTGATCCACGTCGCTGGACGAGATCGTCGCCCCGAGAACCAGCACACCGAGAACGGCTGCCACCGCCACCGACCCGATCAGAAGGCGTGAGACTTTCCACGGCCGCGCGGGCGGAACAGGCGCGGGACCGCCGCCGCTCGCGCCTGCCAGGGGTGCGTGTCCACCGCCGTCGTGGCCGGCCGCCCCGCGCACGGGAGCGGAAACCGGCGTGACGACGGGCGTGGCACCCGTGGAGCCGGTGGAACCTGCCGACCTTGGGCCGAGCTCCGAGGCCACGATGTCCGCAGGCGGGCCCAGCCGCTTCAGTACGGCGCGGACCGCGTCGGCATGTACGACGTCTGCTTCTTCCAGACCGGCGTCTATGTGCTCGACGATCTCCTGTCGTAGCTCCGCGCGGCGTTCGGTCGTGAGGAATACGGAAGCATTGTCGAGACGACCCAGGTACTCCTCGACAAGCCGATCTCCTGTTGAGGTCACTGCTGCTTCCTCTCGCTGTCCAGAAGGCTGTCGACAGTGGTTTTGAAGGCGCCCCACTCTCCCGTGAAGTCCGTCAACGCCGCCCGCCCCGTGGCCGTCAGCGTGTAGTACCGGCGCGGTGGCCCGGTGTCGGACTCTTTCCAGACAGTGTTCACCCACCCCTCCTTCCGAAGCCGTGACAGCAGCGGGTAGATGGTGCCCTCGCTGGTCGCGAGCCCATGGGCATCACACAACTCCCGTACCAGTTCGAAGGCGTACTTCTCGTGGTCGCGAAGAAGCGCCAGAACGCAGAACTGCAGGACCCCACGCCGGAGTTGGCTCACTCCGGAGTGTGCTCCACCAAGTACCATGCAGCACAAGGTACCTGCCGAGAGACGTTACCGCCAGACCGGGCCTCCGTGCCGCGCCTGGTCGGAAAAGCCCGCCCCATCACGCACTTGTGTCACAGATCATCGACAGCGCCAACCGAACAGGCGGGTTCCCCTGTCTTGCGGGGCGGAGGGCGGCCAGCCCCCGCCCGTTGCCTGCGTCAGCCGAGGAGACAGCTGCCATGTCCGAGACTTCAACTTCCTTGATCCGGCGTCTTCGTGGCCGGCCCATGGCACTCGCCGCAGCCGGTACGGCCCTTGCCCTCGCCGCCCCGATCCCGGCGTCGGCGTCGGCAGCCGCTCCCGACCCGGTCTCGGTCCTGAAGTACACCGCCAAGGAGCGCAAGGAAGCCCTCGCCTACTGGACGACCGCCCGCATCAAGGCCGTGGGCAAGTCCGTGGACCTCGGCCCGAGCGGACCGAAGGCCAAGCCGTACAAGGGTGTCGCGCTGAAGACCGTGGGTCGGCTCTTCTTCGTCAACGCGAAAGGCGCCGACACCTGGTGCAGCGCCACCGCCGTGAAGAGCGCCAACCGCTCCGCGGTGATGACCGCCGCCCACTGTGTGCGGATGGGCTCCTCTCCCGGCAACACCAACACCACGATGGTGTTCGTCCCCGGCTACAACAAGGGCAAGAAGCCGTACGGCGTCTTCGCGGTCCGCACCGCCGCGACTCCGCGCGCCTGGGTGAACGACTCCACCAACGACATGGCCGCGCTGGTCGTCGACACCGACAAGAGCGGCAAGAAGCTGACCGACGTCGTGGGCGGCCAGCCCATCGCCTTCAACCGCCCCGTCGGCGGCACCGTCTCCGCCCTGGGCTACTCCGCCACCAGCCCGCAGCTCGGCGAGGAACTCCTGCGCTGCGTCGGCAAGACGAAGAAGGAGCACGGCACGCAGGTCATCCCCTGCGACCTGACGGGCGGCTCCAGCGGCGGCCCCTGGCTGGCCGACTTCAGCGCCACCACCGGCAAGGGCACCCTGGTCTCGGTCAACGCCGCGCTGGACTCCCTGGTCCCGACGAAGATGTACGGCGAGTTGCTGGGGGCCACGGCCAAGAAGGTGTACGACCGCGCCCAGAACGGCTAGACACCCCCTAGGGGGCGTCTTGCCGATCTTGCCGGGCTCGCGGTCCCTGGCACGCACGCTCGCCGCGTTGTCGTCGGTCGGCATGGCTCCGCCATGCCTCCCTCCTCCGCCTTGCGATCGCACGCACCAGACCCCGCTCCCTGATCCGGCCTGATCGACAAGACACCCCCTAGGCCCTGTCCGGGCGGATACGACGGCCCTCAGGGGCGTAGTGCCTGAACTGCCAGCAGCAGCAGCCAGGTCCAGCCGATGGTGACCGAGACGCGCTGGATCAGACCGCCGTAGGGGGACATGCGCCCGCCGCTGGTGAACGCGGTGCTCGACAGGGCCATCGTCGCGATGAAGAGCACTCCGGAGGCGATCGAGTAGACGGCCCAGCCGGGTGAGCCGGCCGGGGAGAGTACGAAACAGGCCGCGGCGAGGGCGAGGAATCCGATGGAGGAGAGGAGGTCGTGCAGCGCCCCCGCGCGGGTGTGGCGTTCGAGTTGGTCGGGGGTGCCGGGCGGGTAGCCGCGTACCGGGTCCGTCCTGAAGAGGCCCGCGCCCAGCAGGCCGATCGCCCACACCCCGATCAGCGGCGCGCCCCAGCGGGAGTCCTCCTCTCTCCACAATCCGACGGCGAAGGCCGACGACAGCAGGCCCGCGAGGAGGAAGCCGGCCGTCTGTGCCCATCCCGCAGGGCCGAGCGCGAGTGAACTGACGGGGTGGCGGAGGGGCGAGTAGCCCGCGCGTGTGGCGCCCGCCAGCAGATACGTCACGGTGAAGAGGGGGCCGGCGGCCACCCCGCAGGCCAGCAGCGGTTGATTGCCCATCCTGTCAACATAGGTTGACATTGCGAGCTTGTCAACGCGGGTTGACGTGAGGTCATCGGTCCGGCCTCACGTGAGTAGCCTGCTCAACCGGACGGCTTGCCGTTCGGCTGTTCCCGGCGGGTTGCGGGGGCGCTCGGGGTCGTCGAAGGACAGAAGGAACAGCCATACGAGCGCGAGGAGCCTGCGGCAGTCCTGGAGGCGAACGCGTTCCTGGGCGGTCAGGTCGAACTCGGCCAGGAACGACACGACATCGAGGGGCCGGTCGACCCAACTGGCCACGTGCTCGGTGATCTCCGCCAGTTCGAAGGCGCGGTCGCTGAGGCCGGAGTCCTCGAAGTCGACGATCCGCACGCGGGAGCCGTCCCACAGGTAGTTGGCGAGATTGCCGTCACCAGGTCCGAAGACCCGAGGGACATCCGGCTGGGTGGCGGCTCTCTCCAGGCCCGAGCGGGCCAGCCACTCCAGCCCCCGGTCCATCGCCCCGCCCACCTCGTCACCGACCCGCGGGCGAGCGGCCGGCACCCAGCGGTGGATGTGGGCGATGAGCTGCTGCTGCCTGCCCGGTCTGACCGGGATCTCGGCCAGTACGTCCGCGGGCACAGCCGCGTACAGCTCACTCAACGCGGCTGCCAGAGGCTTGAGTTGCTGACCGGTGAGTGACGTTCCCCGCAGTTGTTCGCCCGGCAGCCGGGACATCACCACGACCGGCTCGGCGGCCGCGATGTCCGCGCTGCGGGGGACGGGCGCCAGCCCCGGCGCGTACCTCGCGAGCAGCGTCAGCGCCCGCCACTCCCGCTCACACTGCTCGCGGCTCTCGGCTCGGAACCGCTTGGTCACGGCGTCGGCTCCCAGCTCCACAGCGTGTGTGCTCCACGGGACAGAACTCATGGGACGCGATCCTGCCAGGCAGGCGGGCAGGCGGGCAGGCGGGCAGGCACGCGGGCAGGCGAGGTGTGCCGACCGCGTCTCGGATCGACGCCAGAAGTCTCAACTCCCTTTCGTAGTGCGACGTATGCCGATAGATTCGCCGACCCCCCACTTTCTGCACATACGCACAGCCTGAGGGGACATCACATGATTCGCCTACGAACCGCTCTCGCCGCCGCGGCGGCCGTCGCTCTCCTTCCGCTCACCGCCGCCTGCGGCGACAGCGACCAAGGAACCGCCGAACGGGCCGCCACCGGGGAGCAGGCCGACGCGGCCCCGGCCGACGAAGACCCGGCCACAGAAGAGGAACCGGCGGAAGAGGAGCCGGCGGAGGACACCGAGCTCGCGGTCGGTGACGGCTTTCGCTACAAGGACGGCGTCAAGATCACCGTCACGAAGGTCAGCGAGCTGAGGGCGTCCGACTTCGGCGAGTACGACACCAAGCCCGAGGCCGACCGGACCGGCTTCCGCGTCTCGTGGGACATCACCAACGGGGCCAAGAAGCCGATGGACCTCGACGCGTGGGGCTTTGACGCGCAGGGTGCCTCCACCGGCGGTACGACGGAATCGATCTCCGCCGAGAACGGATCCCGGATGATGGCCGGCCGCCTCGCCCCGGGGAAGACCGGCAGGTTCACCGCCGAATACGCGCTGGCCAAGAGCGACGGTCGCGACATCGTGTTCACCATGACCCGCATGGACGAGAACGCCGACATCCTGGCCGAGGACCCGCACTGGACCGGCTCCATCAAGTAGCACCCCTCCAGCACTCCTCCGAGTGGCGCTCCCCAACCGGCCCCGCCACGGCAGCTCCGTGCAAGGTTCTCGCAAGGGTCCGTCGAGGCGAACGTGGCTGAGTCACGGCGATGGCTGACCCTGGTGGGGCGCAAGAAGATACTCGCGGTGATCCACACCGTGACGTACGGGAAACGACTGCCCGGCGGGCCCCCGGTTGTCTGTGCCGCCCGTTACGGGCGGCGGCCGAAGAACTCCACCTCCGCCAGGGCGATCCGGCGGTCCTTCCCCGTGCCGTACGCCGAGTTGACGATGAGCTTGGCCCGTACGGTGTCCGAGCCGCGCAGGTCGAAGGTCTGCTCGCCAGCCTGGTCCCGCAGCCGGATCGCCCGGCTGGTCAACTTGCCGTCCTGCGAGGTCAGTTGCACGGTGACGCGCGCCGGGCGGGCCTGGGTGAGGAATTCGTCCTTGCGGGCCGATGTCCCCGAGAACACCAGCAGCTTCATCACCCGCACCGGCTCGGCGAAGTCGCACTCCAGGAACTCCCCGACGCCGTCTCCGGTCGCCTCGGGCGCCCAGTAGCGGTTGTTGAACCCATCGACAGCCGCACCGCCCGGATGGCCCGACTGCGCGCTGGACGCGCGGCATTCCGTCGGCGGCACCGACTCGGGCTTCCCCGTCTCCTCCTTCGCGAGGCCGAAGAGACCGGACATGTGGGGGAGCGCGAACCAGATTCCCACCGCCAGCAGGATCAGCACGATCGGCAGCCCGACCCGTGGCCTCCATCCGCGTCGCGGCCGGGTGCCCGCGACGGGTGACTGCCGGGGTTCGCGGCTGAGGATCCGGCGCCACCAGGGCGGGCGGATCGCAGGGGGAGGGCCCGGGTCCAGGAGGAGGGCGCAGCGGGAGCAGAGGGTGCGGTCCGGGGTGTTCTCCGTGCGGCAGTGGGGGCAGACGATCGGCGGCCCGGTGGTGGCGGGCGTCGTGGGCGGCTCGGCGGCGCGCGCCCGCGCGTCCGAGTCCGGCCACGCGTCCGGTCCCGGGGCGGGGTCCTCGCTGTCGCCGGGGCGTCTCGGGGCGGCGGCGGTTCGGCGCCGGTCTGCATTCGCCAGAACCGGCCGTCGGTGTCGGGGCGGACGACGGCGCGGGCGAAGGTCACCCGGGCGTACGGCTCGAAGTTGTCCGGCTCGACGAGCTCGACGTCGAGGACGTCGGTGT
>NZ_JBHUUW010000056.1:0-53929 GCF_042670825.1 Streptomyces sp. NPDC057137 | reverse complement strand
GGCCGCCGCGCCGAAGGCTTCCTCGTTGCCCGCGTCCCTTCGGTGGGCCGAAGTCCCGGTCGCCGTCAGGCGGAGGCCACGGCTGAGGGGCGCGGGTCAGCGGGCGAGCACGAGGGTGGTGGGGGACGGGGTGTCCAGGAAGCGGATGTCCTCGAACCCGGCGGCGGTGAGCCACGCGTGACAGTCACGGCGCCGCCAGGTGGAGCCGTGCCGGCTCTTCAGGAGCATCTCCCCGGCGAAGGTCAGCGCGAAGGGCGGGCCCGTGCGGTCGTCGTCGGTGAGGTAGTCGGAGACGACGAGCGTGCCGCCGGGCCGCAGCGCCCTGCGTATCCGGGTGAAGATCGCCTGGTTCTCCTCGGGCCCTTCCTGATGGGCGATGTTGGAGTACATGACGAGGTCGTGGTCGCCGTTGCCGAAGTCGACGGTGTGGAAGTCGCCGTCGACGTGGTCGACCCGGTCGCCCACGCCCTGTTCGGCCAGGAGCCGCCGGGCGATCGCGTTGATCGGCGCCCAGTCGATCTGGGTGGCGCGGGCGTCGGGGTTGAGCCCGAGCCAGACCGCCGAGCAGACCCCCGAACCGCCGCCGATGTCGAGGATCGAGACCTTCCCGGCATCGGCCAGCCCCAGCGCCTCGGCGGCGATGTGCGCCACGGGCACGGACTGCGCGGCGATGGCCTGGACGAGGTTCTCCCAGTGCGGGTTGTCGGCGACCTCCACCACCGCCTCCGTCACCGGCCCTCCCGCGCGTACGACGTCGGGCAACGCGGCCAGCGATCCCAGATGGCCCATCTTGAGGCGGGCGAACCCGGCCAGTGACGCGGGCCGGCCCTCCACGAGAAAGGCCGCCGCCTCCGGGGTGTTGCGGTAACGGCCGTGCGCCACCTCGACCAGGCCGAGGGCGACCAGACCGTCGAGGAGCGCCTGCGCGCCGCGCGGCGCTATCCCGGCCCGCTCGGCCAGCGCCGCCGCTGTTTCGGCGCCGTCCTCCAGGTGTGTGAACAGGGAGTACGTCGCCGCCGTGCCCAGAACTCCGGTGGCCCAGTAGCCGTTGATGATCCGCATGATCCGGTCGGACGTGGGTCCGGCCTGCGTGCCGGTGGTGCTGTCGCTGTCGCTGCCGGTGCCCATGCTGATGCCGGTCTCGGTGCCGCTCATACGATCCTCCCCGCGTACGGGCGCGGCGCGGCCTCGGCGGCCGGGCGCTCCCCGTGGTGATGGGCGGTGCCGTCGACCCAGGTGCCCAGGGCCATCTCGGCGGTGATGCCGGGGCCGAAGCCCGCGATCACGCCGGTGGCGTCCGTGGGCAGGGGCCCCTCCTCGAAGCGCCTGCGCAGCGCGTCGAGCACCACCGCGCTGGCGATGTTCCCGTACTCGGTCAGCGTCCCCCAGCTGTGCCGGAAGACCGTGCGGTCGACCCCGAGGTACTTGGCGAGGTCGTCCAGGATGCGGGGGCCGCCGGCGTGGATGATGTAGAAGTCGAGGTCCGAGGCGTCCCAGCCGTGGTCCGCGGCCAGGTCGCGCAGCACCGGCGCGAGCGGCTCCATGGTGCCCGGCACCCGGCGGTCGAGCTGGAAGTGGAACCCGGTGTCGCGCACGGCGTACGAGATCCACTCCTCGGTGTTCGGAATGAGGTACGAGGCGTTGTGCCGCAGTTGGACGCCGGTGACGCCGGGGCCGCCCCGCCCGCGCACCACGGCCGCCGCGACCGCGTCGCCGAACAGTCCGTCGGACAGCAGCGAGCCGACGTCGTCGGCGTCGGGCTGGTAGCACAGCGAGCACAGCTCGCACGAGACGATCAGCACGTTGCTGTCGGGGTGGGCCGCGCAGAAGTCATGGGCGCGGTTGATCGCCGCCCCGCCTCCCGCGCAGCCCAGTTGGGCGATGGGCAGCTGCCGGGTGTCGTACCGGAACCCCATGGTGTTGATCAGCCATGCGGTGAGCGAGGGCATCATGAAGCCGGTGCACGACACATAGATGATCGCGTCGATGTCCTCGGCCCGCAGCAACGCGTTCGCCAATGCCTCCTCGATGGCCTCGGGGCATCTCTTTTTCGATTCGGTCTCGTAGATACGGTTGCGTTCCTCGAAGCCCGGGTGGTCCAAGGTCTTCTCGATCGGCTGCACCAGATGCCGCTTCTGCACTCCGGTATTCTCTATCAGCCGGAGTGCCAGCGGGAGTTGCGGCTTTCCCGCATGAGCTTTCCTGGCGAAATCCAGGGTCTGCTCCATGGTGATGATGTATTCCGGTACGCGCACCGCGGGCTTGCAAAGGATGGGCATGTCCGGCGTCTGCCTCTCAGAAAGTGAAGACATTTCTCTGCCTTTTGCCTCTGTCTTCTTCTATCAGGGTGTCAATGTCGTACGGCGGGCTTGCCCGCTCCTTGGCGTCGGCTTGCCGACGCTTTCAGGTCGAGCACCGCACGGGCGATGGCGTCCGCGTCGCCGAGGGTCATGGAGTCGACGCCGGGGCGGATCCCGGCGGCGGTCACCCAGTGCACGCCCTCGGTCGGCACCCCGAGGGCGAACCGGCGCGGATGGGCCCGCCCCGCCGCGTCGACGAGCCGGTACGGGCGCTCGGTGACGGCCAGCCCCCGGGTCGGGAACTCGGTGCCGCAGGAGCCGTCGATCCGGAACCGGGCGGCCTGCCCGCTCTCCAGCAGCCCGCGCAGCAGCGGGTCCGCGGTGCGGGTGAGATCCGGCTCGGGCAGCCGGGCCTCGACCAGGGCCGTCGCCCGCACCGCCGGCCCCGGTACGACACCGGAGACGACCGTGAACGCCGCCCGCCGCCCGCCCTGTTCACCGGGATCGGGGGCGGACACCCGTACGTCGGGGCCGAGGATCTCCACCACGCCCGCCTCGACGAGCGCGATCAGCTCCTCGACACGGGAGACGGGCGGACCGATGGACAGGAACGCGTTCAACGGGGTGTACCAGCCCTGGAGATCGTCCTGGTACGAGCCGCCCTCCAGCCGGCCGTGGTCCACCGCGGCACGTATCTCGTTGCGCAGGTCGCGCAGTACGTCCAGGGCGGCCTTGAGCGGGCCGTCCGTATTGCCCGCCCTGGCCTCGCGCACGTCCTCGTTCAGATGGCGCAGGAGCCAGGCCCGGTGGCCGTCCCGGTCGCGCAGGTCCCGGCCGCGCCAGGGGTGGGCCAGCGCCTCCCAGTCCCAGCGCTCGTCCGGCGGGATCCCGGCGGCGTCGAGCAGCCGCGCCTCCGCCGCCCGGTCGGGAGCGGCCAGGAAGTCCCGTACGAAAGGCTCGCGTTCGCGCCGCCGGCCACCGGCGGACAGCAGCGTTCCGTAGTAGACGCTCTCCACCTCCTTGGCGATCAGCGGCCACAGGTCGGTGCGGAAGGACAGCCGCTCGCTGTCCTCGGCGCGCCGGTGCAGCCCGGCCACGGCGCGCAGGGTCAGCAACCGCGGCTCGTGGCGGCCGTAGGGACCCTTCTGGTTCTCGCCGCGCGCGTGGTACGGCACACCGCGCCGGGACCCGGCGACGATACGCGGCTCCCGGCCCGAGGGGCGGTAGCGCGGCCGGCCGCCGTCGCGGACGAAGATGCCGCCCCGGTCCTCGGTCAGCAGCGCGAGCACGTCGAAGAAGTTCAGCCCGAGACCGCGTACGAAGACGGTCTCGCCGGGCGCGACGACGGACAGGTCGAGGTCGGCCGGGTTCGCGGGGGCGAGGTAGGTCAGGCCGTGCCGGGCGGCGGCCGCCGCCAGGGCCCGCTGACCGGACGTGGGGGCGGCCGGGACGTGCCCCTGACTGAGGACCACGGCGTCCAGACCGGTCAGCCGCGTGCCGTTCGCCAGGAGCACGGTCTGCGAGCCGCCCGGCCGGCCCTCGTCGTGCAGCGCCACCGCGCTCGTGCGGTGCTCGACGACGGTGACATGCGCGGGCGCCGCCTCCCGCACGGTACGGAAGGCGTCCTCCAGATACGCGCCGTAGAAGGCACGGGTTGGGTAGTCGTCCGGGCCGAGCCGGCCCGCCTCGGCCAGGACCTCGGGCGCGAACCGCCCGCGTACGCCGGGATCCGCCGACCGCAGGGCGAGATCCCCGGCCCACGCGTACAGACTCGGCCCCTCCTCCACCGGCCCGCCCATCGTCACGGTGTGGTCGGTGAAGACGGTGACCTGCGAGGCGACGGTGTTCATCAGCAGCCGCCGGGACTGACCGGTGCGCCACACCTTCCCCGGGCCCGGCGCGTACGGCTCCACGATGTGCACGGTCACCGCCGGGTGCGCGGGGGACTTGCGCTCGTTGGCGCACAGCCGCTCGAGGACCGACAGACCGCGCGGCCCCGCTCCGACAAGACAGACGACAAGCACGGACTCTCCTCGATGGGAATACGCGAACAGAGCGGGCGCCCACAGCCGGCGCGTCGGTCAGTTCGGGCGCAGGTTGTTCTTCAGCTCGGCCCGCAGTACGTCCACGACGCGTTCGACCTGGTCCGGGCGGAGTTCGGCGTGCATGGGTATGGCCAGGTTGCGCTGGAAGAGATCCGCCGAGACCGGGCACGCCTGCGCGGAGTCGTACACCGGCTGGAGATGGCTGGCCCAGGTGCCGTGCCCGCAGCCGATGCCCTGGGCGCGCAGCGCGGCGCCGAGCCCGGAGCGGTCCACCCGCGGGTCGAGGGTCACCAGGTAGGACTGCCAGGCGTGGGTGCGGTCCTCGGGCACGTACGGCACCGTGAGCAGTTCCTCGTCGGCCAGCAGCTCCGTGTACGACGCCGCGACCGCGCTCCGGCGGCCCAGCAGTTCGTCGACCCGCCCCAACTGCACCTGGAGGATCGCGGCGGCGATGTCGGAGAGCTTGTAGTTGTAGCCGATGTCGGTGAACGAGGGGATCGGCAGGCCGACCACCTGCGCCTGGTCGTAGATGCTCCCGATGCCGAACGACGACCGCAGCCGGGCGTCGGCCCCGATCACCGGGTCGGCGGCGAGCAGCGCCCCGCCCTCACCGCTGGTGGCGCCCTTGCGGCCGTGGAAGGAGAGGCAGGCCACCGGCGCCAGCGCGCCCGCCGGGCGGCCCTGGTAGGTGGCGCCGACCGCGCAGGCGGCGTCCTCGACGACGAACAGGCCGTGGCGGTCGGCGACGGCCATCAGTTCGGTGTAGTCGGCGGGCAGCCCGACGGTGTCCACCGCGATGATGCCCACCGTGCGCGGGCCGATCAGCTCCGCCACCGCCTGCGGGTCGACGGTGCCGGTGTCCGGGCGTACGTCGGCGAAGACCGGGGTCGCGCCGACGTAGCGCACCGCGTGGGCCGGGGCGGGGAAGGTGTAGTCGGCGACGATCACCTCGTCGCCGGGCTCGACGCCGAGCGCCAGCATGCTCAGGTGGAGCGCCGCGCCGCAGTTGCTCAGCGCGACCGCGTCACCGACGCCGTAACGCTGCTGCAGCTGGGCTTCGAGTGCCTTGCCCTGCGGGCCCTGGCCGGCCGGCCAGCCCGAGGCGAACACCTCGGCGACGGCGGCGAGTTCCTGTTCGCCCAGGCTCGCGTGCACGAGCGAGATGCTGTCCGTGGTCGTGACAGTCATCCGAGATCACCCCTCAACTCTTCGTCTCTGGTCAGGTCGTCACTGCTCACGCCGCGGACCGCCCGGCCGGGCTCAGGGTGGCCGGATTCGGGGCGGTCGGGTTCGGGACGGGCGGGTTCGGCGTGGGCGGGGTGAAACGGAGCGGGGTGATCTGCTGGACGTCGTAGCGCTCACGCATCCGCTCCACGGCCTCGGAGTCCACCGACCGGCCGGCCGCGAAGATCTCGACGATCTCCTCGAAGTAACGCTCGTGGTCCGGCGAGGGGGAGCTCTGGAAGAGCATGCGGGCCGGCTTGTCCGTGGGGTTGCGGAACGCGTGCGGGCAGCCCGGCGGCACGAACATGCAACTGCCCGTGACCGCGCGCGCGGCGCGGTCGCCGCTCGTGGACTCCCAGCCGTGCCAGGTGTCCGGGGTCCGCTCGGTCGGCTCGAACGCGAAGAGCTCCAACTCACCTTCCAGGACGTAGAAGAACTCCTGGGAGTGGCTGTGGGTGTGCGCGCCGACGTCGAACCCCGGCGGCACGACCACCTCGAACACGGAGGACGAGGAACCGTCCGCGGCCGTGACCTTGAAGGTCACGTCCTGCGCTTTCGTGATGAGTTTCCGGCCCTGGCCGGGCGGGACGATGAGACCGCTCATGTGGTGTCGCTCTCTCGGATCGAATGCGGGCGCGGGCCGGGCAGCCGCGCGGCGGCGGAATTCTGAAGTCAGGGACAACCGGGGAAACCGGGGAAGTGGAGGAAGCAGGCGGACGCTTTCCGGTACGCCGGAAATTCCGCGCCCCGGGCCGGCACCGGACGGCCTCCGCAGCGAGAATGCCCGCGGTGACTTGGGGACCACTGGGTCCGGGATTGGTTCCCGCTTGCCGCCAAGCCGGGGCCAACACTTCGCGTATTCCCGGGCAAGGGGCGGCGTCGAGGATGCGTTTCGCGGTCCGCCGATCACCGTCGGGACGGCTGCACCCGTACGGAATTCCAGAATCCGGCGGGACGACACCGTTCGGGCGGACGAATTCCGTACGCGAGCCGCCGGGAGACCGGCGCGTTTCTCCCGGCGCCGGCCGGCCTGCCCGAACCGCACATCGTCGATCCCGTTCCGACCATCCCGAGGGGGAAACCATGCCGTCCGCCCCGCACCGAGTTCTGCTCGCCGAGCCCCGGGGTGCCTGCGCCGGAGTGCACCGGGCCATCGAGACGGTGGAACGCGCGCTCCAACTGCACGGCGCGCCCGTGTACGTACGCAAGCAGATCGTGCACAACGAGCACGTCGTGCGGGAACTGGAGGGCAGGGGCGCCCGGTTCGTCGACTCGGAGGAGGACGTACCGGCCGGGGCCGTGTGCGTCTTCTCCGCGCACGGGGTGTCCCCGCAGGTCCGCGACAACGCCCAGCGACGCGAACTCACGGTCATCGACGCGACGTGCCCGCTCGTGACCAAGGTCCACCAGGAAGCGATCAGGTTCGCCCGCGACAAGGACACGCTGATCCTCATCGGGCACGTCGACCACGAGGAGATCGAGGGCACCTACGGAGAGGCCCCGGAGCGCACCGTCGTCGTCGGCAGCGTGGAGGAGGCCGGGCGCCTCGACCTCGCGCCGGGCACGACGGCCGCGTATCTCACCCAGACCACGCTGTCGATGGACGACACGGCCCAGATCGTGGCCGTCCTCCACGAGCGGTTCCCGACGCTGACCGGTCCGGCCAGTGCCGACATCTGCTACGCCACCCAGAACCGGCAGAACGCGGTGAAGGCCATCGCGGGCCGCAGCGACCTCGTCCTCGTCGTCGGCTCGGCCAACTCCAGCAACTCACTGCGCCTCGTGGAGGTCGCCCGGGCCGCCGGCACCGACGCCCGGCTCCTGCCCGACCCGGACCTGCTCGACTCCGCGTGGCTGGAGGGCGTACGCACGGTGGGCCTCACGGCGGGCGCGAGCGTGCCCGACGTGCTGGTGGAACGGGTGCTGCACCGCCTGGCCGAACTGGGCTACCAGGACGTCGAGACGGAGGTGACGGCCACCGAGAACGTGGTGTTCAAACTGCCGCCGGAGCTGGAGGAATCAAGGGTGCCGGGGGACGCGGTACGGCCGGGGCCGTCGGGGACAGCAGAGGAGTCGGAGGTCGGTGCGGCGGCGGTCGGTGAGCGTGGCGGCGTCGACGAGGAGACCTGCGCCAAGCTGCTGGACCGCGTCGACCGGCGCATCGAGGAACTGCTGAGCGCCGAGGAGGCGCGCTGGAGCGCCGTGGACGCCCGGGTGGCGGTGCCGGTCGCGGCCGTCGCCGAACTCGTCGCGGCGGGAGGCAAGCGGCTGCGCCCCCTGTTCTGCGTCACCGGCTATCTGGCGGCCGGCGGCGGCGTGGACGACGACACGGTCGTCGACGCGGCGGCGGCGCTCGAACTGCTGCACGCGTTCGCACTCATCCATGACGACATCATGGACAACTCGCCCACCCGGCGGGGCACCCCGACCGTCCACGTCGCGTACACGGACCTGCACGCGCGGCGCGCCTGGGCGGGGGAGTCCCGCCGGTACGGGGAGAGTGTCGCCCTCCTCGCCGGGGACCTGGCACTCAGCTACGCGAACCGGCTCGCGGGCCGGCTGACCGGCCCGGCGGCGGAGGTGTGGCACGAGCTGGTCACGGAGATGATTATCGGCCAGCAGCTGGACATCGCCCTGGCCGCCGAGGTGGAACCGGACCCGGAGCTGGCCCGCTGGGTCGCGGTCTGCAAGTCCGGCCGCTACACCATCCACCGCCCCCTCGCCCTCGGCGCGGCCATCGCCGGACGCCCCGGGCTGCACGATGTCTTCGAGGTGTACGGGGTCGCGGCCGGCGAGGCGTTCCAGCTGCGGGACGACCTGCTCGACGCGTTCGGTGACGCGACGGTGACCGGCAAGCCGACCGGCCTGGACCTCAGCGAGCACAAGATGACCCTGCTGATCGCGCTGGCCGCTGCCAAGGACCCGCGGGTCGCCCGGCTGGTCGAGGACAGCCGCCACGCCGACTGGAACCCGGCCGAACTCCGTGCCGCCCTGCTCGCCTCCGGAGTGCGCGCGGATGTCGAGGAGCGGATCGACGCCCTGGTCGCCGACGCCCGCGCGGCCCTGACGGACGCCGGCCTGCCGCACCGCTGGCGCCTGCGTCTGGAGGAACTGGCCGACATGGTCGCCTACCGCGACCGCTGACGCCGTATCCGCACCCCGTACCCCCGCCCAGTCGGACGCAAAGGAAGACCTCATGGGAAGCACGTTGCTGGACAAGCTGAGTCACCGGCCGGACCCCGCGTCGGCACGTACGTCGCCGCACAAGCACGGTCTCTATCTCGGTGTCGTACCGGAGCGAGCCGCGCGCGTCCGCGGCGCCATGCCGCTCGTCCTCGACCACGACCTCGACGTCCTGCCGGAGGCCGGACGTCACCTGACGGTCCGTCAACTCGTGGGACATGTCGCGGACATCGCGAACCGGTTCGCCGCCGCCGGGGTGCGCGCGGGCGGCCATGTGGTGATCTGCAAGGCCCCCAACTTCGACCTCTGGCTGCTGGCGACCGCTGTGGAGCGCATCGGCGCGGTCCCGGTCATGCTCTCGCAGCACCTGGACTCCGCGGCCATCGCCGCGCTGCTGGCCCGGCTGGAGCGGCCGCACCTGGTCACCGACGGCCCCAAGCTCCGCTCCCTGACCGAGGACGGTGTGGAACTGGCCGAGCTGACCCGGGGCGTGATCGGTGTGGGCGACGCCGGTCCGGACGCGGGCGCGGTCGCGCTCGCCGACCTGGACGGCACGGTGCCGGTACGGCCGGTGCTGCGCGGTCTGGACGAGCCGGCCATGATCACGCACACCTCCGGCACCACGGGACTGCCCAAGCTGGTCGTGCACACGCCGCGCACGATGCGGTCCCGGCTGCGCCCGCAGCTGTTCCTGCTGGGGCTGATGAGGAAGCGGGGGACCGTCGCGATCCATATCCCCTTCGGTCACTCCCGGACATTCGCGGCGATGTCGCTCTGCCTCCTCCAGGGGATGCCGCCGCTGCTGGTGAAGGACGGCACGCCGGACGCGGTCGCCGAGTTCTTCGCCGAGCGGAGCCCCTGGCTGATCGAGGCGCTGCCCAACTCCTTCCTGGCCTGGGAGGAGTTGGCCGACGACGCGCGCCGTCCGTTCGCGTCGGTCAAGTACTTCAGCAGCACCTTCGACGCGATCCACCCGAGGACGGTGCGCCGTCTGCTGCACGCCTCCGCCCAGCGGGCGCAGTTCTTCCAGATCTACGGGCAGAGCGAGGTCGGCCCCGCGGCCGGCCGGCCGTACTACCGCCGGTTCGCCCACCGGATGGACGGCCGCTGCGTGGGCTACCCCCTGCCGGGCAGCGCCCGGGTCAGGCTGGTGAGCCGGGACGGCAAGCGGCCCTCGAAGCGGAACCCCGGCTCCATCGAGGTCCGTTGGGACGGGATAGCGAAGACGTACCACGGCGAGCAGGAGCGCTACGACGCCAATGTGCACGACGGCTGGTGGCGTACCGGGGACGTCGGCTACCGCAGCTCGTTCGGCTGCCTGCACATGCTCGACCGCGAGTTCGACGAGATCCCCGGGGTGGGCAGCAGCCTGGAGATCGAGGACATCCTCCTGGACGAACTGGCGGAGCTGGCCGAGGTGGTCGTGGTGCCGGGCCCCGGGTCCAACGCGGTCCCGGTCGTCTGCACCCACCACGACGAGCCGCTGGACCCGGACCGCTGGCGCGCCGCCACGGCCGCGTACCCGCAGCTGGCGGATCCCGTCCAGATCCCGCTGGCCGAACTGCCGCGCACCGCCACGCTGAAGACCCGCCGGGTCGAACTCTCCCGCCGCCTCGAAGCCGGCCTGTAGAGCCGAGGGCCATCCCCGCGGCGCGCGGGGATGGCCCTCGTACGGCGAATGACACGACCCCAACCGCCGGCCGTCATCGACGCCCGCGAGGAGGACCGAACGTCACGGCCGGGCCGTCGCTACCTCACGTACCGGCTCCAGTCGGATCACGACCCCCTTCGACGTCGGCGTGTTGCTGACGTCGGCGACGCTGTCCAGCGGGACCAGCACATTGGTCTCCGGGTAGTACGCGGCGGCGCAGCCGGCCGGGGTCGGGTAGGCGACCAGCCGGAAGCCCTCGGCACGGCGCTCGATGTCGTCGTGCCAGACGCCGACCAGGTCGACCTGGTCGCCGTCGCGCAGACCGAGCGCGTCCAGGTCGTTCTGGTTGACCATCACGATCCGCCGCGAGCCGTGGATGCCGCGGTAGCGGTCGTTCGTGGTGTACGGGACGGTGTTCCACTGATCGTGCGAGCGCAGCGTCTGCAGCACGAGATGCCCTTCGGGGGCACTCAGCATCTCGAACCCGTTGCGGGTGAAGACGGCCTTCCCGACGGCGGTGGGGAAGACCCCTTCGTTGACCGGGTTCGGCAGCAGGAAGCCGCCCGGCCGGCTCGCTCGCGCGTTGTAGTTGTCGAACCCCGGCACCACCCGGGCGATACGGTCCCGGATCGTGCCGTAGTCCGCCTCGAACTCCCCCCAGGGCACGGCCACCCGGTCCCCCAGCGTCATCCCGGCCAGCCGGCTGAGGATGGCCACCTCGCTGAGCAACTGCTTGGAGGCGGGTTCGAGGCGTCCGTGGGAGCTGTGGACCTGGCTCATCGAGTCCTCGACGGTGACGAACTGCTCCCCGCCCGCCTGGATGTCCTTCTCGCTCCGGCCGAGCGTGGGAAGGATCAGCGCCGTGTCGCCGCAGACCGTGTGCGAACGGTTCAGCTTGGTCGAGATCTGCGCGGTGAGACGGCAGCGGCGCAACGCCCCCTCGGTGACGGGGCTGTCGGGAGTGGCCCGTACGAAGTTGCCCGCGAGGCCGAGGAAGAGCTTCACCCGCCCGTCGAGCATCGCCCTGATGGAGTCCACCGTGTCCAGACCGTGCGCGGCCGGAGGTGTGAACGAGAACTCATGGCCGAGGGCCTCCATGAACGCCTCGGGCATCTTCTCCCAGACACCCATGGTCCGGTCGCCCTGCACGTTGCTGTGGCCACGCACCGGACACGGCCCGGCGCCGGGCTTGCCGATGTTCCCCCGCAACAGCAGGAAGTTCACGATCTCCCGGATGGTGGCCACGGCGTGCTTCTGCTGGGTCAGCCCCATCGCCCAGCAGACGACGACGCGTTCGCTCCCGAGGACGGCGTCACGCAGCCGCTCGATACCGGCACGGGTCAGTCCGGTGGCGGTGAGGACGTCGGGCCAGGAGACCGTCGTACGGATGTGCTCGGCGAACTCGGAGAAGTCCTTGGTGTGCGAGTTGATGAAGGACCGGTCGAGCACGGTGCCGGGCGCGGCGTCCTCCGCCTCCAGCAGCAGCAGATTCAGCGCCTGGAGAAGGGCGAGGTCACCACCGAGCCTGATCTGCAGGAACTCGTCGGCGATCACGGTCCCGGGGCCCACCACACCGCGCGGTGTCTGCGGATTCTTGAATCGCATCAGGCCCGCCTCCGGCAGCGGGTTGATCGCGACGATACGGCCGCCCCGGTTCTTGGCCTCCTCCAGCGCCGAGAGCATCCTGGGGTGATTGCTGCCCGGGTTCTGGCCCAGGATGAGAATCAGCTCGGCGTGGTGGATGTCCGACAGGCTCACACTGCCTTTGCCGATACCCAGCGTCTCGTGCAGGGCCGCGCCACTCGACTCGTGGCACATGTTGGAACAGTCGGGGAGGTTGTTGGTGCCGAAGGCGCGGGCGAAAAGCTGGAGGACGAAGGCCGCCTCGTTGCTGGCCCGTCCCGAGGTGTAGAAGACCGCTTCGTCGGGCGAGTCCAGGCTCCGTAGCTCGTCGGCGATCAGCCCCAGCGCCTCGTGCCAGCTGATCGGCTCGTAGTGCTCGGAGCCCGGCCGCTTCACCATGGGTTCGGTGAGCCGCCCCTGCTGATTGAGCCACATGTCCGATCTGCGGCCCAGTTCGCTCACCGAATGGCGACGGAAGAACTCGGCGGTGACCCGCCGTGTGGTCGCCTCGTCATTGACGTGCTTGGCGCCGTTCTCACAGTATTCGTTACGGTGCCGGCTCCCCGGCTTCGGGTCCGGCCACGCACAGCCGGGACAGTCGAAACCCCGGGTCTGGTTGATGTTCGCCAGCGTCACAGCCGTATTCCGGGCCGAGGTCTCCGCGAGGGAATAGCCAAGCGCGTGGGCGACGGCGGGAACGCCCGCCGCCCATTTCTTGGGCGGAGTGATCTCAGGTTCGTTCTCGCTCGGGTCCTCGGTCGGTCGCCTCTTCACCCGAATAGCCTTTCGCCTCAGCCTGTGGGCCAGTTGGGAACCTCTGGATGTTTCTGTCCCGAGTTCGGCCGGACACGGCTGTCGCTGATCGTGCCACGCCACTCTCCGGTCTCCCGCCCCTGGCCCTCGATGTATTCCTTGAAGGATTTCAGGTCGTTGTGCACCCGACGGTGAACGACGCCCAGCGCGTCCCCGCCACGTTCGATGAATCCGCGCGGTGCGAAATCGATCCGCAGCGTCACCCGCACACGGTCCTCGGCAAGTTCCAAGAACGTCACGGTGCCCGAATGGCGGGGCCGGCCCAGGCTTCGCCAGCTGACCCGCTCGTCAGGGCGCTGCTCCACGATCTCCGCGTCGAACTCGTGGGTCATCGGCCCGAGCCGGGTCACCCAGTGGGTCATCGTCGACTGCGGCCGGTCGATACGCCGCACGCCGTCCATGAAGCGGGGAAAGCTCTCGAACTGCGTCCACTGGTTGTAGGCGACGCGGACCGGAACGTCCACGTCGGCAGAAGCCTCGATGGTGCTCATGAATGTTCCGATCCCTCCGCGCCGGATGGTGGCACATGACCGACAGAGGCCGGACGGGAAAGCCCGACACCTATGCAGCCTAGGGAAAGCAGATCGGGTCCGCCCCTCGAAGCGCGCCGACGGCACATCCGACACGGATGGCACATCCGAGTGGCATCGCTCCACATTCTGGGATTGATTCGGTCTCACTTTCGCAAGCCCGGCCGCCGGTGGTTTCTCCGGTTCCGACTTCCCTCAGGTGGAGGAGTGCGTCATGGACCCCGGCAAATTCGCCGTGATCTTCCCCGATTCGGCTTTCGTGCCTGTGGTGCTGGGGTTCTTCGGCCTCGGCACCGGCTATCTGATCTACGGTCCGCAAGAGCTGCTCCGTGCTCCACGGCGGAGTGCCGATGTCGACCGGGCCATGGGCGTATGGGGAATCTTCATGCCCGGCCTGTGCCAGCTGCTGGCCGGTATCTATCTTTTCGTCGGGCTCACCTGGTTCCAGGTGTTCCACGACAAGGCGCTGTACATGGCCGCGCTGGCGTTCAGCGCGTACGGCATTCACTGGTTCGCACTGGGCTGGAACCGCTTCCAGCGGACCGGGGTGCGGACCGACGCCGGGATGTGCTTCGCCTTCGTCATCCTGTCGGTGCTGGGCATGGTGGTCTTCTTCAGCGCCGGGGCCTGGCCGGTCGGCCTGCTCTTCACCGGCCTCGCCTGTGTGTACGTCTCCAAGTTCTTCATCAGCCTGCCGTTCGACAAGCCCCGGCAGGACGGGTCCCCTGGGGTGCTGGCGACCGCGGGTGAGTGGGGGCAGGGGTTCTTCCACACGGTCACCGGTCTGTGGCTGATGTACCTGACCTTTGCGACCACGCTGAACATCACCTCGGGGTACAGCCTCCCGGGCGGCTGACCGACCCGGCACGGCGGACACGGTGAGTGGTCAGCGCTCGGCCAGGTCGTCGGTCGCGCCGCGGCCGGCCGTCGAGGTGCGGCGCAGGAAGTCGGCCAGCAGTTGGAGTTGGGCTTCGTCGTAGTCGGCACAGATCTCGTCCACGGCGGAGGACATCCCCGCGTAGAGCCCGATGATCTCCGGGTTCCGGTCGCGCAGCGGACGCAGAAGGGTGGCGCGGCGGTCGTTCGGATCGCGTTCACGGGCGATCCAGCCGCCGCGTTCGAGCCGGTCGAGGATCCCGGTCAGGGTGGCGGGATGCAGCCCGGCGAGGCGGGCGAGGGCGCTGGGGCCGATCGGGCCGTGCCGGTTGATCAGGTCGAGGCAGTCGACGTCGATGGTTTTGAGCTCAAGTCGCGCGCCGACCTGCTGATTGAGCAGGGACAACTGGATGCCCAGCACGCGCAGCTCCTCCCGGATCTCGCTGCTCAGCCGCCTGCGCCGACCCGCGTCGCCAGGTTGTACGGAACTCATATGTTACGCTCCTCGTAATATCCGGTATTCGGAAGACAGGGTATCCCGGACGGGAGTGTGCACCATGATCATGGTTACCGGAGCGACCGGAACCATAGGCCGCGCGGTGGTGAAGCTGCTGGCGGCCGAAGGGGTCAGGACAGTGGCGGTCAGCCGCGATCCGGCCGCCACCGCCACCGCCGCCACCGCCGTCGCCGACCATGTTCGGACGGTCGTCGGCGACCCGTCCCGACCGCGGACGCTCGCGCCCGCGCTGGGCGGTGTGGACGTTCTCCTGCTCAGCCCGCGCGCCGTCGGGGGAGCGAGCGCCGAGCTGCTCGCGCTGGCGGCCGAGCACGGCGTGCGGCGGGTGGTGGTGCTGTCGGCGGTCACCGTCGAGTACGGCGGCGGGTACCGGCGCTTCGCCGAGGAGTTCGCGGCGGTCGAAAGCGCGGCCAGGGCCTCCGGGCTGCGGTGGACGTTCCTTCGCTGCGCCGACTTCGCGGCCAACGCCCTCGCCTGGGCGCCGCAGATCCGCGCCACCGGCGTCGTACGGGGCACGTACGGCGACGCGGCGACCTCGCCCGTCCACCAGCGGGACATCGCCGAAGTCGCCGTACGGGCACTGCTGGACCCCGCCCACGCCGGCCGGACGTACGCCCTCACCGGTCCCGAGTCGCTCACCCAGCACGACAAGGCCCGGCTCATCGGCCGGGCCATCGGCAGGGAGCTGACCTTCGAGGAGATTCCCCCGGAGCAACTGCGCCGGGCGATGCTCGCCCAGGGCCTGCCCGAGGACGTGCCCGACCGGGTGATCGGCTACGCCGCCGCCTGCCTGAAAGAGCCGGGGCCGACGACGGACACCGTCGAACAGCTCCTGGACCGCCCCGCTCTCACCTTCGCCACCTGGGCCGTCGAACACGCCGCCGCCTTCCAGAACCGGCGGCCCTCATGAGAAGCGAACGGGCCGCCACGGTCCTGCGCTACACGGGTCTGGCCTTCGCCGGCCTGTTCGCCGGGTTCCTGGTCACGGTCCTCGTCCTCGAACTCTCGCTGCGGCGCTTCGACGGCTCCGTGTACACCCAGGTGCGACAGGTCGAACTGCTGCGACTGGACGACCTCGCCTCCGCCACCCTCCTGCCGGCGCTGCTGACCACGGCGATTCTCGCCGCCACCGCCCTCAAGGCGAGAGGCCGTACCTTCTGGCTGACGTCGACGGCGTTCGCCCTGCTCCTGACCGTTCTTGTCACGACGCTCGCCTTCAACCTCCCCATCAACGCTGATCAGTTCGACTGGAACGCGCAGGCACCCCCCGCCGACTGGACGAGTGTGCGCGACCGTTGGCAGATCGCCCACGCCGTACGTACGGCCGCCGCCGTTCTCGCGTTCGTACTCCTGAACGCCGCGGCGGCGGGCACGACCCGTACTCCGGTCCCGGACGGGGCGTCGGCCCTGACGAGCCGGCCATCCCCTCAACTTGACGACGGATTCAGGACAGCGGGGAGGGAGACCCACTCGCGAACGCGTGCTCGTCGCTAACGTCGGATACGGCCTCACGTTGTTCGAATGAGAACGAGTAGGAGTCCGACCATGCCCGACCTGCCTCCCCCTTCCCGGCGTCGCTTCCTCGGAGCAGCGGGTGCGATCGGGCTCGCCGGTACGCTCGGGGCGCTCGGGGCCGGGACGATGAGCACCGCTCGGGCGGCGGAGAGCGACGGCGTCGAAGCCATCAACTGGCCGGGCCTGGGGTCCTACTCAGGGGCGGACGCCGCCGGATCCCGAGTGACAGCGATCCTCGCGGGGAGTGCCCGTTACCTGATCGGACCCTGGTACGCCGCCACTTACACGCACTATCTTCCCGACGGCTACATCGACCTCAAGGGCACCGACGAGCGGGCTGTCCGGCTGCCCGCCATGGCCGCCGTCGCCGCCACCACGGCACTGGTCACGGAGACGTACGACCCCCGGACCCTGTCGGCCGCGAACGCCACCGTCCGGACCCACAACCTGATCCGTACCCTCGCCGCCCGGCACCGGGCCAACAACCCCAATACCGGCAACCGTTGGGGCGGCGGCTGGCAGACCGCCCTGTGGGCGTACTACACGGCCCTGGCGGGCTGGCTCTTCTGGGACCGGCTGGACGACACCACGCGCCGTCACCTCGTCGCGATGCTGGTGTGGGAAGCGGACCGGCTGACCACCTGCAACAGCGTCCAACTCATCGGCACCGGCGGCGACCAGCTGTACATGACCCGCCGGGACGGCACCGTCGTCACCCCCGGCGACAGCAAGGCGGAGGAGGACAACTGGAGCGCCGCCGCGCTCTCCCTGGCCGCCGCGATGATGCCGAGCCACTCCAACGCGGCCCGTTGGACGCGTCGTAACGTCGAGCTGCTGCTCGCCGCTGCGGCCAGGCCGGCGGACCTCACCAGCGGCGAGACGATCAACGGTATCCAGCTGTCCTCCTGGTTGCGGGGGACGAACATCGCCGACGACGGGACACTGGAGAACCACGCACGGCTGCACCCGCTGTACATGGTGGCCTTCGACCAGAGTCTGTACCAAGGCTTCGTCTTCGGCCTGGCCGGCCGTGCGGCGCCGAAGGCCGCGCTGCACAACATCAAGCTGACGTACGGCGCCCTGGTGGACAAGCCGTTCCCGCTGCCGGGCGGGGGAGTCACCCCTATCTACCGTCCGGGCTCCGCGGAGATCTTCTACCCCAAGGGCAACGACTGGGGTACGCACTTCCCGTTCTACTTCGGCAACTTCGACCTTCTGGTGTCACTCACCGGGCAGGACCAAGGCATCACCCCGCCCGCCGCCGAGTGGGAGCGACTGCACAACGACGACCAGCTCTCCCTCATGTCCCGCTTCACCGACGGCCGGACCTACGGCGCCGCCGGGGAGAACACGTACTACGGGCGGGAGCACCGCGTCGGCGCGATGGCGGGGCAGACGTATCTCACGCTGTTCCTGGCCCGCAACTCAACCGGCAACCTGCTGCGTTGGACGTGAGAATCAGTCGGGCCCAGCGGCATTCGCCTCGGTGCAGAACGACGCGGTGCCTCACTCGCCCGTCCTCCAGGCGCCATTGACATGGTCTCATCATGACGGACAGGCTGTCGCTCGCACTCTGATCGATCATCATCTGACAGCAAGCCTGCAGACAGGGGCGACAGTGCTGGGCACAAGACGCATCCGACCTGGCGCGGTCGCCGTCGCCGCGGCCGTAACGCTCGTCGCGGGGATGACGGTGGGGCTCACCGACGCCCCGCCGGCCGCCGCGGACACCGCGAGGACGACGGCACCGGGCACGGCGACCGCGGCGGTTCGGACGGTCGCCCTGATCACCGGTGACCGGGTGGCGCTGGACAAGGAAGGCAACGTTGTCGGGGTGGCACCCGCCGAGGGCCGGGCCTCGGTGCCCGTCCAGATCAGTCGGACCGGCGGGCACACCTATGTGATCCCCTCGGACGTCGAACCGCTCATCGCCGAGGGGCGCCTCGACCTGTCGCTTTTCGACGCGGCGGAGTTGAACCGTCCCGAGTACGACGACCTTGCGGCCGGCGGGACACCGGTGATCGTCGAGTACGCCTCTTCGAGCCCGGCCGCACGCACGCGACTGCACGCGGAGACCAGCACCTCCGTCCGGGACCTCGACGCGGTGGACGGCGAGGCGCTCGTCCTGCGACCGGAAGAGGCCGCCGGGGCGTGGTCCACGCTCACCGACACCTCGGCCGGAGTGAGTGAACTGGCCCCGGGCGTGGCCTCCGTCCGACTCGACGGCGTGGCCACGGCCTCGCTGGACGTGAGCGTGCCGCAGATCGGCGCCCCGGACGCGTGGCAGGCGGGCTACGACGGGACGGGGGTGAAGATCGCGGTCCTCGACACCGGCATCGACACCGGCCACCCCGACGTGAGCGGTCAGGTCGTCGCCCAGCGCAACTTCACGCCCGAGGCGGACACCCAGGACCACAACGGGCACGGTACGCACGTGGCCTCCACCGTGGCGGGGACCGGCGCGGCGTCCGGCGGCGCCTACAAGGGCGTGGCCCCGGGGGCCGACCTGGTCATCGGCAAGGTGCTCAACTCCGCCGGTTCCGGGCTCAATTCCGAGATCATCGCGGGTATGGAGTGGGCGGTCGAACAGGGCGCCGACATCGTGAGCATGTCCCTCGGTGCCACGGACACGCTGGGCGTCGACCCGCTCGAAGAAGCCGTCAACGCGCTGTCCGACAAGGCGCTGTTCGTCGTCGCCGCGGGCAACTCCGGCCCCGGGGACACCACGATCGGCTCGCCCGGCGTCGCCGACTCCGCGCTGACCGTGGGCGCCGTCGACAAGAAGGACGCGCTCGCCTCCTTCTCCTCCCGGGGCCCGCGCCTGGAAGACGGGGGAGCCAAGCCCGATGTGACCGCGCCCGGCGTGGACATCACGGCGGCATCGGCCGAGGGCACCCGGCCCGACCTTCCGCATCCCGCCCCCGGGTACGTGACGATGAGCGGTACGTCCATGGCCACCCCGCACGTCGCGGGCGCGGCGGCCCTGCTCGCCCAGCAGCATCCGGACTGGACCGGGGCGCGGATCAAGTCGGCGCTGGTCGGTTCCGCCGAGCCCGGCGCCCACAGCGCGTACGAGCAGGGCAGCGGCCGGGTCGACCTGACCCGGGCGACGCGGCAGACCGTCGTCTCGGAGCCCGTATCGCTGAACTTCGGCCGCGTGCTCTGGCCGCACACCGACGACGAGCCGATGACCAGGACGATCACCTATCGCAACGACGGCGACCAGGCGGTGACGCTCGACCTGTCCGCCGAGGGCACCGGCCCGGCGGGAGCCGCCGCACCCGAGGGGCTGTTCGCCCTCGGCGCCCGGCAGATCACCGTCCCGGCCGGCGGAACGTCCGCCGTCGTCGTCACCGCGGACACCCGCGTCGGCGGTGACGTCTCGGGCGCGTTCAGCCTGACGGTCACGGCGGTCGGCGGCGACCAGACCGTCCGCAGCGTCGGAGGGCTCGATCGTGCGGCGGAGTCGTACGACCTCACCTTCAAAGCCACCGGCCGGGACGGTTCGACGCCCGACTTCTACGACTGGGCCGCCACGCTGACCGGCATCGGCAACGACAACTACCAGCTGATCCGGGGGGACGACGGCACGAGCACGGTGCGCGTGCCTGCGGGCGACTACTCCGTCATGGGCAAGACCTTCACGAGGGACGACGCCGGTGGATTCGGCCTGGACTACCTCGTCGCGCCGAAGCTGACGGTCGACCACGACATGACCGTCGAGATCGACGCCCGGCGGGCGAAGCCGATCGACGTGTCGTTGCCGGACCCGGACGCCAAGGGATACTCCTCCTTCCTGATCAGCTCGGCGAAGGCGCACGGAACGGAGACGACCAGCGCGTTCGGGCTGGGGACGAACCTGGCCAACACCCGCTCCGCCCAGATCGGCGACCCGCTGCCACCGGGCGAGGCGACCTCGTACTTCGTGTCGCACTGGTCCAACGGCGCCAGCGAATACCACCTCGCGGACACCCTCAAGGACGCCTTCTACACCGGCCACACGCAGCACGTGACCCCGGCGGACCTGGCGAAGCTGACCGTACGGCAGGGCGCGTCGGTCACCGGAGCCCCGGGACTGAACTGGACCACCGCACTGGACATCCCGGCGGGCGCGGTCGGCTTCTACTCCGACCTGCCGAACACGAGGACGGTGTACCTCCAGGGAGGCTACCGCTGGGGTGCTTCCTCCCAGCAGCTCGCGGCCGACTCGGGTGCGGTCCGGGCCGAGTACGAGATCCCCGGCCGGACGTATCGCGGAGGCGACCGCCACACCGAGACCGTCAACACCGGGGTGTTCGGGCCGGCGCTCGCCAAGGGCCAGGGGCTGATCCGGGACGGCGACAAACTGACCGGCACGATCAGGCCCTTCGCCGACGGCGCGGCCCACAGCGGCGGAAGCGTGTACGACGCGGAATCGGCGTCCACCACGCTGTACCGCGACGGCCGGGAGTACGCGACCGTCGACGACGTCCTGGACACCGCCACCTTCCAACTGCCCGCCGGCAAGGCGCGGTACCGCCTGGTGACCACCGTGGGCCGGGCCGCGTCCGGCGTCTCGTCGGTCAGCTCGACCGTCACCTGGCAGGCGGAGTTCACCTCGTCCCGTACGGCGAAGGCCGTCGCCGTCCCGACGAGCGTGGTCCGCTACACCCCGGAACTCGCCCTCGACTCCACGGCCGCCGCCGGCGTCAGGCAGTCCGTGCCGGTCACCGTCCAGGGCTCGGCCGCCGGCCGGGACCTCGCGTCGCTGAAGGTGTCCGCCTCCTACGACGGCGGCAAGAAGTGGCACCGACTCGTCACGCACAAGGGCACGGTGAAGGTGGACAACCCGCCGGCCGGCGGCTCGGTCTCCTTCCGGGCCGACATCAGGGACCGGAACGGGAACACCTTCTCCCAGACGATCATCGACGCCTACCGCACGAAGTGATCCGGCACGTGCCCGGTTCTACCTGCCCACCAGTGCGGACGTCGCGCTGAGCCACCCCTCCGGACAGGAGCCGGGGGCGGCCCAGAGGCGTCGACAATCACGGCTGCGCGGTGGGGCTACGCTCCTACCGCGCAGCCGATGTCGAGCAAGACCCCGGGGGAATCGTGGACCGACCGCTGCTGTTCCTCGACGTCGACGGGCCACTCAACCCCTACGCGGCCAAGCCGGAGAAGCGCCCCGACGGCTACACCACACTCAGAGTGCCCCAGGACAGCGGAACTTCAGCCGAACCCCCAGGACTCTCGGCCCGGCGGCGGCCCTTGAGGGTCTGGCTCAACCCGGAGCACGGGCGATCCCTGCTCCGACTCGGCTACGAGCTGTGCTGGGCCACCACATGGATGGACGACGCCAACCGGTGGATCGCTCCGGTGCTCGGCCTTCCCGAACTCCCCTTCATCGACTTCGGCGACGCCTTGTTCCAAGAGCGTCCCGACGGGGTCCACTGGAAGACCGGCCCACTGGTGGACTACGCCGACGGCCGTTCCTTCGCCTGGGTGGACGACGAACAGAGCGATCCCGACCAGGCATACGTGACCGCCCACCATCGCGGGCCTGGGCTTCTGCATCACGTAAACCCACGCATCGGCCTGCGCGAGAACGACTTCCGCACGCTCGCCGACTTCGCCCGGTCCCCGGACGTTCCATGAGTGAGCGAGACGGCCGGGGGCACGTCAGTGACCCGCCGCGTCAACTCCGGCCGCCGACGCCCAGGACAGTGCGCGCAGGCAGCCCGAGCGGATGTCGTCGAGGTGCGGGGCGACGTCCCCCGGGGTCTTGCCGTGGAGGCCCTGGCGCACCGCCGTGAGGCCGGGGCCCAGACGTAGGTGCAGGCCCCAGGTCAGGTGGACGGTGGCGAAGCCCAGGGCGGCGGACGGGCGTAGGTCGGTGTCGGCCAGGTCGCTGACCGCTTGGCCGTAGGACTGCAGGAGGGCCGGCTCGTCCAGTTCGCCGTGGCCGCCGAAGGCGCGGTAGAGGGAGACGAGGGTGCCCAGGTCGAAGCCCACGGGGCCGATGCCGACGTGCTCCCAGTCGATCAGGACGAGGGCATCGTCTGCGTCCAGGCCGGCGTTGCGCGGAGTGAGATCGCCGTGGACGAGAGTGGTGGGCAGCGTGGCCGCGCGTGAGTTCAGCTCCGCGGCCGCGTCCAGGCATGTGTGCAGGGCGTGCACCTGCTCGCGAGTGAACAGTGCCTTGAGCCGCGGATCGTCGGCCAGGGCGTCGAGGTTGTCGTGGCCGGCCGGAATGTGATGGGCGTAGGCGGCGTAGCCCGCGCGCTCCAGCCAGGGGGTGTCGAGCAGGTCAGGGCGCGAGGCTCCTGGGACGTACAGCAGCGCGGTGCGTAGGGCAGTTGTCGTGGCGGCGGCGGGGGTCCAGGGCCGTTGCAACGCGGTGCCGATGTCGCGCATGACAATCCAGGCGAGGCCGTCGTGGCTGACCAGGGTCGCGTCCGGCGGCGTGGCCAGGCCGCGGGGCAGCAGACCGGGAATGTCACTGCCGAAGAAGTGGG
The DNA here is from genome assembly GCF_042670825.1 of Streptomyces sp. NPDC057137. Classification (NCBI taxonomy): domain Bacteria; kingdom Bacillati; phylum Actinomycetota; class Actinomycetes; order Kitasatosporales; family Streptomycetaceae; genus Streptomyces; species Streptomyces sp. NPDC057137. The sequence goes on along the minus strand of NZ_JBHUUW010000056.1, from coordinate 31,158 downwards.
CTTCGCGGCGGGCCAGTTGGCTGTCGCGCGAGTCGAGCAAGGACCGGTGGCCCCAACCGGGGATCTTGACGATCCACCGGGCCGGCCGGCCGTCCGGTGGACAGGCGGCGCTCACCCCAAGGACCGCCGCCTGTCCCAGTCCGGGCGACAGGTCCCGCACCGAGAGCACTCGGAGTCCGGCTCCCCAGGCGCCCTCATGGGATGCGAGGACAGCCTCGATCGTCTCGGCATCGGGTAGGCCACGGTCGGTCATCTGTTTCCTTCAGGGCGCCGGTCCATGAGCGGGTCTGAGACGAAGAGCATCCGACCATATGCGCGACGGGAACGTCACGCCGTTTTCGGCACGCGTCCGGTCGCCGACGCTTCCCCGTTTACAGAAGACCGGGCCCTGGATTCCCGCTTCTGCCCTACTGCGTAGCGATCTACGCGAGGGACAGGTGATGTGACGTCAGCAGTCCCGACAATAGGGGAGATTCCTATGATTTCACGTGAGACGACAGTCGCCGAATACTTCCTTGATCGGCTCGCTTCCGTCGGAGTGGACCATCTGTTCGGCGTTCCAGGCGACTACAACCTGGCCTTTCTCGACAAGGTGATGGAGAACTCCCGAATCACGTGGGTGGGCAACGCCAATGAACTCGGAGCCGCCTACGCGGCCGACGGCTACGCACGCGTTCGAGGCATGGGGGCACTCCTCACGACCTGCGGTGTGGGAGAGCTGAGCGCCATGAACGGTGTGGCCGGCAGCTACGCCGAATACGTACCGGTCGTCCATCTGACGACCGGGCCCTCCACCGCCATGGAGACCGCCGGAGCCTCCGTCCATCACACCGCCGGTGACGGCGACTTCGAACGGTTCGCGCGTGCGCAGCTGAGCGTCAGTGTCACCACGGCGACCATCACTCCCGCCAACGCGGCCAGGGAGATCGACCGTGTCCTGGCGACGGCCCTGCGAGAGAAGCGGCCCGTGTACCTCCGCATGGCCTCCGACGTGGCACTCTCCCGGATGCCGGCCCGCGCCGGCCCGTCACCGCTGGCAGAGCGCGCCTTCCCGGTCGACTCCGCCTCCCTCGAACGGTTCGCCGACGACGCCGCCAAGAAGCTGGCCGACGCGCACTCCGCCGCGGTGTTGGCCGACTTCCTCGTCGACCGGTTCGGCGCGCGGGGCCAGCTCGACACGCTGCTTCGCGGCTGCCAACTGCCCTTCGCCACACTCTCGATGGGCAAGACGGTCGCCGACGAAACCCTTCCCTCGTACGTCGGCGTGTACTCGGGGGCGTACAGCGACCCCCGAACACAACAGGCCGTCGAGGACGCGGACGTCCTCATCCGCGCGGGTGTCCGGCTCGCCGACACGACCAGCGGCGGCTTCAGCCACCGCATCGAGATCGACCGCGGGATCGACCTGCAGCCGGCTTCCGCCTTCATCGACGGCGCGGAGTACCCCGGAGTCCCGCTCGGCCTGGCACTGACCGCACTGGGCGCGGTGCTGGCGACGCACTTCCCCGTCGACCCCGTCACCTGCGCCGTTGGAACCTCCGCCACCGAGCCGGCCGAGCCGGCCGAGCCGGCCGAGGTGACCGCGCGACAGCGGCACCAACCTCTTCGTCAGAGCTATCTGTGGCCGCGCGTGGCCCGGTCCGTCCAGGAGGGACAGATCGTCGTCGCCGAACAGGGAACCTCCTTCTTCGGCCTGTGCACCCAGCCGTTCCCCGCCAACTCCCGATTCATCGGACAACCGCTGTGGGCCTCCATCGGCTACAGCCTGCCCGCGATGCTGGGGGCTCAGCTCGCCTCTCCCCACGACCGCTGCCTCCTGGCCATCGGAGACGGCGCGGCCCAGATGACCATGCAGGAACTGGGCACGCTCGGCCGCTACGACCTCACCCCGATCATCCTTCTGGTCAACAACAGCGGCTATACGGTCGAACGCGCCATCAACGGGCCCCATGCCGCCTACAACGACATCGCGCCCTGGAACTGGCAGCAGCTGCCCGCGGCCCTCGGCGTCGGCGACGCGCTCTGCCTCAGCGCCGCCACCCCGAACGAACTGGACCGCGCCCTGTCGGCAGCCGAGGCCGCCCCGGACCGGCTGGTCCTGCTCGAAGTCCACACCGACCCGCTCGACCTGCCCGAGCTGCTCAGCGATCTCGCCGCCGGATTGAGCAAGCGCAACACCGCCGGCTGACGACGGGTGCCTCCCCAGGTGCCTCCCCGGGGATGAACGCGACGGTTACGCGGGTGATGGTGCCGGAGCCCCGCCGCCCCGGCCGACCCCACCCCCTCAGGCCGGCCGGGTGTCGGCCCTGGTGTCGTCGTCCAGGGCGGCGGCGGCCTGGGCCACCAGGTCGGCGGCGACCAGGCGGGCCTCCAGTGACGGCGGGAGGGAGTCCGGTGTCGGGGTGATCATGAAACGGCCCTGGTACCGGCCGTGGACGTCGGCGCGCAGTTCGATCTCGCCGTCGGGCCACCCCTGCCGTTCGAGGTCCCAGATCCAGTCGGCGACCTTTACCGTGCCGTCCGGGTCGAGCCGTGGCGGGTGGCCGAGGAGGTTCCCGTACTCGAAACGGCAGGCGCTCAGGTCCAGTACCTCGATCAGTTCTCGCCGGGTGCGCCGCACGACGTCGTCGGAGGATGTGCTGGAGCGCGCCAGCCGGGTCGTGTCGTGCAACCGTTCCAGGTGGGAGGCGTCGGTGAGCGCGACCCGCTTCAGGACGCGGGCCCGCGCGGCGAGTTGCGACACGATCAGGCCCGCGACGAAGAGCAGGACGGCGGTCTCGATGTCCGCGCGGCCGTGAATGTCGAAGCTCTGGTACGGCTGGGTGTGGAAGAAGTCGAACCAGGCGGCGGCCGACAGGGCGGCGACCGCGCCGGCGAGACGGTTCCCGAGGGCTGATACGGCCACGACGACGACCATGAACACCAGCGCGAGATTGGTCTGTGTGACGCTCGTGCGGAACGGCAGGAACACCAGCGCGGTCGCGAGCGGGGCGACGAGTCCGGCCGTCAGGGCGGTCACGTCGCGCAGCGAAAGCCTCATGATCACCTCACCTCACCTCACCGAACCGCCGAACCTCCGGCCCTCTTGATGACCAGCCTCCTCCTGGTGCGACGCGGCGGCATCAGGAGCCGAGCCCTCCTCCCGCGGCCTTGACGCAGCGGGGACGGTTTCGTACGAGTCCTTGACGCGGAACCACAGGGAAGGCGCCAAAGAGTCGACAAGATGCGGCATGGATTCCTCGCCTGAGCTCCTCACGGGATTACGGTCGGGCCATGCGCCTCCCGGATTCCCCGCATCGGCCCGGTGACGAGCAGCCGGGGGCGGGTGGGCTGCCGCCGACGGTGGTGGACTGCGCCCTGTACGAGGACGGCCGCAGGCTGTCGGGCCCGGTCGACCTCACGACGGTCCTTCAGCGGATCGACCCCAAGGCGGGGCGTTTCGCGTGGATCGGTCTGTACGAGCCGAGCACCGAACAGTTCCGCGAGATCGCCGAGGCGTTCGACCTGCACCCGCTCGCGGTGGAGGACGCCGTCCACGCCCACCAGCGGCCGAAGCTGGAACGCTTCGGCGACATCCTGCTCCTCGTCCTCAAGACCATCGTCTACGTCGAGCACGAGGCGATCACCGCGACCAGCGAGATCGTCGACACCGGGGAGATCATGGTCTTCGCCGGCCCCGGGTTCGCCATCACTGTCCGGCACGGCAGCGCGCCGCCCCTCACGGCGGTACGCCACCGGCTCGAACAGGACCCCCATCAGCTGGCCCGCGGTCCGGCGGGCGTCCTGTACGCGGTCGCGGACATGGTCGTCGACCGCTACATGGACGTCGCCGACGCGTTCGCCGGTGATGTCGACCAGCTGGAGAGCGAGGTCTTCTCGCCCGACCACCCCGTGGACGCCGCCCGGATCTACCAGCTCAAGCGGGAGCTGCTCGAATTCAAACGGGCCGTCGTCCCGCTCTCGAACCCGATGCAGCGCCTGGGGGAGAGGTCACTGGTACAGATCCCGGCGGAGGTCACGAACTATCTGCGCGACGTCGCCGACCATCAGCAGCAGGTCGCCGAACAGATCGCCGGCTTCGACGAACTCGTCAGCGGCATGCTGAACGCGAGCATCGCCCAGCTGGGAGTCCGGCAGAACTCCGACATCCGCCGTATCAGCTCCGGCGCCGCGCTGATCGCCGTCCCCACCATGATCGTCGGCATCTACGGCATGAACTTCGAGCACATGCCCGAACTCGGCTGGACCTACGGCTACCCCGCCGTCATCGCCGTCATCGCGACGCTGTGCACCCTCATCTACCGCGCCTTCCGCCGCAACAAGTGGCTGTAGGACCGACCGGCTCACGTCTGCTCGGTGAGCCGGTCGTTGGTGTAGCGACCGTCGTCGGTGCAGGCTTCTGCAGGGTGGTGACGACGTGAGAGAGGCGCGACAGGGATCCGTATTGATCCCTGACGTGTGGAGCCCCCATGTCCGACCTGACCGAAACCTCTCCCGCTGTGCGTCGGCCGGGCCCCCTTGTCGTCATCGGCGGTGTCCTCGCCGCTGCGCGGGCTCGTGCCCGCCGTGGTCGTGATCTCGTGCATCCCTGACCTCGCCATGCGCGGGTGTCGGGATCTCAGTAGCCGGCTGTGAACCTGGCGTTCAGGAACTTCGGGTGCTCGATCTCGTCCACAACGGCTACGGCCATGTCCTCGTAGCTCAACCTCGCCTCGCCGTCGGCACCGACGACCGGCTGGTCCAGCCCGGTGCGGTAGGTCCCGGTCCGTTCACCCACCGCGTAGTGCACGGGCGGCGGCGAGACGTACGTCCAGGTCACCCCGGAGCTGTTCTTGTAGACGTCCAGTGCCTCGGCCTGCCCGGAGGCCATGTCCAGGTACTCGGAGGGGAAAGACGGAAGGTCCAGGATCCGGGTCCCGTCCGGGGTGGTCAGTGTCGCGCCGCCACCCATGTGGATGATCCGCGGTGCCGGCGGGGTCAGCGCCGCGGCAACACCGACCATCGTCCCGGCCACCGTGCGGTAGATCCCCCGGCCCGGTGCGCTCACGGCGGTCACCAGTGCGTCGGCGCCTTTGGCGAGCGGGGCGACGGACTCCGCCGTGGTGGCGTCTCCCGCCACCACGGCCACTCCTTCGGCGAAGTCCGGAGCGGTGTCCGTGCGGCGCACCACGGCGGTCACCTCATGACCCCGGTGGGCGGCCTCGGCCGCGATCCGCCGTCCGAGCTGCCCGGCCGCGCCGAATACAACGACCCTGCTCATGAAGATCACCCTCCTGTTTAGGTTGAGGCTTACATTCCCTAATGTGAGGGTTTACACCGAAAGGCGACAGCGGACTCGGCGAGGTCGCGAAACGGGCACGGGGAACAGCGTCAAGGCGTGCGAGGCCGACCCATCGGCAGACGGCACCTCAGGCGGAGGGCTCCGGCGGCCAGGACTCCTCGACGCGGTCGCGGCTCCGGTACATGTCCCAGTAGATGTCGGCCAGTTGGTCCGGCTCGACCACGGTGATCCCGGGTGGCAGGGAAGCGCCCTCGAAACTGTCGTGGCCTTCGCTGCCGGCGATGACCGCGCCGACGGTGAGCGTGCCCACGTACGCGCCCAGCGGAGCGACTTCGCCGTGGAGCGCGTACAGGTAGTTGGGGGTGGCGGCCCCCGCCACTCCGAGGCCGCTCATGCCCGGTACGGGGCGGGCGGCGGTAAAGCCGTGGGTGACGAGGATGGCGCCGTCACCGCACGCGGTCATCTCCGGAAGGACGGCGCGGACGATCGCGACGGGTGTGAGGGTGAACAGGTTCAGCAGTTCGCCGAGCCGGTCCGTCGTCAGCTCTCTCGCGGGCCGGGGCATGGTCGTCATCGCTACGGGTGAGTACTCCACGACATCGATGCGGCCGAAATGGTCCCGGATGCGGGTCACCAGTGCCGGAACGCCGGCGGGGTCGGCCAGGTCGGCGGGGAAGGCCGCGGCCTCGATGCCGTCGGACGCGAGGGAGCGGGCCAGCTCCTCCAGGCGTCCGGGCCGGCGCGCGACGAGGGCGATCCGGAAGCCCTCACAGCCGAAGCGATGGACTAAAGAGGCTCCCAGGCCGGTACCGGCCCCGAAAATGACGATGACAGGGGACATGGCGACGTGCTCCTCAGGAGTGCTCGGCAGCAGAGGCCGGCCGAAGGCCGAGCGCGGACTGCGGAGCGACGCGGCGCGTAACGAGGAGCGGCTGAAGACGGCGGCGGCCGAGGTGTTCCGGGAGCGGGGGCTCGGGGCTCCGGTGGACGCGATCGCCAAGCGCGCGGGAGTCAGCGTCGGCACGCTCTACCACCGCTTCGGAGGCCGTGAACAGCTCATCGACGCGGTGGTGCCGGACGCCCTCGCCGCGCGCTTGGAGGAGGCCGGCCGCTGGGCACTGGAACAACAGGACGCATGGGCAGGGTTCACCGGATACATCGAGCGGCTGTGCGAACTCCAGGCGGGCGACCGGTCCTTCGGTGAGGCACTCGGCGGCGGGGCCCTCCGCTCAACCCGTCTGATCGACGTCTGCTCGGCCCAGGCGGACACGGCCCGCCGCGTCCTGGCCAACGCCCATCGACAAGGCGCTCTGCGCGAGGACTTCACCACGGCGGATCTGTCCTACGTGTACTGGTTGACGACCGCCACGCTCCAAGCCACGGCGGACAGCGATCCGAACGCCTGGCGCCGGGGCGTCGCCTTCCTCGTCGACGGGCTCCGCGCCCGCTCTCCCCTGGAGATCGACCGCGACGAAGGCTGAGAAGCCGCTGTCCTTCCGGGCGCGACCTAGGGCCTGTCTTCAAAGTAGCGCCGTCCGCCCGTAGGGCGGGGCCTGCGGCGGCTGGTGCGGTGCATCGCAAGGCGGAGGATCATGCTCGTACTGGGCGTACTTGCATGACTCCGACAACGCGGCGAGGTGCCGTGCCAGGCGTCGCGGGCCAGGCGGGACTTTGAAGACAGGTCCTAGAGGGCGTACCGGTTCATGTCGTCGCGCAGATGCCGGTCCGGCCCCCACTTGAAGAGCTGGCAGATCCCGTTGACCGGCCCGTACAGCGGGCGTGCGTCGTCCTCGACGCCTTCCTCGTCCTCGTACTCGTCCTTGCGCTCCCAGGGGATCGTCACGAACGGCTGCACCTTGTACGGGGGGAACTTCCGTGCGTCGGGGTGGACTTGCCACACGGTGCCGCAAGCCCGGTTGTGCACCTCGCCCAGATACCAGGCCGCGCCGAGCATGAAGGGGCCGTCCTCCCGCGCCCGCGCGTCTTCGTAGGAGGTGAAGGTGGCGCGGATCAGCCTCTCCAGCCGGTCGACCGACTCGACGCCGAAGTCCCAGACGTCGTCGTACGGGTACGGCTCCACGCCCTCCCCCCGCTCCGCGCCCTCCGCCCACGCGGGGAACGCGGCCCGCCGCTCGGCCAGCCACCCGTGCAGGACGGGGTTGTCGCACCGCAGCCGGTCCTCCGCGTGCTGGCGCTCCTGGTCGGCCAGGTAGGCGTCCTCGTCCTCGAACTCCATAACGCGCGACTCTAACGGCCGCCACCGGCGCATGCGTAAAGACCCTGTGAGCAAAGGGAGTTGAACGCCGACTCATCCGCGTGTCGGGCGGGACGGCACGTACATGACATCCCTATCGTGGTGGGCCTCGCCGGCTCCAATCGACCATGGGGGCCCTGGAGCCGTGCGAAGACTGCCTTTCTGGGGTCCCCGGGGGAAACAAAGTGAATCGATCGACTCGACGGGGACGTCTGCGTGCCCTGACGCGTGCCACGGTCGCGGTCGCCTGCGCGGCCGTGCTGTCCTTCGGCGCTCTGCCGGCTCTCACGGGAACGGCGGGGGCCGCGCCCAAGCCGCTGAATCCGGGGACCCGTTGCGATGAGCTGTACAAGATCTCAGGGGTACGCCCGGGTGGTCTGCCCGCCGGTGACGCCTCCCGCGTGAAGGCACTGTGGGACACGTACGACTACGTCAACAACGGCCTTCAGTGGGACGGTCTCGCCGCGCCGAAGCCGGGTGAGGTCAGCGACAACCCGGACGACTACAAGAAGGGGACCAAGGAGCGCGTCTACGCGTACTGGGAGCGGGCGCGCACCAAGTACCCCAACCGGTGGGTGGACTTCGGCACCTGGCTGAGGGAGGCGTACATACCGCCCTCCGGCCACGACCCGCGCGGCAAGGCGTACGAGGCGAAGGTCGTGCGTGACATGGGGCTGGTGGGTCCGGACTGGATCTGCCAGAAGGAGGTCATCTTCAAGGATCCCGCCACCGGCAAGGAGCACCGGCGCGTCCTCGACGCCTACAACAGGCGCACCAATCACATCGTCGAGATCAAGTCCAACGGCAAGCACGATCCGGTGCAGGCGCCGAAGGACCGCGCGTGGTCCAGGGACCCCAAGTGGAACGGCTCCCGTTACACCATCGTCCACGGCCAGCAGCAGAAGTCCGGCACGACGAAGTTCATCAACGAACTGCGTACCAACGCGCCGAACCGGACCGTCACCACGTATCAGCACCTGTCCTCGGCCACGGAACGGCCGCCGTCCGGCGGCAGCCCGTACAAGCGGGGCAACGGCCTGATGACACCTCCGGGACAGCCCGGCGCCCGGACCGGCGGCGCCGACATGATCAACCGGTCGCAGCCGACGCCGGAGACCATGCGCCGTCAGATCGAGGCCGCGCGCGGCGTGCCCGGCGCCGCGAACGCGCTGCGCGGTCCCGGCGGAGTGGACTTCTCCACCCTGGAACTGGAGTACGTCGGCAAGCCGGTCAAGGGCAAGGGCGTCGACTACGCCTTCAGCGCGAAGGAGGACAAGGAGGAGAACTCCGGCTGGGGCGGCAAGGCCAAGGCCCAGCTCATCTCCGACTCGTTCCTCACCTGGCTCGCCCTGACGCCGGACAAGTTCTGGGTCAATCTCAACCCGGACGAGCCCGACCGGATCATGGACGCGGCGTTCGGCAGGACCGACGCCGGTCGGGTCCTGCTGGAAGCCGATCTCCGGATGAAGCACGACTTCTACCGGGCGATGGATCCCAAGACCGACCTCGGCCGCCGCTACTGGGCCGCTCTTCCCAAGGAGGACGGCAAGCCGTGCATGCCCGGCCTGCGCAACTGGATCGAGCCCAAGCCCGCCCAGGTCCGCGAGCAGGACGGCGGCATCTACATCCTCGACGCCCCGCTGCGGCTGAAGTCCACCGCGCAGACCACGTCGACGCCCGGCCCCGGTGAGCCGATCTGCACCCCGGACGAGGCGGAGACCAAGGCCGCGCAGGCCGTGATCGACTCCATGATCGTCCCCGCGGTCGAGAAACAGATCAACACCGAGTCGCAGTACTCCGACCTGCGCCGCGTCTACAACGCACGGGTCGCCGCGGAGTTCGTCCGCCAGCAGGACGCCAAGGCGCCCACGGACTACCGCTCGATCATCAACAGCAACGACGTGTCCAAGTGGCCGCTGCGCGCCCCGAACGAGAAGTGGGACAAGAACGAGCTGTTCCAGGAGTACCGGAAGATCTACACCGAGGGTGAGTTCCAGTACGACGTGCCCGCGGCGGGCGGCACGATGATCTACATCGTCGGCGGCGTCGACATGTCCAAGGCGCCCAAACAGAACGTCAGCGCCCAGCAGTTCCGCTCCGAGCACCGCTACCTGCCGCGTACCAAGGACACATCGGTCAAGGCGATGACGAACGACGCCGAGAACGAGAACACGCTCTTCCTCGGCGGCAACACCTCCGGCGCGAACCCGGGCGCGAACCCCGATCCGACGCCGGGCCCGACGGACCCGCCGACCGACACCGGCGCCGATCCGTCGTCCCCGGCACCGGACCCCTCCGAGCCGGTGACGGGCAAGGAGCCCGACGGCGATCTCGCCGACACCGGGTCGGACACTCCCGTAGGACTCATCGCGGCGGTCGCTCTCGCGATCGTGGCGGCCGGTGGAGCGCTGGTGTGGTGGACGCGCCGACGCAGGACGGGGGGCGCCGGCTAGGTCGTCCTTTCAGCAGTCGCTGTTGCGCCGGGTGGGCCGTCCGGGGAAGTCCCGGGCGGCCCACCCCGGGCGTCGTAACCTGCGGCCTTCGGTCGGTACGGAGGCCGGCGCGGAGATCAGAACTCGTACGCACCCACGTCGAACGGCGCGGACCGCCGAGGATGCGGACCGCTTCCTCGACGAGCTGGTGCGGCACGGCGCGACGGCCGTGCTCTGCTTCGCGGACCGCGAGGCATCGCTCCTGGTGGGCGCCGCCCGCCGGCGAGGACTGGGCGTACCCGGGGACCTTTCCGTCGTCGGGTACGACGACGAAGTGGCCGACCTGTGCGAGGTCCCACTGACCACGGTGTCCCCGGCGAAGACCGACATCGACCGGCGCGCCGCCGACATGATCAGGAACCGTATCGCCGACCCGACGTCCCCGCGCCGCCAGGAGGCATTCGTGCCGCACCTGGTCGTACGGGACTCCACCGGGCCCGCGGCACACTGACGCGGCTCACGGAAGACGCCGGCCGTCCCCACACAACCCCGTGCGTCACACGCGTATCGGCACCGGCGTTTCGGCCATCACCCCGCGACCGTGCAAGCCGTATGCCTCAAGGGTGGATGTACGGCACACGAGGAGACTCCGCCGCCCGTGTACGCAATCCGCTCCGTCTCAAACACGTGTGTTCGATAGCCGCACCACCGTCGTTGGTCCGGGTAGCTCCGTATTGACCACGGCCATCGAGCAGGAGAAGCGCAGTTGATCTCAGACGACACGTCGGACGAGTCCGCAGAGAACGGCGTCCCCTCGCCCAGGAACCCTCCCCTCCCGCCTCCGCCCGCCCGGATGCCGGCCGGTCCGGAAGACGGTGATGTGACCGACGAGTTGAAGGAGGCGTACTGGTCTGTCCATGACGGCGCCGCGGCGAAGGCCACCGTGCGGCAGGTCCTGGTCCGTCTGCCCAAGATCACGCTGCTGATCGGACGGCTCGCCTGGCAGGCGGACCGCGCCGCCACCCTCACGGTCATCGTCTGTCAGCTGGCTTCGGCCGCCATGTCGGCCTTCAGCCTGATCGCCTCGGTCGGTGTGCTCCAGCATCTGTTCGCCCAAGGGCCGACGGCGGAGCGCGTGCGCGCCGCCGTTCCACAGATCCTGTTGGTGGTCGCCTTCCTTGCCGCACGCGCACTGCTGGAGGCAGCTGTCGCCGCAGCCCAGGCACGGGTCACGCCCAAGATCCGCACCAGCCTGGAGTGCGAGTTCCTCCGGCTCACCGCGCATGTACGCCTGGAGGCCGTCGAGGACGCCGAGTGGCACGACGAAGTACACCGCGCCAATGACCGCGGGCTGTTCTACGCCCGGCAGATCGTCGGGCAGGTCATCTCCCTCGCGTCGGCCGCCCTCGGGCTCGTCGGCACCGCCGGCGTGCTCAGCGTTCTGCACCCGCTCCTGCTGCCGCTGCTCCTGCTGTCCGTCCTCCCCGTCGGAGCCGCCGCGGTGCGCAGCGCCCGCGCCCGGTTCCACTCCTTCAAACGCTGGAACAGCCTCCAGCGCCGCGTCCGTGTCTTCTCGTGGCTGCTCCTCGACGTGGACGCGGCGGCCGAGCTGCGCTCGGACACCGCTCAGGACGCGCTCCTGGCGGAGCACCGCCGGCTCACCACCAAGATCGCGGAGGAGGACACCCGCCTGGGCGTGAATTCCGCGATGCTCAACCTGACCGGCCGGGCCGTCGGCGGCCTCGGCACCGGAATCACCTACACCGCGCTGGGCGCCATGCTGGTCTCCGGCTGGCTGCCCCTGGCGGCGGGCGCCGGCGCCGTCCTCGCCATCCAGGCAGGCCAGAGCTCCCTCGTCCGGCTCGTCGACGTCGCGCATCTCGTCTTCGAGCACGCCCTGTGGGTCGACGACCTCCTCGCTGTACAGGAACGCTGCCGCCGGCTCCTGCCGCGCGAGGGCGAACTGAAGGCTCCCGAGCGGGTGAAGACGATCGCGCTGAACGATGTGCACTTCACCTACCCCGGCAAGGACACCCCGGCCCTGAACGGGGTCACTCTGAGCCTGTCCGCAGGGGAGACGGTGGCGTTCGTCGGCCTCAACGGATCGGGCAAGAGCACCTGCGCCAAACTCCTCGCGGGTCTGTACGAAGCACACGAGGGGAGCGTCACCTGGGACGGTGTCGACGTCCGCGACATGGACGCACATTCGGTACACCGCCAAGTCGCCTGCGTGCTGCAGGATCCGGCTCACTTCCCCTTCAGCGCCCTGTCGAACATCACCATCTCCACCGGCAGCCTCGTGGAGGCCGACCCCCGGCGTGCGATGGACGCCGCGCGGGCCTCCGGGGCCGACACGGTGATCGCCGCCCTGCCGCAGCAGTGGCAGACACTGCTGTCCAAGCGGTTCAAGGGCGGTCAGCAACTGTCCGGCGGACAGTGGGCCAAGGTCGCGGTGGGCCGCGGCCTGTACAAGAACGCACCCCTGCTGCTCCTGGACGAGCCGACCGCGAGCATGGACCCGCCGTCCGAACACGCCGTCTACGAGGCCGTGTTGCGCGGCCGGCTGCGTGAGGACCAGATCACTGTGCTGATCTCCCACCGCCTCGCCAGTGTCGTCGACTGTCACCGGATCTACGTCTTCGACGACGGCCGCATCGCCGAGGCCGGCTCCCACGATGAGCTGATGGCGCGCGGCGGCGCCTACACCGCGATGTTCACCCTGCAGGCCGGCGGCTACCGACCCCGCACCACGCAGACGGAGGCGATCACCTGACCAACGGGGCATCCCCTCGCGACGTCCGGGCCTGTGCGCCGTGGGCGAGCCCCGGGTGCGCTCATACCGGCCGGGGCGACACCCGCGCCGCCTTCAGACAGTTCACGATCCGCTCATGGCTGTCGCCTACGGCGTCCGTGACCCGTACGCGCAGATACAGCGCGTCGACCTGGTCGACAACGCGTTTCGAGAAGGCGCCCACCAGAACGGTCTCGTAGTTCCCGGTACCGACCAGCGGAAATCCCGGGCCGAAGGTGACGAGCAGGTAGTCCTCCCCGGCGGTGAGTCCTGCCGCGGTCAGTACGGCTCCGGCGCCCTGGGCGTCCACCCACGACGTTTCGCCGTCCTCGGTACCCCCCGCCGGGACCACCCGGAAGTCATAGCTCTCGATCACCGCGGTGTGCTGGCCGCCGTTGAGGATGCCCACGCGCCACGCCGCGCCCTCCGACCGGAGGTCCCCCTGCTCCCAGGACGCCCGCCACCCCAGATACGGCCTGACGGTACGGGCGTACTGGGCCCGCGCGAAGACCGCGCCCGCGGCGACCGCCAGCAGACTGCCCAGCGGGTCCGGTTCGAGTATCCGCAGCCGCCAGGGCCAGTCGAGCCGGGCCTCCGCCGACATGTTGGACCGTACGACCTCCCACAGCAGGATCACGACGAGGATCCCGAGCAGCACGAGCGGCGCCATGAACAGCAACCGGCTGCGGCGGACGCGCCGTTGGGTATCGGGCAGGGGTATCGGTGGGTCGGACCGCGTCGGACTCACACTCTCTCTTTCGTCAAGAGGCCAGTGCTCGGCCCGAGTTGGCCGGGGCTCGCCCGCCGGTGATCGCGCATGACGAGTATGCCCGCGAGAGGCCCGTGCCCGTCAGTAGGCGTCCCAGGGGGTGAGGCCCTCGCCGACCACGCCGCGTACGGAGTCGACCGGCGGGCCCGCCCGGACTACTCGCTCGGGTTCTCCTCGCGCAGGCCCCAGGGCGCCCCGTACGCGGTGAGGAGGTCGAGGAACGGGCGGGGCGGCAGGGCCTCGGGGCCGAGGACTCCGGTGCCGGTCCATACGCCGTCGGCGATCAGTTCGAGGGCGACGACCGGGTTGATGGCGGTCTGCCAGACCACGGCCTGGGAACCGTACTCGCGCATCGACCACTGGTTGTCGACCACGTGGTAGAGGTACACCTCGCGCACGGCACCGTCCTTGACGCCCCTGACCCAGGTGCCCGCGCAGGTCTTGCCGGTCATGCGGTCGCCGAGCGTGGCCGGGTCGGGCAGACAGGCGGCGACCACATCACGGGGCGAGACCTGGACCGGTCCGCTCCGCCCGGGGACCGTGACCTCGGTGGTGGAGTCCAGGCCCAGCTCGTGGAGGACCTTGAGCTTGGCGATGAAGTCGTCGCCGAGGCCGTACTTGAACGTCACCCGCCGCGCGTCGACCCAGCGGGGGATCAGCAGCACCTCCTCGTGCTCCACGTTGACGCACTCCACCGGGCCGATCCCCTCGGGAAAGTCGAAGACCTCCGGCTCGCTGAACGGCGCGGTGGTGAACCAGCCGCGCTCCTTCTCGTAGACCACCGGCGGATTGAGGCACTCCTCGATGGTGGTCCAGATGCTGAAGGACGGGGCGAAGTCGTAGCCTTCGACGGTCAGGTCGGCGCCGTCCCGGATGCCGATCTCCTCGATCTCGTCGAAGAGTTCGTCGGCCGCGTACCGCGCGAAGACATCGGACAGACCGGGCTCCACGCCCATGCCGACCAGAGCCAGGCGGTCCGACCGTTCCCATTCGCCGGCCAGCTCGAACTGCCCGTCGCCGAGCTTCACACCGCAGCGCTCGTACGGGTGCGTGGTGTGCGGCGAGGACAGGGACATCGCCATGTCCAGGTAGTGCGTGCCCGCCGCCAGGGCGGCCTGGAACAGCGGCATGACGAACCGCGGATCGGTGGCGTTGAGCAGGACGTCGCACCGGTCCTCGACGAGTGCCCGGCGCACCGCCTCCTCGTCGGAGGCGTCCAGGCGCCGTGCGCTGAAACGGTCTCCATGCCCCCCGTGCTCCCCGTGCTCCGCCAGCGCGGCGACGGCCTTCTCCGCACGGGAGAGGTCGTAGTCGGCCACGGTCATGTGGGTCAGGAAGTCCCGGCGGGCCGCGATCCGGGTGATGGCGGTTCCGACGCCGCCCGCGCCCACGAGCAGTACTCGCATGTCTCACACCTTTCGTCCACGCAGGCGGGCGCCTGCCGGTGCCCCGATGGAACGGGATGACGCGGGTTAGGGTCAACAGTGTTGGCATAAGGGCGGCCGGTGGCGGCTGACAGGGAACAGAGGAGGAACGCGGTGCCGAAAAAGGTGGTGCCGGAGGGGGCGCGACGCAGGCGCCGTCCGACCCGGCAAGGCTCCGTACTGTCCGAGACGCTGATCGTGCACACCGCGCTGCGGGTGCTGAGAGAGCACGGCGGCACCGGGCTGACCGCCCGTCGGCTGGGCGCCGCCCTCGGCGCCGACCCGAGCACCCTCTACCGGTACTTCGCGGGTATGGACGAACTGACCCGGGCCATCGGCGAGGAACTCATGGGACGGGCACTGGACAACTGGACGGCCACCGGGCACTGGCAGGCCGACCTGCGCGCCCTGGGGCTCGCCATCCACTCCTCCTACCTCGCGCATCCGCAGGCCGCCGTACTGACCGCCAGCCGGGTCACCGGCCGGCCCCGCGAGATCGCGGTGGACGAAGCGATCCTCGGCATCCTGCGCGAAGCGGGCTTCCCCGACGCCACGGCGGTCCGCGTCTACCACGCCTTCATCGACTCAAGTCTGGCCTTCGCCGCCCTGGACGCCGGATCGCTGGCCCTCACCGACGAGGCCCGCGCGACGGACGAGGAGATGTGGAGCTCCACATACGCCCGGCTCCCCGCCGACACCCACCCCCATATCGCCGCCACCGCACGCCTGCTGGCCGGCCGCATGACCCACAGCGCCTACCCGGCCGTCCTGGACACCCTGCTGAACGACGCGGCCGCGCGGCTCACACCCGCCCCACGGCCACCACGACCGGCCTAGGGCCTGTCCGGCGGATCTTCGCGGGCCCGCGACGCCTGATACCGCACCTCGCTGCGTTGTCGGAGTCGTCCAAGTACGGCCGGGCCATCCACAACGCCGATCCTCCGCCTTGCGATGCACGGCACCAGACGCCGCGGTCTGATCCGCGAAGATCCGCCGGACACGCCCTCGTCCTGACCGTCACTCGGTGATCACGATCGCCGCGGCCGGGCACGCGTCCGCGGCTTCGCGGACATGGGCGTGGTGCTCGGGCGCGGGGGAGTCGGTGAGCAGGATGACGAGACCGTCGTTGTCGTCCTCGTCGAACACTCCAGGCGCGATCGCCCCACACTGGCCCGCACCGCAGCAAATGTCCCTGTCCACCGCTACCTTCATCACCATTTCTCGCTTCCTCGCTCAGTTTCCGATTTCAGGCCCGGGGTGTGACCAACCCCCCTGAGCAGCAGCCTATTTGGCCTCGGTGCCCGGTGTCCGAGAAACCCTTCGGTGTGCGCCGGCGGTGTGGTCATCAACCACCGGCACCGGACCGTGGGCACAGGCGGGCCGACACGTTCCGGACTTCCTCCGGCGCGCCGCACGTTCCTTTCCCGCCATCGGCCGCGGGCACGCTCGCCTGGTGCTGACCCCGGGCGACGAATCACATATACGCAGATGCCGACTACTGGGGCTCACCGGTTCCGCGGCCGTGGCCGTCGGCGGCGAGAGTGCCGGTGCCCTGCCGGTCGGTGAGGCTCTCGCGCCGTCGTCGGAAGCGGCGGCGGTGGGTCTCTTCGGTGCCTACTTCGGGCTCGTGCTGCTCGTCGCGGCCTGGGCCTGGCTGGGCCGCGCCGTACGCGGATCACGGCCGCCCGATACGCGCGGCATGGTGGTCACGCTCGTCGTGTGGGCCGCGCCGCTGCTGATCGCCCCACCGCTGTTCAGCCGCGACGTGTACAGCTATCTGGCGCAGGGCGCGATGGTGGACGCCCGGATCGACGTGTACACCCACGGCCCCGACCGGCTCGGCGGTCCGCTCGCCGCGCAGGTCGCGCCCATCTGGCAGGACACGCCGACCCCGTACGGCCCGTTGTTCCTGTCGTTCGCCTCGCTGATCGCTCGCGCCTCACGGGCCGAACTCTCGGCCGGAGTGCTCGGCATGCGGCTGGTCGCGCTGCTCGGCGTGGGCCTGATGGTGCTGTCGCTGGTGCTGCTCGCCCGTCGCGCCGGAACCGCCCCGGCCGCCGCGCTGTGGCTGGGGGCGCTCAATCCGCTGCTTCTGCTGCACCTGGTGGCCGGCGCGCACAACGACGCCGTGATGCTGGGGCTCCTGGGCATGGCGCTCGTGGCCGCGAAGGGCCGCTTCCCCTTGCTGGGCGCGGTCCTGATGACTCTTGCCGCGCTGGTCAAGGCACCCGCCGCGCTGGGGCTGTTGGCCGTCGCCGCGTTCTGGGCCGGCGGGCTCACGGGCCGGTACCGATGGCTCAGAGCGGCGTGCGCGGTCACCGGTGCCGCCGTCGCGACGACCGCCGCGGTGACAGCGATCGCGGGCACCGGCTACGGCTGGATCGGCGCCCTCAACACCCCGGTGTCCCGCCACAATTGGGCCCTCACCTCCCTCCTCGGCCGAATGACCGCGTCGGCGCTGCGCGGCGCGGGCAGCGACCTGGCACCGTTCGCCCTCGACGCCTGGCGTGCGGTCGGCCTGGCGGCGACGGCCGTCGCCGTGCTGCTGGTGTGGCTGCGCCGCCCCCGGCACAGCCCCGTGTACGCGCTGGGCCTCAGCCTGATCGCCGTCGCCGTCCTGGGCCCGGCGATCCGCCCCTGGTACGTGCTGTGGGGCCTGTTCCCGCTGGCGGCAGCCGCCCCACCGGGCGCGGCGCGCCGGGTGGTGGCCATTGCCAGCGGGGTGCTCGCGCTGGCCCAACTGCCCAGCGGACTCGCCGCGGACGGCCTCCAGTTGGCGCTCGCGACATGCGGCGGAGTGTTCGCGCTGGTCGCGCTCTGGTGGGTGCGCGAGATGTCCGGCGACGAAGTACCGCTGACCGTGCGGCAACCGGGGAGGGCGGCATGACGGAGTGGGGCCTGACGGGGGCGTGGTCCGCGTCGCGGCGCCGCGGGCGTCTGCTCCTGGGCCTGCTGTGCGCGGGCGTGACGACTTTCGTCGCGACCGTGCCGTACCACCGCGACTGGTTCGACCTGTGGGTCTACTACGACGCCGTACGCCACTGGACCGATGCCCGGGGCGGACTGCGCGGCGCCGGGCTCTACGACTACCGGGTGCCCGGCCAGGCGTACGGATTCACCTACCCGCCCTTCGCCGCCCTGTGCGTGCTGCCGCTGTCGCTGCTCAGCTGGCCCGCCGCGCTCACCGCGGGCATCGTGGCGAACCTCGGCGCCCTGGCCCTGATCCTGCGGCGGCTCGCCGAGCCGGTGATCCGCCGTCACGGCCTGGACCGGTGGACCTCGTACGTCCTGATCCTGTGCCTGCTCGCACTGCTGGAACCGGTCTACGACAGCATCAGCTTCGGCCAGGTCAACCTCCTCCTGCTGGCTCTCGTCCTCACCGACGCCCGTCTGCTGTCCACCGGCAGCCGGTGGGCCGGCATCGGTATCGGACTCGCCGCGGCGGTCAAGCTCACCCCCGCGATCTTCATCGGCTACCTCCTCGTCACCCGCCGGTGGCGTGCCGCCGGCACGGCCGTCGCCGTCGCCGTGGGCGCGACCCTGCTCGCCATATGGCTCGCACCGGGTGCCTCGCACGCGTACTGGACATCGGCCCTCTGGGACACGAGCCGTATCGGCGACCTGGGTTACGTCTCCAACCAGTCCTGGCAGGGCGTCCTCGCCCGGCTCTCCGCACCGGCCGAACCCGACCGGCTGTGGTGGGCCTGCGGCGTCGTCGCCGTCGTCGGCGTCTGGGCGTACCGGGTCGACAAGGCCAGAGCGGTGGGCGACGTGCGCGGCGGCATCGCGCTGACCGGCGCCGCCGCGTGCCTCGTCAGCCCGGTCACCTGGGTGCACCACCTCGTCTGGCTGCTCCCGGCGCTCGCCGTCCTCGCCGACCGGGCCCTCCAACCGCCGCGCCGCGGCCGCCCGTTGATCGCGGCGGTCGCGGTGTACGTGATCCTGTGCAGCTATGTCGTATGGCTGTGGCGGTACGACGCGAGCGGCATCGACGGGTTCATCGGCGCCAACACGTTCGTCTGGACGGAACTCGCGCTGCTCCTGACGCTCCCCGTCCGGCCGCCGGACCCGGCGTTCAGAGCACTTTCCGGCGGACCAGTACGGCCAGCACCAGAGCCCCGGGGAGCAGCGGCAGCCACACCGTGACGATGCGGAATCCGAGGACCGCGGCGGTCGCCACGGAGACCGGGGAGCCCGCGCCGACGAGCGCGATGAGCAGCGCCGCCTCGACGGAGCCGATCCCGCCCGGGGTCGGCACGATCCCGGCGACGATCCCGGCGGCCAGGTAGGCGATCATGATGTCGACGGTGGGCACCGGCATCTGCAGCGCGCGGGCCACCGTGACCATGACGCAGGCCTGGAGCGTGGGGAAGGCCAGTGCCCCGGTCCACAGGGCGATCGCCCGGGCGGGCCTGGCGTGCAGGGCGCGCGCGTCGGTCAGCGCGGTCCGCAGAAAGTCCCGGACGAAGCCGCGCAGCGGCCGTACCGACCACAGCACCAGCGCCACCAGCGTGAGTCCGCCGACCAGGATGAGCAGCGCGAGGATCCCGTACTCCGCCGGCAGCAGCGCGCCCAGCGGGACGGCTCCCGGGTGGGCGGCCATGAGCGTGAGCAGCAGGGCGTACCGGCCGATCGGCTGGGCCAGCGAGTAGAGGGCGAGCGCGGCCAAGGACCGCGCGGTGGATATCCCGCAGCCCCGGAAGAACCGCAGCGTCACCATGTGCGCGCCGAGGCCGCCGGGCAGCAGATGGTTCGCCGACCCGGCCGCGATCTGGGAGGCCAACAGCCGCCCGGCGGGCAGCCGTTCCATGACGGTGCCCTGGCGCAGCAGGCAGACCGGTATCCAGCACGCCCCGGTCACGACGACCGAGGCCAGCAGCCAGTTCCGGTCCGCGCCGCGCAGCTCGTCGAGGCCCGCGAGGATCACCGGCCAGTTTCCTGCCACCCAGGCGGTCACGAGGAGAAGGACGACGAGACAGAGCAACTGCCGCAACGGCAAGCGCCGCAGTGCGGAGGGCAGGGTCATCGACATGGCGCAGCAGTCCTTCCATGACCCGCCAAGGCGCGGGCGAGGGTCTCCTCCAAGAGATGCCCACTCCGCGCGACTTCGCGGTGTCCTCCGCCCGTCGACTGGCCGAACGGCCCCAGCCTGTGTGCTGTGCGGATGTTGCCACCGCCCGACTTCGGCCAGATGTGCGGGACACGCGAGGAGACGGGCACCGTATCCGGCCAACGACGGCCGGACGTATTGCCCGCCTTGTCGGCCCGTGCGAGGTTTGCCGTCGGGCAGGAGAACCGACCATAGGGGGAGAATCGTATGCGTACCAGGATCTGGGCTGCGGGCGTCGCGCTGGGGGCCGTCATGCTGGCAGGGGGCGCCGTCGCGGCACCCGCATCGGCCGCCGCGTCGGCACCCGCATCGGCACCCGTGCTCGTGGGTTACTACGACACCATCGAGGAGTGCTTCGAGGTGGGCCAGACACAGGTCGGCGAGCACGCGTGCGTCCGCACCGGCGCCAGGTGGGCGCTGTACGTCTACGCGTAACGGGCAGGATCCACTCTTCGCGTTCATGCCCGGACGTGTGATCGCTGACGAGTGCCGCGTCGCACCGACCCGCACCATGTGAGAACCGAGGCACCGGCGGGGGCCGACGGGTTGGGGAGGAGAGCATGGACCCCGTCCGGCCGGCCGGGGCACCCTGACGGATGGCGACAAAACCGGTTGGCAGGAGGCGACGGCCGCGGGGATAGTCCGGGAGTGACCCCTGCCGCCGAAGCCGACGCCAACGCCGACACCGGGCCGCGACGCCCGCGACGCGCCCCCCGTCCGCACCGCCCCGCGTGGGCCGGCCGCAACTACACACTGCTGACCGCCGCGGCGATCGCCACGAATCTGGGCAGCCAAGGCGCCCTGATCGCCTCGGCGTTCGCGGTGCTGGAGTCCGGCGGCGACGCGGGCGACGTGGGGCTCGTGGCGGCGGCCCGTACGATTCCGCTCGTTCTCTTCCTGCTGATCGGCGGCGCGTTGGCGGACCGGCTGCCCCGGCACCGGGTGATGGTCGCCGCCAACGCTGTCAACTGCGTCTCGCAGGCCACCTTCGCCGTTCTGGTCCTCATGGGCGACGCACGGCTGTGGCAGATGATGGCGCTGGCCGCACTGGGCGGCACGGGCCACGCCTTCTTCAGCCCGGCCTCCGAGGGCATGCTGATGTCCAGCGTCGACGGTGAACAGGCGGGCCGTGCCTTCGCCCTCTACCGGATGTCGATGCACGGCGCCGGGATCGGCGGCGCCGCCCTGGGCGGGGCGCTCGTCGCGGTGATCGGCCCCGGCTGGGTACTGGCCGTCGACTCCGCCGCCTTCCTGGTGGCCGGGGCGCTGCGCGCCTTCCTCGACGTCAGCCATATCCCGGCACGGGAGCCCGGCGGCGGGATGGTCGCAGATCTGCGCGACGGCTGGCACGAGTTCATCGGCAGACCGTGGCTCTGGGCGATCGTCGTCCAGTTCGCGGTGGTCAACGCGGTCGTCGTGGCGGCCCAGTCGGTATATGGGCCGCTGGTCGCCCGCGACGAGCTGGGCGGGGCCGGCCCCTGGGGCCTGGCACTCGCCGCGTTCGGCGCGGGCACCGTGGGAGGCGCGCTGGTGATGATGCGCTGGAGGCCGCGGCGGCTGCTGCTCGCGGGCACGCTCTGCGTCTTCCCGCTCGCACTGCCGGCCGCCGGGCTCGCGGTCCCGCTGCCGGGCGCGGGGCTGGCGGTGGTGATGTTCCTGACGGGGCTGTCGATCGAGGTCTTCGGGGTGTCGTGGATGACCGCGCTGCATCAGGAGATCGCCGAGGAGAAACTCTCCCGGGTCTCCGCGTACGACATGCTCGGCTCGATCGGGATGATTCCGGTGGCCACCGCGCTCGCCGGACCCGCGGAGAGCGCCTTCGGGCGCACGTACGCCCTGTGGGGCTGCTCGGCGTTGGTCGTCCTGCTGACGGCCGCGGTCCTGGCCGTGCCGGACGTACGCCGGCTGACGCGCCGCTCCACCACGCCGCCGGCGGGGACGCGGAACGGCGAGAAGACCATCACAGTGTCGGCCGACGCCGAAGGCGCCGTCGGGCGGGCGGGGTGACGGCACGGCACCGCCGTTCCGCACAGAAGTGCCAACCAAGGTGACGAGTCCGGTCCCGAGGCAAAGGTCCGGAGCCCGGCGCCAGGCTGAGCAGTGGGGCCGCTTCACGCACGCCGGCCGAGCCGTCGCCGCGTCGTCGGCGTCCAACGGGTGAGCGAAGCCGACGGCAAGGGGTCCCGCTTCTTCACACGGGGCGCAGGATGCCGTCAGGATCGGCGCGCGCCGCCTCGACGAACTCCTCGAAGTCCACATTCGCGAGCGACAGGTTCGCGTGCACGTCATGCACAGCGGCCGGCGTGGTCCTGAACTCACGGGCCGGTGGAGAGTCGACGAGTTCCTGCTAGGACATCGGGTCGAGATCCTCGTCCTGGCCCTCGTCCGAGACGTCGACGGCATCGTGCCGATCACGAACAGCGCCCCGACGCAGTCCAGAATGCCGCTATGGCCGAAGACGAACAGAACGACAGGGAATCGTGTTCATTCCTGGTGCGCGCGACGGAGGTGGCTCGGCTGCTGGGTGTCGATGACGTGGCCATGAAGCCGGAGGAACGCAGCGCCCGCCATCTCGCCCATGCGGTGCGTAAGCCCCTCCTGGAACGTGCGGGTCTGCCCGAGGAGTTGTTCGCCCCGTTGATGGCGGCAGCCGTACACGACCCGGATCCCAGCTTCTGCCGTTGGTTCGTCGAACCGGCGCTCTACGCATTCGGACGCCGCCGTGTGATGGCCGCATTGGTCGACCGTCTACGGGCCGGTACGGATGTTGAGCGAGCGGGTGCTGTGCGGGCCTGGTACTGGGCCCACTTGCCCATACGCGCAGATCGGTCCCCCGCGTATGGACCTGGTGGGGTACGTGATCCTGCCCTGGACGAGTCGCGAGACATCAAGGACGCCTGGTTGGAGGCGTCAATGCAGGTGTTCGCCGAGGCCACCGATCTGCGGATGCGCCACCGTGTCCTGCTGGACCTGCCCACCTCCCGGGCGGCGTACCCACCACGCCTGCACAAACTGCTCGCGAGCACCCGCGCGTCCGCCCAGGCCCACCCCGACGGGCACATTCGCCGCTGGGCCGCCGGAGCGGACCACGATGAACTCTGAGCCAAGCCGTCACCCGCGAGCCTTGGGTCGCACGTGTACGTCGAACGTGGTCGCCGCGTGGCTCAGCTGTACCGCCATCGCGGGATTGAGCCCGACATCCAGGTGGAGGCAGCAGTGAGAATCCCTGACATGTCGCACGGTGCGCGTCTCACCGCCCATAGCGCCGTCTCCACATCCCTGGCCCTGCGCAGTGATCGCGCACTGCACGAGCTGGTGGACACGGCGGTGCCGATCGGATCCGGCATCGGCGGGAAGTCGTCCCTGCTGGATGTCGCCGGAACCCCGGTCTTCGTGAAGCGGGTGCCCCTCACCGACTTGGAGAGGCAACCGGAGCACGTCCGGTCCACGGGGAACCTGTTCGAGCTGCCCGACTTCTGTCACTACGGCGTCGGCACCCTCGCCGGGCCGGGTTTCGGGGCCTGGAGAGAACTCGCCGTGCACACCATGACGACGAACTGGGTGCTCGCGGCGGAACACGAGGGCTTCCCCCTGATGTACCACTGGCGAGTGCTGCCGGACGCGACGCCCCTGCCCGAGGACCTGGCCGACATCGAACGGGCTGTTGCTTACCGGGGCGGCGGATCGCAGGTACGCCGCCGGATCGAGGCTCTGCAGCAGTCCTCGGCGAGCGTCGCGCTGTTCCTGGAGTACATCCCGCAGAACCTGCACCAGTGGCTGGGCACCCAGGTCGAAGCAGGCGACGAGGTCGCCAACCGGGCCTGCACCATGGTGGAGAGAGAACTGGCAGCCGGCGTCTCGTTCATGAACAGCCGCGGGCTCCTGCACTTCGACGCGCACTTCGAGAACATCCTGACCGACGGTGAGCGCCTCTACTTCGCGGACTACGGTCTCGCGATCTCCTCCCGGTTCGAACTGTCGCAGGACGAGGCCGGCTTCTTCGACCGGCATGAGACCTACGACCGCTGTTTCACCGCCACGTATCTGGTGAACTGGCTTGTCACCGCTCTGTTCGGATACCGGAGGGAGGACCGGGACGGCCGCTACGAGCTGGTGCGCGCCTACGCGGAGGGCAAACGTCCCACCGGAATCCCGGAGGAGGCCGCAGCGATCCTCGCCCGGCACGCGCCGATCGCCGCCGTGATGTCGGACTTCAACCTCAAGTTCCAGCGCCGGAGCAGGCAGACCCCGTATCCGCTGGAGGAGATCCACCGGATCGGCCGCATGGACAGCCCATCCGTCGACTGACGAACCTGTCAGACAGGGCGACTATGCGTAAGCGCCTGGCGATCGCCGCAATTGCCCGTAAAGTCGGGTCAGTTGACGGAAGGAACCGAGATGTCCGATGACCTGACCGAACTGCGGCGGGTTGGTCGTGTGCTGGATGAGGCGCGTGCCCTGTTGGAGAGTGAACGAAAGCGTCTGGGGCTGCAGCAGGGACCGAGGTCGTCCAGAGACGGGACCGCAGGCAGCGCCGCGCAGACGTTGCTCGGGGCCGGGGAACTGTCCGACGGTGTGAACAGCGCGCTCAAGTGGGTTGCCCTGGCGGCCGGATACTCCGCCATCGGCCTGGACCGGCGGGCCGACCACGCGCTGGGTATGGCACGCATGAAACCGGTGGGTTTCCCCTTCGGCGCCGATCGCATGTCGCGTCCGCTCGGCGAGGACACCGTACGGGCGATGGAGTTGGTCCGAGACCTCGACTTCTTCCCCGGTGAGGTCGGGATCGCGGTCGACGTGGCCCTCGCCGCTCCGCAGGCGACGTATCCGCCGGCCAGTTGGGATCTGGACCTGCAGCAGCAACGGGGCCGGTCCGACCGGCCCTGACGAATCGGTCGTCATTGGTCGTCATGGATCGTCGCAGCCTCCGGACGACGTAGCCGTGGGCGAGGGCGGCCAGGACGATGTCGACATGATTGTCGTGCCGTATCCGTCAGCGAACTCATAAAACACGTGTACGGCACGGCCACCGTCGCCGGTCACGGCACGCTCGGCCCTTCCAGGTAGCCGCCACTGGTGTCGTACGGCCATGCGTTGGCCCGGCATCCGTGCAGACCGTCTATCTGCTGCATCATCACCGGTGCCGGGCGGCCGGGGCCGGGGCAGCTCTCGTGGCCGTGGCCGATCCGGTGGCCCACCTCATGGTTGATGATCAGGGCGCGGTACTCGTGCAGCGAGCCGGGGAACTGAGGGGATCCCGTCAGCCAGCGCTTGAGGTTGACGATCACCTGATTGCCCACGTTGCAGTTGACCTCTCCCCGTGTGCGCAGACCCGCGGCGCCGCAGATCCGGTCCACCGTGTCCGGCGTTGCGATCTTCACCTCGAAGTCGCTCTGCCCGGAGGAGACCAACTGGAAGCCGTCGTGGCCGTTCGCGGTCCACCCGCGCCGGTCGCCGAGGACGGCCGCTATCTCCTTCGCCGCGGTGGATGCCGACACCCCGGTCCCTCCTTCGGCCTGCACGGTGTAGCGGCGGATGGTGCCCTTGCCGACGGGGCCGCCGTTCGCGGCCGCTGTGCTGAACACCCCGGTTCCGCTCTTGGCCACCCGACGGTCGGCGGAGGACTCCTTGGTTTGCGGCGAGGACGCGGACGCCGAGGAGGAGGGCGAGGGTGACGGGGACCCGTTGGCCGGTCCCTGCGGCGACGGCGGGAGTGTCGCCGAAGGCGGATGGGGCGAGGTGGCGGCCTGGTCGGCCGAGTGCGGGTCATCGCTCTGCCAGCGGACGGCGCCGAAGGCCGTCAGGGCCACCGCGGCCACCGCTGCCAGCCCCAGCAGACGGCGGCGCCGGGCGGCCCGCTCGCGGACCCTTCGGCGGCGGGTGCGGGCAGGGTGCTGGGATCGTCTGCCGCGTCGGTTGTCGGCATGGCGCATGAGGCAGCGAATTCCCCTCGTCGACGGCACCGTGCGACCGGGCCGGTTCCTGCCCCGGTTTCGGAGCGGACCCAGGCTGCGGAACTCGCATGACCGATCCTGGTGCAGAAGATCACGAGAAGATAACGGCACGCCCCGTCCTGCGCTGCGCACGTCCTGCGCAGCGCACGTCCCCCGCGCCGCGCGCCTCACGCGGCGCACGCCTCACCTCACGCGGCCGGCACTACGCACAGCCGAGGCGGGCGGTGCATAAGACCATCGCGTAACAGCCCTCTCGGCGAGGCCGTGATCGCACAGGCGTTCACCTGGACGCACGCATACTGGGGCGCATGTCCCGCGTACTTCTCATCGAGGATGACGATGCCGTCCGCCGGGCCGTCGGCCTGGGGCTGAGACGCCAGGGGCACGACGTCCACGCGGTGGCGACCGGAGAGGAAGGCCTCGGCCAACTGGCCTCGTTCCGGCCCGACGTCGTGGTGCTCGACCTCATGCTGCCCGGCATGGGCGGTCTCGACGTATGCCGCCAGGTCCGCGACCGCGAGCAGGTGCCGATCATCATCGTGACCGCCAAGGGCGACGACGTGGACGTGGTCGTCGGACTGGAGGTCGGCGCCGACGACTACGTCGTGAAACCGGTCCAGGCACGCGTCCTCGACGCCCGGATCCGCGCCGTCCTGCGCCGCCTCGACGCACCGGCCCCCGGTCACGCCCGGCCCCGGGCCGAGTCCCACGGCCCGCTGACCATCGACCGGGCCGGCCTCGTGGTGACCCACCACGGAGAGCGGGTCCTCCTCGCCGCCTCCGAACTGCGACTGCTGCTGACCCTGTCGGCGTCCCCGGGCCAGGTGCTCAGCCGCCAGCAACTCCTCGAAACGGTGTGGGAGCACAGCTACCACGGCGACATCCGGCTCGTCGACGCGTGCGTGAAACGCCTGCGCGCGAAACTCGGCGAGGCCGGCCGGGCGTCAGGCTGCATCGAGACCGTACGCGGCTTCGGCTACAGCTTCCGCGTGGCACGGGACGCATGAACGCTCCGTGGCGCGAACGGGAAGGGGACGCCCGGACGGTCGGCGAACGCGTCCCGGAGGGAGGCCGGCACAAGCGACGGGAACCCGAGCGCGTACAAGCGCAGACACCTCTCCAGGCACAGGGGCCGTCCCGGAGAGAGCCGGCATCGGACGCCGGGAAGCGACGCCGGTTCCGCCCGCGCTCCCTACGCGTGCGGCTCGTGTTCTCCTTCGTTCTCGTTGCCGCGCTCAGCGCTCTTGGCACTGGCGCGCTCACCTTCCAGCAGGCGCGCACCGGTGTGCTGCAGCAGAGCCAGGACACGGTCGTCAACCAGTTCCGGCGGAGCGTCGACGCCGCCATCCCCGGGCTGACTCCCACCCTCGGCCAGGAGGAACTCGACAGCCTGGTGGGACGGCTCGCACGCGAACACCAGGCCCAGCAGGGGACGGTCCTGGCGACCTACGGCGATCTGCGCGCCGCCTCGGCCGGCCCGACCGCCCCGGACGTACTGACGCCCGCACTGCGCGCCTCTGTGGAACAGCGCGCGGTCGCGGTCTTCCAGCGTGTACAGACGGGAGACCACTCGTCTCTCGTCGTCGGCCTGCCCGTCACGTACACCGACGGCCCTTACACCTCACGCACGTTGTCGGGGCTCACGCTCTACCTCGTCGTGCCCCAGAAGAGCGAACAGGCGTACGTGGACGCGCTGGTCAGGGCTGTCGAGCGGGCCACTCTGCCCGCCCTCGGCCTTGCCGCCCTGCTGGCGCTGCTTCTGGCGCGCGGTGTCCTTCGGCCGGTACGGGCGCTGCGCCGGGCGACCAGGCGCATGGCCGACGGCCACCTCGACACCCGGCTCAGCGTCCAAGGCTCCGACGAACTGGCCGACCTCGCCGAAGCGTTCAACGACACCGCCGCCGCGCTGGAGGAGTCCGTCACCGAACTGCGCCGCATGGAGGCCGGAGCACGCCGCTTCGCGGCCGACGTCTCGCACGAACTGCGAACGCCTCTGAGCGCCATGACGGCGGTCACCGACGTGCTCGCCGAGGAGATGCCCGGCCTCGATGGTGACGCCGCCGACGCGGTACGCCTCATCACCGAGGAGACCGTGCGACTCGCACGACTCGTGGACGACCTCATGGAGATCTCCCGCTTCGACGCCCACGCGGCCGAACTGGGCCTGGACGAACTCGACCTGGCCGAGTCGCTGCGACGCACGCTCTCCATCCGGGGCTGGCTCCACGACGTGGACACCGACCTGCCCGACGGCATACGGGCACGCGTCGATCCGCGCCGCCTCGATGTCGTGGTCGCCAACCTCGTGGGCAACGCGCTGCGGCACGGAGGACAGCCGGTGGCCCTGACCCTGCGTCGCACACCGCACGGCCCGACAGGGCCTCGGCCGGTGAGGGGAGAAGCGGAGACGCAGTGCCCCGTAGTGGTGATCGAGGTGTCCGACCGGGGGCCCGGCGTCCCGGAGGCAGCGCTGCCGCAGCTCTTCGACCGCTTCTTCAAGGTGAGTTCGGCTCGCAGCCGCAGCGAGAGCAGCGGTCTGGGCCTCGCGATCACACAGGAGAACGTCCACCTGCACGGCGGACGTATCCGAGCTGCGAACCGCCCCGGCGGCGGAGCGGTCTTCACGGTGGAACTTCCCCTACGACCGCACGGAACACGCGAGCCGCAGCGGCACGGGGAGCAGCCCATCGCGCTCAGGAAGGGAGAGGACGAGTGACACGACGGACGGCGACGGCCCTCGCGGTGACGGCGGCCGCTCTGTGTCTGGCATCAGGCTGCGGAGTGCCGCCCTCGGGGGTCGTCGAGGTCGGTGAACCGGCCACCGGCATGGCACTTTCGAACGCGGTCTACTTCCTCGACCGCGCGGGGCCTGGGACAACGGACGCGCAGCCGGCCGACGGAGTGGTCCTGCGCGCGGTGGCCCGTGACCGGATCCCGGGCCTGGATCCGGTGACCTCGGCCGTACGACAACTGCTCGCCGGTCCGACCCGCGCGGAATCGGAAGGCCTCGCGACCGCGCTGCCCCCGAACATAGGCCGCCCGGAGGTAACCCTCGGGAGAGACCGGGAGGCCGGCACTGTCGTGATCCGGTTTCCCGCGGGTACGCCTCGGCTCGGCGTCGCCGCGCTGCGTCAACTCTCCTGCACCGTCGGGCTGGCCGTCCGCGCCGGAGCCGCACAGAGCACGGGGGGCACGGGTGGTGCGGGGGGCGGGGAAGGTCGGACGGCGCCGACGTCGACCCCCTCGCCGGGCGTCATTCCCGACCTCTCTCCACGTCCTGCGGCCCGGATCATCGTCGAGGGAGCAGGCGGGCAACCCGTACCGGCGATCGAGGCGTGTCTTTCGCCCTAAGGCCCGGCTCCGGTTCATTTCCAGGTCTCTTCTCCAGGTCCTGGGTCAGACGGATTGGCCGATGAGGCTTGCTGCCCTCTCCGCGATGGCGATGACCGATGCGTTGATATTGACCGCAGGCAGGACGGGAATGACGGAAGCGTCGGCGACGCGCAGCCCCCGCAAGCCGCGGACCCGGAGTTCGGGGTCGACCACCGACAAATCATCGGTGCCCATTCTGCAGGTGCCGGCCGCATGCCATTCGGTGACAGTGGTACTGCGGATGTGGTCGCGAAGTTCGTCGTCGCCCTGTACATCCGGTCCTGGGAACAGTTCCGTTTCTCGCCAGGGTGCCAGAGCGGGTGCCTCGCCGATGGACCGGGATACGCGCAGCGCGGCCAGGAGCGTTTCGAGGTCGCGCTCGTCGGTGAGGTACTGGGGGTCCAGGACCGGGTGCTGTGCCGGGTCGGAACTTGCCAGGCGCAGCGTTCCCCTGCTGTGAGGCCGGGCAAGAACGGTCATGATGCTGTAGCCCTGTTCCGGCAGTTCCTCGACGCCGGGAGCGAACGGCATGTCGATGGCGAAAATCAGCATGTCCGGGTGGGCGGACCCCGGGGAGCTGCGTAGAAGTCCCATCATCTCGCCGTGGTTGTTCTTGCCTTGGGGGATGGGCCGGGAGGCCTTGTACATGATCGGGACTTCGATGTGGTTCTGCAGGTTCTCTCCCACACCGGGCAGATCGACGACCGTCTCGATGCCGACGTCGTTCAGATGGGACGACGGGCCGATCCCGGACAGCAGCAGCAACTGGGCGGAGCCGATGACGCCGGCGGTCAGTACGACCTCCTGGAGCCCCCGCGCCCGCAGCATGACTCCTTCGACCTCGTACTCCACCCCCGTGCACCGGTCGTCCTCGAAGGTCAGCCGGTGGGCGAGCGCGTCGGTGACGACGGTCAGGTTCGGGCGGTCCAGATGAGGAAGCAGATAGGCGTCTGCGGCGCTCTGACGTACGCCCTCGACGATGTTCAGGTCGTACCAGCCCGCACCCTCCGGACTTTCGCCGCTGAGGTCCTCCGTGCTCGGATACCCGGTCTCGACCACGGCGTCGAAGAGGGCCTCGGCCAGCGGATTGCGGTTCTTCGCCGGGGCGACCTTCAGTGGGCCCGATGTTCCCCGGAGGGCCGGGTCACGTCCCTGGGTGGTCTCACTGCGCTTGAAGAACGGCAGCATGTCCGCGTACGTCCAGCCGGAGGCACCGGATTCTTCCCAGGCGTCGTACGAGTGTCGGTCACCCCGGAGAAACGCCATTGCGTTGATGCTGCTGGAGCCGCCCAACACCTTGCCCCGGGGCCAGAAATGCTCCACGTTGTTCGTGCCCTTTTGCGGAACGGTGGTGTACTTCCAGTCCACATCGCTGCCGAGAAGCCCGAACCAGGCCGGCGGAACACCCATGATGTCCGGCCCCTGAGCGGGACCGGCTTCCAGCAGGAGTACCCGGGAGCTTCCGTTCTCGGACAGTCTGCTCGCGATCACACAGCCCGCGCTCCCAGCCCCGACGACGACGTAATCATAATCAGACTCGACAGTCATAATTCGTCCTCACGTTTTCGAGCGCGGGGTTATTGCCTTGGGGCATCTGCAGTATCGGCCCCCGCATGATAGTCAACCAGTCGATGAATCGATCCCGAATCAATACGCGTCGAGTGGGTCTGGATAAACGCGTCAATGCGGGGGCCGGCAATCCGCCGTAGGGCCGGCGCATTTCGAGAGCGACGACACCGGGACTTTCGGCGTACGGCAGCAGGGCCCGGAC